>NZ_JAWOUH010000021.1:0-82526 GCF_033339295.1 Vibrio sp. 704 | reverse complement strand
ACTCCTGCTCTTACTGGTTGCACCATTAGTTTGGTACAACGGTGCTAGAAGGGAAGTGCGTCCATCACATCAAAGCCCCTTGAAGGCGAGATATATCGAGCTGATTAGAAAGTGTTGTTTTATTTTTTTTAGTCGGCATTCCTCTACTGAAAACGGAACTATGATAGAAGAAATCACTTACAGCATTATTTTCTAAGACATAACTAATGGAGGGGGAGTCTATAAAATCCCTATATAGTATAAACTTAGGGACGTTAACGCTGTATTTAGTTTTTCCACTATGTCTAACAATTGAATTCACTACTCTTTTGGGTAAAAAATGCGTGTTATATATTAGGCTTCGAACTTCAAAATTATCATAGCCTAATGAGTGTAATTTTTTACATTCAGTCTTTAGGAGCTTCTTAATTTCGAATTCATATAGATCTAGGTAACACCTTGTAGATTTATTTAATATTCCTAAAAATAACTTTTCTACTCGTTTTACTTTACATTGTTTGTACAATGGCAGTGCTACAGCGACCCCTAAAGAACTCTTATTTGATAGTGCGTTCACAGGGAAATTGTTGTCGATTCTTGGTTTTTTGTATCTATCTACGCTATTCATGAAATCTGTCGTTGGAGTGGTTATTTCTCTACACTTTTCCTGTTTGAATTTAGCTAAGCTATATAAATAAAGGCTATTAATCACTCTTTGCCTATCATTATCCATCCAGCCTAGATTAAGATACAGGGTGTGGTGTTTGAAAGCAGCTTTGGCGTGTTCTCGGTTATGATACATAATGGACCCTTAAAAATTTAAAATGCTAAATATCACTCTGTTTAATGGATGTTCTAGTGTCAGTGAGCCTATTTGATTATCAGTTATATACCGGGGCCTAAGCCCCGAGACGTTAGTCAAATAACTCTTCCAGAGATTTTTTCTTCCGAGAGTATGGCATCGTCGATTTACAATCAGGATACCCAGTACAACCCCAAAAAGAGCTAGCTCGCTTTTTACCTGGAGCCTTGCCTTTACGTAGGCGCATTGGCTTGCCACAGTCAGGACAATCAGGACAATCCTCAGCAGCAATACGCTTTTCTGGTTTCCCACGATTGTCAGGAAAAGTCTTTTTACATGTCTCGTTCTGACACCCCCAAAAAAAGCCATTTTTCCCTTTTAGTCGCTTCAACTTACCACCACAATTGAAACAATCATGAGTAGGACCTTCCGCATTTTTGAAAGCCTTAGCTAAGATGCCTTCTGGTTGAGTTAGGGTTGGAGCATTCTGCTTGAGTTGTTGGATCATTTGAACAATCCAACCTGAGATTTGCTGCATAAAGACGGACATGTTTCCGTTCCCTGTCGCTATCTTCTCCAGTTCCTGTTCCCAAGCCGCCGTCATGCCTGGGCTTTTGATCGCTGCTGGTACGACAGCAATAAGTGCGTGAGCTTTATCCGTGGCGATAAGGAGCTTTTTCTTTCTCTGCAAGTACCCTTTATCGACCGCACCCTGAATAATGCCTGCACGGGTAGCTGGGGTGCCGAGGCCAGCGGTGTCTTTTAGGACTTGCTTAAACTTTTCTTCTGTGACAAAGCGAGCAATGTTTTCCATCGCGCTTAGTAGTGTGGCTTCGGTGAAATGAGGTGATGGCCGAGTCATTTTGTCAGTGATTACCGAATCATTGATCAAGGCTGGTTCACCCTGGCTAACTTTCGGTAATTTCTCTTGCTCTTTTGGTCCATCAAGATCATCGCCTTCATCTTGAGGGGATGATTCTGCATCATTGTTGAATAGTACTTTCCAACCTTGACGTAAATGTGTTTTGCCGTTGGCCGTGAACGAATGATTGCCGCATTGAACATCAATTGTAGTTTTGTTGAATTCAAAAGGACTGTAGAACTGGGCGATGTAGAAACGACGAATTGCATCGTACAGATTGAACTCTTTTTCGCTCATGGCACTTATGTTGGTTTTGGCCGGAGTTGGAATGATGGCATGGTGAGCGGTGATTTTTTTGTCATTGAACGCTCTTGATGATCTCGATTGGTCTGCTCCAGCCACCAGCCCTGAAACACGCTGATCCGAAAGAATCAGAGCTTGAAGAATATCGGGGATATCCTCTTTCTGTGATTCTGGCAGGTATCTGCAATCTGTACGGGGGTAGGTGGTTGCTTTGTGCTTTTCGTACAAAGCTTGTGCTGCATCAAGTGTTTCTTGCGCACTGTACCCCCAACGTTTGGCCGCGTATTGCTGTAAACTAGTCAAATCAAATGGAAGAGGGGCTGATTCCTTGCCAGCTTTTGTTTCAGCCTTACTTATAAGTGCTTGCGCTCCTTTTACTTGAGCGGCTACTTGCTCTGCATAGGCTTTGTTTGTACATCGCCCTTGATCGTCAGAGCACTCTTCTGGCGGCACCCAGTGAGCAAGGAATTGACCGTTTTGAACAGATACACCGACGTCCATCGTCCAGAACGGTGATGGTTTGAAGTTGGCTATTTCACTGTCTCGCTGGCACACAAGGGCGACCGTGGGGGTGATTACTCGTCCTATATGGAGCGTTTGCCCGAAGCCAACCTCTCTTGCAAGTACTGTATAACAGCGAGACATGTTCATACCCACTACCCAGTCAGCTCGCTGGCGAGATAGGGATGCGTAATAAAGGGGTATCGTCTCCTTGCCATCTTTGATGTTTCGAAGTGCTTTTCTGATACTGCTTTCATCAAGAGCAGTTAAACAAACTCGTTTTACGGGGCCTTGGTATCGGAATCTATCGAGTAGGGAACGAGCGATCGCTTCGCCTTCTCTGTCATAGTCAGTCGAGATATAAACTGTGCTGGCTTTTTTCACCAGCTGCTCGATCACTTTATATTGCTTGGAAGAGCTACGCCTCACCTTGCTACGCCATGATTCAGGAGAAATAGGCAGTGTTTCAAGGGACCATGCTTTATATTTCTCGTCATAGTCATCGGGCATATAGAGTTCTAATAGATGACCAAGAGCCCAGGTTATTGCCCGGCCACTTCCATCATGAATAAAACCGTCGCCGTGCTGAGTTACTCCCATCACAGCTGCGAGGTCTTTTGCTTGGGATGGCTTCTCACAAATGTACAGATCCATTTAAGCGCACTCCTTTGGTTTGAGCGCGATGTCTTGAATACCGTTTTGCTGCGTAGAAAGGTTGGTCAGCTGTTTCCAGTTTTCGGAGGCATCGGCTATTAAGGGGGATTTCTCTGTGCCAGCAATAAAAGCTAGGTTGGCAGAGATAACGACTGCTGCTTCTTCCGGAGTGCCACTTTGTCCGGCCTCAACCAGCATGATGTTCAGCTCATCAAAGAGCTCAGCTTTAGCTTGAAGAACGAGAAGCTCTTCTTCCGTCAACTGAGTATGTGATGAGCTGGTGGTTACTTTATGGCTTTGCATGGGTTTACCACTGTAAATGGGCGAGTAGAACTGCGAACGATCTTGCGCTGTTCATTCGTCATTTTTTGTGATGTGCAAAATTGCGTCCAAGCGGTGAGATAATCTTGGTAAGTGTGTTGTGGCGGATTGCACTGACCAACCAGATCGCTTGGGATACTGCCTGTTTCGCCTTTTTCTTTCTCGATGAACTGCCAATCGCGTTCATCCATGCCATTACCGCTATCACAGAAACGCTCCCAGCGTGATAGTTCGTATAAGGAGTACCCTTTGCCTTTCACACCAGAAGAAAGTTTTTTGTATGCGGAAATGGCATCTTCCATGTTGGAACCATTTTTATCCTTCTGCTGTTTTATCAATGCGCTTTCATTATTCGCGCCGAGACTACTTGTTGGACCTAATACATGGATGTAATCGGGTTTGCGAAATGCTGCTCCACCCAGTCCTAAATCTTCATAAGAAACATTGAGACCACGATCTACACGATCTTGCTTCTTATGTGCTTCGATATCAGCACTGCCACGATTTTCAGCAATATTCAAAAGGAAGTAATAGGCATCGACATCATCATCAGACGCAAGCAGTTTGTCAGCCTTCGCTTCGTAGATAGGAAGGTTCTCTTGAATCCATTGATCTGTCGGCTGCTGAGGAATGCCGTAGCGTTGGTGCAATTCTGCGTTTGTTGGTGGGATATCTTTGGTTGAGGAACACCCAGCCAAAATAGCTAACCCTACAAGTACTACTAATTGCTTTTTAATCATCTGCTTACCCATTGAATTGTTGCTCCAACCATTGTTCATCAATGGTGTCGATTGTCCGGCCATCACTGTTGCTTAAAAGCTTACGAGTAATGACTGTTGTCCAGTTATTAACAAGAGACATGTCAGACTGAGCCTGATGCAAAGCCTCTTTGTCTCCCTGCATGTTGTTAGCGGTTACTGCCTGTGCTTGGCGCTTTAAAGCATCAAGTGCCAAATAGGCAGCATCGGGCAATGTTCTTTCCATACAACTCTCCTGATACCAAATAATGATGCTGTGTATTTTATCTGGTCACTCAATCATCTCTGACGCCTCAAACTGCCCAAAATGGACAGGAGGGGAGATATGAGAAGACAAAAGGGTCTGCGAGCATATACGCACGGAAAAAGCGCAGGTAAATAAGAACCAGATGATAAGTAGTGCCTTTAAAAAATTATTTGGTGGGCGCGGTGAGAAAAAAGTAGAGGTAGTAGCTTCCCAGGTTAGGGATTTAGCTGACGAAGAGATACCTCGATACCCGCCGTTTGCCAAAGGGCTACCAATGGCCCCAGTCGATAAAGTGTTGCAGACACAGAACGAACTTATTCAAAAAATCAGGAGCACTTTAGGTTTTACTCAAGAAGAGTACGACCGTTTAGTCATGCCTGTAATTGGCCGTTACGCGGCGTTTGTTCATTTATTACCAGCATCCGAAGCTCATCATCATCGGGGAGCTGGTGGATTGTTTCGTCATGGGCTGGAGGTTGCCTTTTGGGCGACACAGGCATCTGAGTCAGTTATTTTCTCAATTTCAGGCTCCCCTCGTGAACGAAGAAACAATGAGCCGCGATGGCGTTTGGCATGTTGTTTCTCAGGGTTATTGCATGACGTTGGTAAGCCATTGTCTGATGTTGTGATCACAAACAGCGATGGTAGTAAAACGTGGAACCCATATTCAGAAACTCTGGTTGACTGGGCTAAGCGCCATAATGTGAGTCGTTATTTTCTTCGTTGGAGAGATAGAGAACACAAACGGCACGAGCAATTTTCGCTGCTGACCGTCGAACGAATTTTGACTCCAGAGGCTTTGGAGTTTCTAGCTGATCCCGGTAAAGACATTGTTGAATCCATGCTACAGGCAATATCAGGTCTTAGAATCAATGACCCGGTAACAAAGTTAATGCTTAAAGCTGATGGTGAAAGTGTTTCTCGTGACCTCAAACAGAATCGCCTAGATGTCGATGAGTTTGCTTACGGTGTTCCTGTTGAGCGTTATGTATTTGATGCTTTACGTCGATTGGTTAAAACGGGCAAATGGAAAGTCAATGAGCCTGGCGCGAAGGTGTGGCATTTACATCAGGGTGTGTTCATTACATGGAAGCAGGGAGCCAGTGATATTTATGACTTGTTAACGGAAGATAAAATTCCTGGCATTCCTCGTGATCCAGATACCTTGGCTGATATTTTAATTGAGCGTGGTTTTGCTCTGAAAAACGTATTACCAGAGCATGGCAAAGATGTTTTCTATCGTTATTGGGAAGTTATCCCTGAATTACCTCAAGAAGGGGAAGAAGTCACAGGGAAAATCAAAATGCAGATGCTGCGTCTTGAATCGTCGGAGTTGGTTTTTACCACTGAACCGCCTGCGGCCATCGCGGGTGAAGTTATTGGCGATGAGGACGAACAGGAACTTGATGCCAGTGAGCTTGATGACGATGCACCGGAAGATGGAGATGAGAACTCTGATTCGCTCACCGCTACACCAGAGCCTATTGGTTCTCTTGATGATGGATTCGAAATTCCAGATTTTATGGCAGCACCGCCCTCAACGGACTCTCAATCATCGGAACCGAAAGGTGGCACTTCCACCGATACCAAAACAAGCAAGAATGACGATAAAGCTGATGCCCCAAAAGAACCATCAGCACAAGAAATCGCTCAAACCGCAGCACCATTAGCATTAGACGATCCATTGAAAGGGCTGAAAGATGCTGGTGGGGCATTAGGAGTTTGCGATTTTCCATTCGATGCATTTGGGCTCAATACCGAGCCTGATACAACACAAAAAGACAAAGCTGAAACGCCAAATGTTCCAACAGAACAAAGCGAAGAAGACACATCTTTACCCGGCATAGACAACATTCGCTCGGGCAAGAAGCGTCAGCCTAAAGCATCCGCAAACACGGCAGCATCCTTGTCACCGAATGAGTTTTTTGGCCCTGAACCGAGCGCAATATTTGATGCCCCACCAATGCCGCCAGAGGATATGTTTGCACCAATAGATGCTGTCCCTTTGGATGCCTATGACTACTCCCATGAGATGGAAGAGCGTGAAGAGTTTGTTCCAACAGAACATTTCCAAGATGCAGAGACATATTCTTTCAGCCAGCAGGATAAATCGAGTGATGTTGATGTGCGTGGTCATTTGGAGAATGTTCTAAGTGGATACGGCGCGGCAGAAAGTATTTTAAAAGAAGCCATTATTCCTGTGCTGGATGGACACAAAACATTAGGTGAAGTGCTTTGCTTTATGAAGAAAAAAGCAGTGATCCTTTATCCAGAAGGTGCCCGAGCGCTTGGGGCTCCAGCCGAAGTCTTGAACACGTTATTTGACGCTGGCGCTATCGTGCCTGACCCAGTTCATCCAAACCGGAAGGTTCATGATTTTAGTGGCATTAAAGGGTTGTTACTTTCTTCTGATATCTCAGATGTTATCAAAGCTGCGATAGAACAAGCTGAGAAAGACTTTGACCCAATTCGTGAAGTTAGTGCGCTAAATGATAAACGCCAATCTGGCAAGAAAGCTGAAAAGGCACACTCAGAAAAGAAAGTTAAGAGCCAGAAAACCAACCAATCTACGCCGAAAAAGCCTAAACCTGCAATGGATATTTCAGCATTACTGCCCGGAGAGCAAACAGGTGGCCGCTCATCTGAGAATAAAAGAATCGCACAACAAACGGCACAAGGTAAGAAGGGCACAGCAGCTAAAACTCAAACCGAACAGCACAAAAATGAGAGTGAAAACAGTGCTTCTAATGAGGAAAAGCAAAATGTGTCACGTTTACCTAAGCGCCAAAAACCAAAGACAACGGTAAATAAACCACCAAAAGAAACGCGGCCAGTGAGTCTGGATTTCGATTCTGATTTAGAACTGCCAATGACAAAAGTGGTCGGGCAAATAGATCTAGAAGACGAGGAACCTAAAAAGCCTCAGAAGGCGAAAGAAATTAGTGATGAGGACTTTTTACCTCCTCAGTCTGACATTGATGCAGAGGAGGCCATTAGGCTTCTGAAAGAAATGATAAAAAACCAAAAAGGACGATGGTTAGTCGGTCCGGTCATTAAGGAGGATGGGTGTTTGGTAACAAGCGATAAGGCTCTGGAGAAAGTAACTGGTGAGTGTACGAATCTTAGCAAATCTATGCTGAGAGCATTACTCGCTAGTGGGCAACGACGCCCAAGAATGACTATTCGCCAGGGGAATTTAAGGTTAGAGGTGGAGTAAAGATAGATGAGCATGGATTATGACCCACTTGGGTATGAAATGCCGTGGAGGCCAAATTTTGAAGGTCGTGCAGCGCTAGGGTGGGCAGCTGCCAGCGGTGTGGCCTTGACGGTTAATCAAATGGCAGAGTCAATGCCTCCGGAACCGTTTTATTGGATGACTGGTATTTGTGGTGTTATGGCAATGTCCCGAATCCCAAAAGCCATGATGTTACATCGTCTCCAGAAGCATCTATTTGGTCGTGAACTGGAATTTATCTCTTTAAAAGAGCTAGAAAAAATGATGGCTGGCTCAGAAGATGATATGTGGCTTGGTCATGGTTTTGTATGGGAAAAGCGTCATGCTCAGCGTGTATTTGAAATCATCAAACGTGACTGGCACACCTTTACTGCTCAAGAGCCTTTAATCAAGAAGACGGTTCGCGTCCTTAAAGGCAAAAAGAAAGAAGATCCAATGGGGCAAACATGGATTCACGGTGTTGAACCAAAAGAAGAGAAGTTGATGCAACCGTTGAAGCATACAGAAGGCCACACGCTTATTGTAGGTACAACAGGTTCAGGCAAGACTCGTATGTTCGACATTATGATCACGCAAGCTATCTTGCGCAATGAAGCAGTGATCATTATCGACCCTAAGGGTGATAAAGAAATGAGGGACAATGCAAGGAGAGCTTGCGAAGCTATGGGCCATCCAGAGCGATTTGTTTCCTTTCACCCTGCGTTCCCAGATGAATCCGTGCGATTGGACCCTTTACGTAACTTTAGCCGTGTGACGGAGATTGCGAGCCGTTTGGCCGCGTTGATACCTTCGGAGGCAGGTGCAGATCCATTCAAATCATTTGGTTGGCAAGCACTGAACAATATCGCTCAAGGTCTTGTACTGACTTATGAACGTCCTAGCATTGTTCTGTTGAAACGATTTTTGGAAGGTGGTGCCGCAGGTCTGGTTATCAAAGCCGTACAGGCTTATTCAGCACGAGTTATGGAAGACTGGGAATCAAAAGCAGCACCATATTTGGAAAAAGTGAAAAATGGCAATAGAGAAAAGCAAGCCTTTGCCATGATGAAGTTCTACCAAGATGTTATTCAACCAGAGTTCCCTCACTCAGATTTGGAAGGCTTATTGTCGATGTTCCAACATGACTCGGCACACTTCGGGAAAATGGTTGCTTCACTGCTTCCTATCATGAACATGCTTACCTCGGGTGATTTAGGAAAGATGCTGTCTCCCGATTCAAGCGATGTCGATGATTCCAGGCCAATAAGTGACTCAGCCAAAATAATAAACAATGGCATGGTTGCATACATTGGTCTGGATAGTTTGACCGACAGTATGGTTGGTTCTGCAATCGGCTCTCTTTTCTTATCTGACTTAACAGCTGTTGCTGGTGATAGATACAACTTTGGTGTCAACAATAAGCCCGTCAATATCTTTGTGGACGAAGCCGCAGAGGTGATCAATGACCCATTCATTCAGCTTCTCAACAAAGGTCGTGGCGCGAAACTTCGACTATTTGTTGCAACACAAACATTCGCTGACTTTGCCGCTCGGATGGGGAGTAAAGATAAAGCACTACAGGTTCTGGGAAACATTAACAACACATTCTCATTGCGTGTAATTGATCCTGAAACACAAAAGTTCATTACAGACAACTTACCGAAAACACGTTTGAACTACGTCATGAGAACGCAGGGCCAAAATACGGACGGTGAGCAGCCGATTATGCATGGGGGCAACCAAGGGGAACGGCTTATGGAAGAAGAAGCTGAATTGTTCTCTACGCAACTCCTGGGGATGCTGCCCAACCTTGAGTACATAGCCAAAATCTCTGGGGGGAAGATAGTCAAGGGACGGCTACCTATCTTGACATCTTAATGGCGAAATATGAGTGCGAATAAGTATAAAAATTATGAGGTTACTAGAGTGGTTGATGTGAATCCGCACAAGAAAGTACTAAGCGTGATCCGAAAGCGTGATCGAAAAAATGCACACACACTGGCACTGCTGTTTTTTGATTGGCCTGCAACCAATGATGTGATTGAGCAACTATGTTGTTTCATCACTGATGGGATCAAATCGGATAAGGAGCCAGTGATTTATCCGATTTTGGAAGAGGCATTAGATAAATATAGCGGTGTAGTGTTCCATGCGAACAAACGTAAGTACGAGGACCCGGTAAGACTAGGGGTTTTCTTGGAAACCATCATCACTGAAACAGCTAAAGCGCTAGAAATTGAGATTGAAGATTCACTAGGTAACAAGTGGTCTGTGGAGAAAGGTGAGCCTTTTTCTCACTGGCTTGCAGACCATAAAGGTGAATTATTCATTGTTCCACATCAACATCAGAATGAATGCAAACTTCGCAAGGCTTTGTATCAGTTAGTCGCTAGCGAAAGTGTAAAAACAGTATTAAGGAGAACCAATTATGAAGAAGCCGTTGTGGCTGGTCGCTTGGTTGCTAGTCATTGAAGTCTTGGTGATTCTTTTGCTAGTACCTGGTGATTGGACAGATAAAACAATTCAGCGTGAATCAGAGCTGGTGGAGCAGAACTTAGGCTATGAAGCTAGACAGTGGATTAGTGATACAGCTGGGGACTGGTACAAAACTAGTGTGCTTGATTCTGGCTTTTATGCTGCTATGTATCACACGTTAATTCCAACAGAAGAGGAACGTAGAAAGTCGAAAGGAATGGAGAATATGGGCCAAGCATGGTTCGTTTGGGTGGAGGGGCGAATTGAAGCCTTTACCAATGTAATTTACCAGTTCTACACGCGGTTAGCACTTTTGTCCTCCTGGGCACCGTATCTGCTCATCTTGTTCATCCCGGCGGTTTATGACGGTTTGATGAGTTGGAAGATCAAACGAACCAACTTTGACTATGCGAGCCCTGTTGTCCACCGATATAGCATTCGAGGAACGTTCTTCCTAAGCATGGGGCTGTTTATTACCTTTTTTGCTCCCATAGCTCTAAATCCAATTGTAATCCCCGCTGTGATGATGCTCTGTTGTGTGTTGTTGGGACTTGCATTCGGCAATTTACAAAAACGAGTTTAACCAAAGGATATTCAATATGAAAAAGACTGCTCTAACAATCATTGCCGCATTCATGCTTGCAGGTCCAGCAGTGGCGAAGACAGATAAACCCTATACGGAGGAAGTGGAAACTTTCTTTGAGACCTTCGAACTGATGTGTGAAAGTTGCGCCGAAGTTTCGGAGTTTATGGTTCAGACACTAGAAGAGAAGTGCGATCAACCGATAACCATAGAAAATATTCAGAATGTAACGAAAACACATCCTCTCTATGCATTTCTTCTGGCTATGGGGAACATGAACCCAGATGGAAAACCTCTTAGCTTTCAGTCTGCCGCTGACAACGTGGACTGTAACGATGGAATGAAGTGGGTAGAAAAGACCCAAAGCGCGATGAAAGCAGCATATCAAGAGCAGAAGAAGCAAGCGCAAAACGGATAAGTCACATTACATTGCAAAGGCGGCCATTTGTTGGCCGCTTTTTTGTGTCACTCACTTTCACATGTGAAAGTCTTAATGCTTCCCAAATGGACAAATACAGCGCTGTGAAATGAGCACGAGATCAGGTGAGAATAAAGAAAAATTAAATAGCAATCAGTTGGAGGTTATATGTCTTCTCATACACATACAGCAAATAGCTCTGAACGCTCTGGAGCATCATGGGGCGTAGGGCAAATTATCCTTTGGCAGTTAATCTTTGCCGTAGGTTTCTTTTTTGGTATTCAGTATGGCGATCTTGTTCGCTTGTTTTAACCTTTCACATTACCCGCTCTAAAAACGGCTTTATGCCGTTTCTCTCTTTATAAGACCACTTTTCGCCCAAGTTGCCCAAAAAGGGCGTTAGCCCGTGGCGTGTTTGTTGAAAAAATCTTCCAGAATTGGCGACATTGGAAATTGGAAGAGATATGGAATGAAGCCCGTCAAAATCCCACGTCGTATAGACGAACCGCCGCACATGCTGCTCTGGAGTGCAGATGAGCTGGCTCCTATGCTTCTTGGCCTTGTCATCGGAGTGATGATGGGCAAAGCCTTGATTTTTTTCTTAATCGGCTTGGCCGTGACCAATTTATATCGTCGATTTCGTGATAACCACCCTGATGGCTACATGCTTCACATGCTGTATTGGGGGGGATTCATCGCAACAAAAGCAAAATCTTTGAAAAACCCATTTATCCGGAGGTATTTCCCTTGAATTTAAAGGTGTATTTAAAAACCTGGGAGGGCACTCAGGCTGAAAATAAATGGGGGCGAGTCTTCGTCCTCGGTCTGATCTTCACCGTCTTGCTGCTAGCTGTGAAGTTGTTTAGCAAAGAGACCATTGTGACCGTTCAGCCTTGGACTTTGAATGAAGAAGCTTGGGTATCACAAAAAAATGCCTCTCAATCATACAAAGAGGCGTGGGGATGGGCTCTTGGAACGCTGATGGGTAACGTAACTCCCGGCAACGTTAACTTCATCAAAGAACGTATGGAGCCAATTCTAGCACCGACTATTTATCAAGAGTTTATTGATGCACTTGAAATCCAAGCGCAAGAGATTCAAGCAGACCGAATCACTATGCGATTCGAACCTCGTTTCGTCGAATACGAAGAAACGACTGACAAGGTTTTTGTGTATGGGCACTCCTTTGTTAAGGGGGCTGCTTTTGACGCAAAAGAGCAACGTACAGACAGAACATACGAGTTTGAGCTCCGCGTTTCGAACTATATGCCTGTCCTTGATTATATGACCACGTATGAAGGTCGCCCTCGAACGAAGAGTGTTTTAGACAAATTAGAACGTAAAGAAGAGAGCCGGAGAAAGCGTAATGAAGGTTAATTCGATTGTTTTGGCGCTTTCAATTGCGCTTGGTGTTTCAAGTGCAGTGAATGCATCAGATGATGAAATACCAGTTGTTCCTGTCAGTGTTATGAAGAACAACGTTCCAGCCCCCGTAATCCCTGATTCAGTAGCAAAACAAAGAGCTACAACTACTCAGGCCAATAGCTCGAATTTGGCTGGTGGTTACACTGAAAACTCACAACTGGTTATGGAGCCTGGGGTTAATCAGATCATCCCTATTGCTATCGGTCATCCCAACCGAATCGTTACTCCATTTGGTAAGCCGGAAGTGACGTCAACATCCTTACAGCCGGGGCAAAATAAAGGTGAATGTGGGGAAATATGCATCAAAGAGAATGTTATCTATGTGGCTACGGCAAAAGAATACCCAGTAACCATGTTCATTACAGAAAAGGGCTCAGAAGCTCGTGCGCTGAGTTTAACAATGGTTCCTCAAAGAATCCCACCTCGTGAAGTGTTTTTGAAGCTCGACAATAACAGCTTAATACCTGGCATGTTTGCAAACAACAAAGCTAAAAGCTGGGAGCAAAGTCAGCCATATATCGAAACACTTCGAACAGTATTCAGAAAACTGGCTCTTGGTGAAATCCCTAATGGCTACTCCATGAATCGAACTCCAAGCAATGTTCAATTACCTCAGTGTGCGCAGCCTGGTATTTCAGTCAATTTTGCAAATGGACAAATGATGATGGGGCATCATTTGACTGTATTTGTAGGTATTGCTCGAAACGTCACAAGTGAACCTATTGAGTTCAAAGAGCAATCTTGCGGAAACTGGAGTGTTGCTGGTGTGACTTCATGGCCGCATAAGGTTCTTGAGCCAGGTCAGAAAACCGAAGTGTACGTGGCAGTAAAACAGCGCGAGAAAACCGAATCGGCTACTCGTCGTCCTTCACTGTTGAGCGGAGGAATGTAAACGATGATTAATATGAATTGGTGGAACGAGCTCGATCCAAACAAAAAGCGTTGGGTTGCTGTTGCAGGTGGTGTTTTCGTTCTGTTTGTGGCTGTGAGTCTTTTTTCTGATGAAGGTACAAGTGACTCCAGCAATAAAAGTCGTAAAGAAACCATCCGTCACGTATTAACTGACAAGGGCACTCGTGAAGCGGGTATGGATGCATTGGTTGGCAATCTTAAAACAACGAAAGCTGAACAAGAACAACTGCGACGTGAACTGGACAAAGTAAAACGTGAACTGGAGAACACTAAGTCGAAGGCTGGTGCATCAGTTGATATAGGTAAGGAACTCGAACAGCTGAAACGCGATGTTAAGGAGCTTTCTCAAGAAAATAGAAACTTAGCGCGAGATTTAGAAAAAGCTCAGAAAGACGCTGAAAAACGTTCAGGGAAGCCTACAGCTGGTGGCGCTGAAACTGGTTTGACAGAGGAACAGGGCGCTCAACAAGCTGGTGGATACACCTCTACCGAAAAGCTTGATTACAAGGACCCTAATGAGTTCTTTAAGAAAGCTCCACTACCAGCTAACTCTCACAGCAAACCAACGGGTAAGGAATCGGATAGATCAGGTAAACCTACCGCTCAACCGGGCATTCGAATTGTTAACTACACAGAATACAACGAAGCAGAAGAGAAAGCGGCGGAAGAGCAGGAGGACCAAGACAACTCTATCTACTTACCTGCGGGTTCAATTCTTACTGGTGTAACGATCACTGGTATGGATGCTCCTACCGCAAAGGGAGCAAGAAAAGACCCTTTCCCAGCAACAATTCGACTCCAGAAGGAAGCTATTTTACCTAACCGATTCAGAGCCGATGTTCGTGAGTGTTTCTTGATTGTATCCGGTTACGGCGATCTGAGCTCAGAAAGGGCATATCTACGAGGCGAGGTTATTTCCTGTGTTCGTGAAGACGGCGGCGTAATTGAGTCTCGCTTGGACGGATATGCAGTGGGTGAAGATGGTAAAGCTGGTGTACGTGGCCGCTTAGTATCTAAACAAGGTGCAATGATAGCCAAATCTTTGACGGCTGGTTTCTTGAGTGGCTTTGCTCAAGCGCTTGATACAAACCCAGTTCCAGTTATCAACACTAATCCAACAGACACACCTGTATATCAACACGTGTTCAATGAAAACACTATGCAGAGTGGTATATCAAAAGGCGCATCAAGTGCGATGGAGAAGGTTGCTCAGTTTTATCTTGATATGGCTGAGGGAATGTTCCCTGTAATAGAGGTCGATGCAGGTCGTCAAATTGACGTAATTATCACCAAGGGGCAGCAACTAAAACTTAAATCGCAGGGGACAAAATAATGACGAAAAAAACACAAAAGCTGACCAGAAAGGGCAGTTTCACAGGGGGCTTTCCAATGGTTAAGCCCATAAAATCTACAGTGTCGATGATTTTGGGCAGCGCTTTATTGCTATCAGGCTGTACCTCAATCGGCAGTGATGAGTATAGCTGTTCAGGTATTCCTGATGGTGTTCAGTGTATGTCAGCGCGAGATGTCTATGCGGCGACAAACGATGGCAATATCCCACGCTCAGTAAAGCCTGGAGAAGAGCCTGTTTCTGTTCCAGGAGAGATAGCCAACTCATCATCGACGGGAGATTCAGTGATAGACAATTACGTCACACCGCGCCTCCCGAATCGTCCGGTGCCTATTCGTACTCCAGCACAGGTCATGCGCATATGGGTAGCCCCTTGGGAGGATACCAATGGTGACTTGATTGTGACTGGGTACGTTTACACCGAAATAGAACCGCGCAAGTGGGTAATTGGGGAAGGGACTCAACAAGATGTACCTATGCTCAAACCCTTGCAAACGATAAAACCCAAAGCTAATTCAGAAACTAAATAGGAGAACTTAGCAAAATGAACGTCACATCCACATCAAACAATAAAGTCAACCTTTTGTTCTGGGTGGCGTTGGCTCTGGTGATCAGTTTTATGTTTGCCAATCAAGCCCACGCTGGTACAGGCGGTACAGAATTTGATGATATCTGGACCACCATTACTGACTGGACTCAAGGTACGCTTGGCCGAATCATCGCAGGTGCAATGATCTTGGTAGGCATCGTTGGTGGCATCGCTCGTCAAAGCTTGATGGCATTTGCGATGGGTATCGGCGGCGGTGTCGGCTTGTACAACAGCCCTACCGTTGTTGAATCTATCATGACAGCAACTCTTGAAACTGCTGACAAAGTTGCCCCAGTTGCAATTCAACTAAGCAACGGATTAGGTATGTGATTTCATACGTAACAGTACTTTGTAAGTACTTGATATAACGGGCAGTTGAATATCTCAACTGCCTTTTTTAAGATTGAAAATCAGGAAAAAAATCATGGAAATCACAAATAAGGCTAACAATAAAGCCAATCTTCTTTTCTACGTCGGTTTAGTAATGATCGTTGGACTTATGTTTGCGAACCAAGCTCACGCTGGTACTGGTGGTACAGAGTTCGATGACATTTGGACCACCATCACCGACTGGACTCAAGGTACACTGGGTCGCATCATTGCTGGTTCAATGATTTTGGTAGGTATCGTTGGTGGTATCGCTCGTCAAAGTATCATGGCATTCGCAATGGGTATCGGCGGTGGTGTTGGTCTATACAACAGCCCTACGGTTGTAGAAGCGATTATGACAGCTACATTAGAGTCAGCTGAAAAAATTGCTCCAGCAGCTATTCAGTTCAGTAACGGCTTAGGGCTATAAGGTCTCAATACTCACTTTAACCCCTCCTTTTATACTTGGCATTTTTGGTTTCAGTCGTCAGAAAATGCCAAGTGATTTCCCTCCCAGAAAAACGCTTTAAAAACGCTCAAATTGGGCAGTTACACAGTCTGTGTATAGCCGATTACTCCAGTAACCTCCTGTATTGGGTTCTTGTAACCCTATTCAATAGCTATTGGAGAAAACATTATGAATAAGTTCAAGCTAAGGCTACCAGTCTTGCTTGGTGCGATGGCCGCAATTGCTGCACCATTAGCTCAAGCGGAATTGTTAGAATACAGCTTTAATACACCTGATGGTGCAGAACGCACATTATCTCCAAGCACCGTTTACGCCAACCCAACAGGGAACATAAAGTTCGCGTTGAGTGCAGGGATCGACCGTAAGGTTAAAATCTCTATCGTAAGGCCAGACGGTTCAGTGGTGAATTCGGCTACGAGTCACCTGCTTGGAGGCGCAGACCGTATTACAGTTAATGGAAAGTCCTATTATGGTGCGGAGTTAGAACTAGCCGCTCCGGGGGAGGGCGAGTACTCATTTAAGGCAGAAATTCTTACGTCTGTTGGAGATTCTGTTCAAACAGATACATACCCAATTATTGTAGATATCACACCTCCTGTTATTTCTGGGGAGATTCAGTGGGTCAGAAGTGGTTTTAGTATGGGTAGTATTGATGTCTTTAACCACGGTTATGCGGGTAAAGAGTTGAGATTGGAAGGGATTGATGATGATAGCGGTATATCGTCAGCAAAATTCTTTACCATCGACTCTTCTGGGCAAAAACGAGAAACGAACGCATCCTTGGATACAGTTCAGGGAGTGGCATCTTTACCTGTCGGCAGTGCAGTCAGTAGCTCGATGGCTCCTGAAAATCAAGCAGAGTATACTCTTGGTTTTTCAATCAGTGACGAAGCAGGAAACCAGACAGAAATCAGTAGAGTTTCAACGATTGATAAGGTTGTTCCCCAGGTCTGGACGGAAGTATTCGATAGTTCCGAAGGCATTTGGAAACCCTACACATCGGGTATGAATGTTTATGAAAACCCTGTTCAAATTCGTTACAAACGAAGAAAGCAGGAACATACTGCATTTAATGGAACAAAATATGGATGGGGAGATACAACCTATGATTCGGAAGATAATGAATTTATTTACCGAAATGTAAGTTTAAACTACCCTCAAAAATACTCATATTTCCATTTCTTCACCCAAGCTGGTGGTTACTCAACACATCGTTACGCAGATTTTAATTTTAATCTAGCTGGTGGGGCTTCTCTTGGTCCTAAACCAATAAAGCTTGAATATCATCTAAGTGATGGTGGGTGGGTCTCAAGTGAAAGACCACGCTACTCTCACCCTTACGTGGTGGATAAGGTCCGTATACATTCAGAAGCAAGGCCATATAACCAGAAAGCTTGGCTTAGTGGTTTTGGAGCTTGTGTGATCCCTGCAAATGAAACGTTTTGTGAGGCTGAGGTCAATGTAAGTAGGACATCAGGGCGAGGATACAGCCCAATTCAGTATTATGTAGCAAAAGAAGATGGATCATTTTCAGTGCATGGTGGGTATCTGTACACATTTTGGGATATGAATCCACCAACAATAGATAATGTCTCTGTTGATAAAACATTAGGCCAAATGACAGTACGGGTTATTGATAATGATAGAGTCAATAACTGGCAGATAAGTCATTGGGACACTAATGTGTTTAAAGCATATGCTGATAATGGTGAAGAACGGATCGAGCTGCCGCGTTCATCGTACACTTCACCTGACTATAAAACTAAAATTGCGACGTTTGATTTTGCTAGTCTGACCGATGGTAACTATTCCCTGTCTGCCGAAGCGATAGATACCTATGGGAACAGTGCTACGCAAAGTTATGGTGAGCAAATCTTAGTCGATAACACGCCACCAACGTTATCTGTCAATGTTACTGATGATGTCCAGTCTTTGGATGACGTTGTTATCAATCTTTCTGATAACTTAGACAGTACACCGAAGGTAACGTCGATTGCTTTAGTCGGCGGTCCGGCGGATGAATCTGTTCAATTGTCATGGCGTGAAGAGTCAAATGGTCGATTCCGTTTGGAATACCCTGTGATGTTCCCTTCGCTGGCAGAAGGTGAGAGTTATACTCTTACCGTAAAGGCTGTAGATAACCAGAGTAACGAAGCGACAAAAGCCGTAGTGTTTAACTATAAACCTCGTGAAATTACGCTTTCAGGCGGATTTAACGGCAATATGGCTATTCCGGCAGTTCCGTATGAGTTTACCTATGCAGACGGTAAGAACATCATCGAAACTGAACCTCTAACGTTAAGTGATGGTTCGGTCGTAACTGGCTCATACGACGTAATGGTGACATTGCGAAGTGATGCTCAAATTCCTTTGGTGGTAAACGGTATTCGAGTTGAACCAGGCCAAACTGCTGACATTATGAAAAATCATAGCTTTGCTTCTACTGGAGGACGATTAAGTATTCCAGTTCGAGCTGTTGATGGTGCAGATGCTGGCACAGCAAGCCTTTTGGTTATGACTACAGCGCCTAACTCACCAGTTTTGGTAGCCAATATCAAAACATGGAAAGCGAGTGAAAGCTTAACGGCCAATACCTGGGAAGTTCGACAAGTCATCGACAACTTCAATGTCCAAGTCTCTGCCGACTCAGGTGTACCATGTCGCTATTCGACGAACCTGCAAGAAGCTCAATCATCAGATCCTATCAAAGACCCTGTATGTTTTGTTGAGTGGGAGCAGATTCCAGATGAAGCCGAAGTGGTAAACAGTAATCGAGTTGCTGGTATATCTGGTCAAGCATTGCAGATCGGTGAACAGGATGTCACTTATGGTGTATATCTGTTTAACGGCGAAGATAAGGTAAAAATCGGCGGCGGTAACAGAAAGCTAAATGTGGTCTCTGCTTTGGGTTCAGTAACTTACTTACCAGAGTCAGATATTGCTCAAGTAGACCGTGTTATCCAGAACTTAAATGTTCAGTTACGACAAACCTCAGGTCCAAGCTGTATCCTGACGATGGATGCTGAAAAAGCCAAGCAAGATGAGAGTGGACGTGTATCCGAAGCGGCGCACAGAAGCTGCTTATTTGAGTGGAAAGAAGTTCCAGAAGGGCTGCTACAAGATACTCGATACGACACACCAACACTAATTGGTTCATTGGCAGAAAAAGCAACGGTTCCTTTAAGTTGGCGCGTTAGCATTTTCTCTCGTAGTGGAGCTCGTGTAGCGTTAGCGGATGAGACCTTTAACATCGAGGTTGTTGACCCAGCGGTTCCTCAAGTTGATCTGATGACCGATTATCACTTCAAGGACAACATCTACATCGTTCCTATGACTGGTGATTATTTCGGTGATGTCCAAGTGAATGCGAAGCCATCAGACTTGAGGGTTTCTATATCTAGGAACAATGAAACACTTGAGTCAGAAGTGCATTCATCCGGTATGGGTACAGCGATGAAGGTGAATCGTCGTATTCGAACAGATGACCGCAAACTGTGGGAAGAAGTAACTTACCAAGTTGACTCTTCATATGAAAAAGTACCTGAAATTAAGAGCACTAAAGAATATCGACTGATTGCAATGCCAAGCAAAGGTATTCGTCCAATGCTGTCAATGGATGGTAATACTGTTCTCGATATCCAAACGCTGAACGTAAAAGTCGATATACGCGATTTGTACCGTGGGAACGACGAATATGATGAAGCAACTATGGGGCAGTGGAAGGTTCGTCTGTCTCGTCAGATCTCTCCAGGAGAGATTGAACCAATGTCAGAATGGGTGGATGCAGAAAACGGTTCAGCTGAAATAGCAGTTGAAATGTCGAAAGTAGACTCTAGCTACATTCGATTTACCGCAGAAGCGAAGCTTGTTAGCCCAGTTGAAGGATATGAACGTATCGAGGCATCTCCAAGCCCAATTTTTGCTACGGTTCTTCGTGGTAACAAAATTGATGGTGAGGTTACAACTCGTCGTTTATCAGGTGCAGCTCCTTTC
Organism: Vibrio sp. 704; assembly: GCF_033339295.1. Classification (NCBI taxonomy): domain Bacteria; kingdom Pseudomonadati; phylum Pseudomonadota; class Gammaproteobacteria; order Vibrionales; family Vibrionaceae; genus Vibrio; species Vibrio sp. 704. The sequence goes on along the minus strand of NZ_JAWOUH010000021.1, from coordinate 62,301 downwards.
AATGCCGCTTTTAAGTTAGGTATTGTCGATCGGCTTGATTATCGTTCAGTTGGAGATGTCTTCTGGGAAGTGAGTAATGACGATGGTCAGACATGGAATGAACATGCTACAGAAGAGCGTAGAAAGTACAGTTTCGTAGAGAGTTTCGGTGTTGGTAAATATCTAGTTCGAGCTAAAGTTGTAAACGTAAACTCGGGCTTAGAAAAGTACACTGAAAATGTAGAAATTGTTTCGTATGAAGCGCTTGAAGTTGATGTTCCTGGTCCTGATACGCTCTTGGTGGGTAGTTCTTCTGAATACTCAGCGACCATTATGGATGGCGAGAACGCATTTGATGCAAGTAAAGCTGTGATTGAGTGGTCAGAAGATGGTGGTAAGACTTACACTACTGCGGCTCCACGTATCACGCTAACCAGAGAAGAACCACAACGAGTTAAGCTAATTGCTCGTGTACGTTCGACGATGGCTCCAGAAGATGATGCGTATGCGTATAGCCAGGCCAAGAAAACCGTAGAGTTTAAAGCTGTTAAAGCTCCGCGTATTCGTATTGATGGACCTCGTTTAGTAGAGAAAGACTTTACTTACAAACTAACCGCAGATACTCGACTGCCTTATCGAGATTTGGATGCCGAAGTTAAGGGTTTCTTCACGCTTCCTGATGGAACCATTATTGAAGGCAACACTGCTGAGTACGTTCCAAATCAAGCAGACTTGGATCAAGCTCGTGTTGAAATCAAATACACAGCATGGATCGACGGTTACAAGGAGTCTTCTACATCGGAAACGGTATACAAAGCTCGCGTATGGCAATATGTCTGGCCTGAGTTTGCACTCAGCTACAGAGCAAATGCAGATGTAGCACCAGCTATTGTTAGCGCTTCTGTTCGTCCTGTTGGATTCCGAGGCAAGCTTGAAGAGCCTACCTACGAATGGATCTTACCGGAAGGTGCAAAGCTTAAAGATCAACGAGACACGTCTCGCTCTTTTGAAATCACAGAGCCGGGCGAGCACCTTGTGAAGGTCATTGTGCGCGATGCTCGTGGTAACGAAGCAGAAGCTCAGTTAGCGATAACGGTAGGTCAAGCTGAAAACTATAAGGTAGAACTAGAATACTCAGGTTCAAATAAGCTAGATCGTGAACCTCTGGATGTTTTGGTTCGTCCATATATTGAAGGTGGACACCCAAGAGACCGAATTAATGTGATGCAGTACACCGTTAATGGGAAGTCTCTTGAAGACACTGGTCGTTATGGAAGAATGACGCTTGACGCGGGAGAACACACAATTAACTTCCGTATTAAGTCTGAAATGGGCAAAGAAGTGGAGAAAGAGTTGAAGATAAAAGTTATCGAAAACCAAGCTCCGGTTTGTTCTATCGACCACAGAGAAAGTACATTCGCATGGCTTGTGTATGCCTCATGTGATGATGTCGATGGTCGTGTAAAAGGATTTGAATGGACGCTTAATGGTGAACCTGTTGCCTCTTCATCACGAAGATTGACGATCAGCAAACGCAGCTATGATGCAATGCCAGAAGTTACTTTGACTGGTATAGATGATGCTGGTGGTCGCAGTGATCCTGTGACCCTTCAATAAAAGTATGACTATCTAAACCAAGCCCGGCACTCGCCGGGCTTTTTTGTCTCTCCGCTCTAATTGACCAAACAGGGCAACTACAGATGCAGGCTTGTATCCATATCCCGAATAAACTGCCAACTGATGAAAAAGTAACTGACGGTTAAAGGATAGGTATGTTGAAACAAGCAATAGCACCAGTGCTCATGCTGCTTAGTACTGTAGCAACAGCGAAAGATTTTACTGCTGCTGATGTGCAGAAAGCAGAGGCAAAGATTACTGGAATGGTTGAGTTGCCAATTTATGGCATCAATGCAGTAGAAAGTGACGGTCAAATCGTGTTTTTGTCAGAGAATGGACGCTTTGTTATTTCAGGACAAATCTACGATCTCTGGCAAAAGAAGCCTCTCAGTACGTTGACAGAAATGCGCGATGTCGCTGACCGATTTAGGCTACGTGACATGAATGTCGATATAGATGCGATGAATGTGGCAAAGCTTGGGACTGGCCCAAAAGAAGTAGTGGTCTTTGTTGACCCTCAGTGTGGTGCCTGCCACCAGCTAATGGAAGAGGCGAAAGCTCTTAAAGATGAATACACGTTTAAGTTTGTCGTGATACCTATTCTTGGTGATAAGTCAAACCGTTTAGCTCGCGCTCTGTCTTGCATAACTGACCAAGATAAAGCGTTTGAAGCGCTTAGCCAAAGAAAGCTTGGTTCCTACCCAACATCATGCAGCAGTAAACGTCATGATCTCACTCTGCTTACCGCACAGTTACTAAATATTCGAGGTGTTCCTTATTTGATTGCACCTGATGGGCGAGTCAACGCTGGCCGACCACAGAATATGGACCTGAAAACATGGCTGGAGAGCGATAAATGAACATTATTACGATAAGAAAAAAGCTCCAAGAAAAGCTTATCCCAGAGCATTTAAGAGCTGCTGGGATTGTCCCCGTGCTTGCGTACTCAGAAGATGATTACACCTTCTTGATGGATGATAAAAGCATTGGCTTTGGTTTCTACTGCCATCCTCTATGCGGGGCTGACGAAAAGATTCAAGAGCGTGTTAATGGTTTTATGAACCAGGAGTACCCGGCCAAAACCACCATGCAGTTTATCTTGTTTCGATCTCCTGACTTAAACCATGAAATGTATCGAATGATGGGGTTACGTGATGGTTACAGAGATGATCTGTTGACCTCTTCAATCGAGCAGCGAATGGAGTTTCTTCAAAAACATACGACCGAGAGAATGGTTGCCAAATGTAAGAAAGGAACATTTGATCTTGGTCTAATCCACGACCTAAAACTGTTCGTCACCGTAAAAGTGCCCATCAAACATGCCAATGAACCGTCTCAGGAAGAACTAGACTCTCTGGCAAACCTACGGACTAAAGTTGAGTCTTCACTAAGAACGATTGGTGTTCACCCTGTCCCCTTAACTGCTGTCGGTTACATCAGAACAATGAATACCATGCTCAATTGGGGGCCTGAGGCATCATGGCGAACAGATGGTTGCGATTGGGAAACAGACAAGCCCATTTGTGAGCAAATTTTTGATTACGGCACAGATTTGGAAGTTGATAAGAGCGGTCTACGTTTAGGCGATTATCACGTTAAGGTTATGTCTGCGAAGAAAATGCCCGACTCTTTCTATTTCGGTGATGCAATCACCTTTGTTGGGGATCTCAGTGGGGGCAACTCAGCTATTCGTGAAAACTACATGGTCGTGACAAACCTGTTTTTCCCAGAGGTTGAAAACACCAAGAATGCACTTGAAAGAAAACGTCAGTTTACAGTAAACCAAGCATACGGGCCTATGCTGAAATTTGTTCCAGTACTTGCTGACAAAAAGCATGACTTTGATGTTTTGTATGAGTCATTAAAAGAAGGCTCAAAACCTGTCCGTGTAAGTTACTCATTGGTGCTTTTTGCTCCTACAGCTGAACGCGCTCAAGCAGCAGCAACAGCGGCGCGTAACATCTGGCGCGAGAACCGCTTCGAGATGATGGAAGACAAATTTATCTCGTTACCAATGTTTATCAATTGCTTGCCATTCTGTACCGACCGAAAAGCCGTAAAAGATCTGTTTCGTTATAAAACCATGACCACTGAACAGGCATCAGTTCTATTACCGGTATTTGGCGAGTGGAAAGGGACTGGCACTTTCCACTCTGCATTGATTTCTCGTAACGGACAGCTAATGAGCTTGTCTTTGCATGATAGCGACACGAACAAAAACTTAGTGGTCGCAGCGGAATCTGGATCGGGTAAAAGTTTCCTTACCAACGAATTGATATTCAGTTACTTGTCTGAGGGGGCTCAAGTTTGGGTTATAGACGCAGGTAAGTCATACAAAGACCTGTGTGAACTGCTGAAAGGGGACTTTGTGCATTTCGCCGAAGGCTCCAACATTTGTTTGAACCCATTTGAACTGATCACGAACTGGAAAGAAGAAGAGGATGGTGTTGTCTCTATCGTCAAAGCTATGGCATCCGAGAAAGGCTTGTTGGATGAATACCAACTCGCAGGTTTAAAGCAAATTATGAACGAGCTCTGGGAAGTTATTGGCCGTGATATGACTGTAGACCACATCGCTGATAAGTGTTGTGAGTCTGATGAGCAACGAATTAAAGACATCGGTCAACAGCTATATGCATTCACATCAAAGGGTAGTTACGGTAGCTACTTCTCTGGTTCGAATAACGTTAACTTCCAAAACCGTTTTACAGTCCTGGAGCTTGATGAGCTACAAGGCCGCAAGCATTTACGTCAGGTTGTTTTGCTGCAAATGATTTACCAGATTCAGCAGGAAATGTTCCTCGGTGAACGTAACCGTAAAAAAGTCGTCATCATTGATGAAGCATGGGATCTGCTTAAAGAGGGTGAAGTTAGTACATTTATGGAACACCAATACCGTAAGGCAAGGAAGTACGGTGGAAGTATTGGTATTTGTACTCAGTCGATCAACGACCTGTATGAAAACCCTGTGGGTCGCGCTATTGCTGAGAACTCAGCTTCCATGTACCTACTTGGTCAGACAGAAGAGTCAGTAGAATCCGTAAAACGAAGTGGCCGTCTGTCTCTTTCCGAAGGTGGTTTCCATACCCTAAAAACTGTTCACACCATTCTAGGTGCTTATTCAGAAATCTTCATTAAATCAAAAGCTGGCATTGGTGTTGGCCGTTTGGTTGTAGGTGATTTCCAAAAACTACTTTATTCAACAGACCCGGATGACATCCGAGATATCAATAAGTATGTAGATCAGGGCTTAAATATCACTGACGCAATACGTCAAGTAATGCATCAACGTGGCATGGCCGCATAACTAAAAAGGAAAGGATGATGAACTTTAAATCAATTTTAATTGCGGCGTTGTTAGGTGCAGCTGGTGGATTTGGTGGTTCTTATTACTTCATGGTCAAAGAAACCGCAGCACTTCATGACCGATTAGCGTTAACGCCTCCAGTAGTTGTTGTGGATTTCACGAAAATTGCGAGCTCATACCCATCCGGAGCTGATGAGGCTGAGATCGAACAATTGATGCTTAAAACAAACAACGCAATCTTCAAACTCAAAGAAGCGGGGTACTTGATTATTGATGGTGCCGCTACTTTAGGTGCCCCTGAGGATATTTATTTACCTTCGGAGGTAATACTGGAATGAAGCTCATTGTTAGAAAAGAATCTTGGAAGCGATTTGCTTTAAAGGCTGCAATTGTACTTGCTCTTCTTTGGGTTGCTGGGACGTCCTTTGCGGGACGTTACCGAATCGGTTATGACCCTCAATTAGAGCGATGTTTACCTAATCATTCTGTCTACCTTATCGACCTAAAAGATAAAGAACTCCATAGAGATGCTATTTACGCCTTTTCAGCAAAGGGTATGGAGCCACTTTATGATGATGGAACAAGGATGTTAAAAGTCCTTTCCGGGATGCCAGGCGATACTGTTGAAGTCAATAAAAACTGGGAAGTTGTAGTGAACGGAGAGGTTAAACAAGTAGGGTTACAACTGGCTAATAAGTTGAATGTTCCTGCTAGTCATTTCTTTGGGAAAGGTGTTCTTCCAGAGAAACATTATTGGTTTCTCGGGGAAAGTATATCGAGTTTTGATTCACGCTATTGGGGAGCTGTAAAAGATGAGCAAATCATTGGCCGCGCATATCCGCTTTTCTAAATTGTCTGTATTAGTTGCGGCCCTCATTTCAAGTTCTGTTTTTGCTAGTAACAGTCCTCTAACTAGCGAGGATATGGCTATCATCGAGCAAGGAAGAGAGTTGGCAGAGAAGGCTCGCCAAATGGAAGAGCTTCCTGATTGGGCGAAGAATAAAAATCTAGATCAATCTCAGGTAGAAGCACGTCAGTTTTTTCAGCAATTACAAGAATCTGACCCCACGCTGAAAGCAATGGCAGAAAGACAGGCCGAAAAAAGTGTCTACACAGGGCACTCCACTCTTATTTTTGCATCTTACTCATTGGGAAAAGAAGGGCTGAAAGACGTCCTTGATACGGCATCAGGTGAAGATGATGTGGTAGTGGTTTTCCGTGGAATTCCGGATGGTATGAGCATTGGTGATGGCATCAAAGCTGTTCAAAAATTAGCAGAGCAAATGGACCCAGTGCCTAATGTCGTTATCAACTCTGTTTTGTTCCAAAAACATAATGTCACGTCAGTACCAACAATAGTCGTGCTTGAAGAAGAAACTAAGCCTGGACACGATCCCAAAGAACTCGCAAAAGTTACAGGTTTATCGACGCTGGAGTGGATAAGAAAAGAGGTGGATGCTGGTGAGTCTGGCGACTTCGGAGTTCGAGGTCCAGCAGTTGAAATTGCGGAGCAAGACTTTATCGAGAGAGCTAAAGCTCAACTAGCGGGTATTGACTGGGAAGAAAAGAAAGATCAGGCAGTAAAGCGGTTTTGGCATAACCAGCAGTTCAACGAAAGACCACGGGCACCACGATATAGAGAGCGATTGCTTGACCCAAGCATATACCTATCGAAGGACATAAGTACCGCTGAGGGAGTTGTGTTTGCTCGTAAAGGTGAGGTTATAAATCCACTTTGCGCTCACGGCGAAGAGTGTAAGCCGGGAACTCGTCAGTTTACTCAGGCCGTTATCATTTTCGACCCTTTAGATAAAAAGCAAATGGAACTGTTGACTGAACTTGTCCCTAAAGTGCAGCAAGAACGTGGGGTTCAAAGAGTCACATATATTGCTACTCAGTTTGAGCGCGATAGTGGTTGGGATTCATATAAACATGTTACGGACACAGTTGACGCTCCTGTTTATCTGCTTACGCCGGATGTAGTTAATCGCTTCCAAGTCGAGTACACGCCAACAGTAATTACAGCTCAAGGGAATAACTTTTTGGTAAGGGAATTTGATGTTAAGGAGGCTGTGGAATGAACCTGATCCCTGCATTTCAGACGATTACCTCAAATGGTAGCAATACTGTTGGAGCAGAAGTACTTTCTAGATGGCACCATCAAGGTCAAGTCTATGGTCCAGCAGACCACAAAACACCGATTAATTGGGGTATGGTGGATTTAGAGATAATGAAATCTCTGATTCCCCTTGTCCCTGTTATCGAAAGGCTTTACCCCAGTATTTTTATTAACGTATCGCCACAGACATTGAGCTTTTCAGACATGCGAATGAAGTGGTTCAAATTGTTGAAAGAGCTTACAGATAAAGCCCCATTCCAAGTAGTTATAGAAATCACGGAAAAGGTAACACCAGAACAGTTGGATAACGCATGGTCCTTACTTAGTCAGTTCAATGTTGCTTTAGCTATGGATGACTTTGGAGAAGATCACTCATCAGTTAGTCGCCTAACATCTTACTCTTGGCAATTTTGCAAAGTTGAAATAGGACAATTGAAGGGTTTGGCAGGTAACGCGGCGGTTCAGTATTGTCGTCTTAACAACATAACACCGATTGCAGAACGAGTTGAAAGTGTAGCTCAATCAGAAGTGGCAAAACTTCTTGGATTAGAGTGGCAGCAAGGTTTTTTGCATGGCAAACCCGTCACGTTCGACCTTGAAGTGAACTCATTAATAAAACAAGCACAAGTATCTGAGCCAGTTAGAGTTGGAGTTATGTCGTGAATAAAATATTGAATTCAATTTTATTAGTGGCCCTATTTGCCTTGGCGGGGACTGCTAAAGCTGATCCAGGATGCCAGAATGCAGAAGTCATTGGCCCTAAACTTTTTACTGATATCTGTTGGTCATGCATATTTCCGATTCGAGTGGCAGGGGCAACAATGAGCGGAGGTGGTGGTTCTTATCCGTCTGATGCAGTTGGGAGCCCTTTGTGTGCTTGCCAAGATAACAATGGGATACCACGACCAGGTGTAACTACGTCAATGTGGGAACCTGCTCGTTTGGTTGAATTTCAACGAGTTCCAGGGTGCTCTTCTGTGCTTAATGGAACTAGATTCCCCTTTGACAGAACGTTCCAAGGTCATCATGGAGAAGGAACGATGGACGGTGGTGATGGCTCATTTATGCATTATCACTTTTACGCCTTTCCTCTTATGACAATGTTGGAACTGTTCGTGAAGAAGACCTGCAATGCTGATGGTTACTCTGATTTAGATATTATGTACCTGTCCGAGTTAGACCCTACTTGGAACTCTGATGAACTTGCATTTTTTACTAATCCCGAAGCTGCTGCTGTCGCTAATCCTATAGCAGCGGCAGCATGTACAGCTGACGCTGCGGCTGCGAGTATTGGTAAGCCTCTCAAGCAGTTGTTTTGGTGTGCAGGTAGTTGGGGGTCAATTTACCCTTTAAGTGGAAACCAAAATGGTGGAAAAGGGGTGATCAAAGACAGTAGTCTACTTGCAACCCGTGTTCTAACAGCTTTGCATCGTCGAGGTTTGTCATGGAAGACGATGGGTTCTGATGCAATGTGTAATGGTGTCATAAGCCCAACATTACCCAAAACACAATACAAATTTACCTTATTGCATCCAGTCGCAGAAACAAATTCTTCACATGTTATCGGAGAGTCAACGTTAACGTGGGGGATAGGGAAAACAATTCCAGCAATAGGTCAAGATCCTATTTACACGATATGGCGCTGGAATGATTGTTGTAATAACTAAAGCTCAACAAAGAAATCACTAATAACTAGCCCCGTTTTGGGGCTTTTTCTTTATATGGAGGACATGAGCAGCGTAGGTAAACGACCCCAGTGTTGTCCAAAATGGACAGTTCCACAGTCTAAAGAAACTCGGTCGGGCGACTATCATGGCGATATATGTTGAGGGGTAATAAGAACGGGTTACAGGAATAAAGTAATGAGAAATTATACAAGGTTGATGAGGGCTGTCGCTTCTCTGCTAATAGTGACAACCCCTTTCTTGCCGATACATGCCTATGCTAACGGCAATAGCGCTAGTGAGGCAGGACGAGAAGCGCAAGTTTTAGCAAATGATTTAGTGTCTTCGTTCAAGTCCGCTCCAGGAGGAGTTAACAACGGAAATATTAGTTTTCCAACACTTGAAAATGGTCAATTTCAAAATGGTGGTGGAACTATAAATGTAAATGATTTATTTCCGGGTACAAGCAGCTCCAATAGTGACCCTTCAAGTTATTACTTCCCAGATGGAAACCCGAACTTAGGTGAACTAGAAGGTGTCTATAATGACAACAATGGTATGGATTCTATTGGTGGTAATGCAAAAAGCTCTCTATGGAGTGATGCTAATAGTGGGAGCCCCACCATATCAGGAGCAGCCTACAAAGTTCTCTTGGATGCAACAAACCAATCAAAGCCTGATTTCAGCAATGACCCCTTGATGAACCTTAGTAAGAAAACCTATGAAGACATTGATGTGATATCAGAAGGTTTTGGTGATTGTTCTGCTGAAACAATCATTAACAACAATACAATTGCAACGCATATACCAGATTATAGAACTTGTGAAAGGGTAACGGATAAAAGTGCCGATTGTGAAGTGTTGCATGAGTATGACGCTGAAATCATAAAATACCATGATGGCCCATTTAACATTAAGCCGTGTGGGGATGATTGTATTGAACTTTGGATCGGTAAAGTTGGCGATAACTACTGGTCAGGCTGGTGTACAATCTATGAGCAGGCAACACAGGTTAGAGTTGATAATCCTGATGCAATCATTTCAGCGACACTAGAATATGCTAAGTGGGATGACTATATGCAAGTATTAGTAGGTCCTCCTGGCAGTGAAAACAAAGTATGGCAAGGTCCGAATAGTAACTTCCCCCCAGAAACTCCCGGTGCATGTGAGCTAAGTACAAGTTGGCAAACTAACCCCAACACTGATGTGACGTCTCACTTTAAAAACACAAAACCAGGCGATGTGGTTAGTTTTAAAATCAGAGTTTCTGTTGCTGGTAATGGTGAAGGTTTTGGTCGGATAAAAATTAAGTACGATCGTTCAAAAGCAGTATTCAAAGACACATGGACCCCGCAGAGTTGTCTCGATGCAGCTGTAGGTATCCGAGATGGTTTTGCTTCTGGTCAATTCTCTTGTATTGAGCAACCATCTGATGTAAATGCGTCTGGTTGTGTAGTAAAAAATGGATTTAAAGTTTGCGAGGACATGTTGAGTGAGCCTCCTTTGCCTGGGATACCTAAGTTATGCACAAAAGTCAGAGTAAAAGCTGACTATGACTTCTACAAGGGGCAAATGGAGTGTTGGACTGACCCACAAGGAGAAATACAGTGCCCAAATAATCAAGGTGGCAACCTTGATTCATGTAAGGTTCTGGAAGATAACCCGCAGTGCGGTTTTGTTAGTTCTAAGTGTGTGGAAGGTGCTCAGGGAAGTTCAGGAACATGTTATGTGCAAGAAGATACCTTTGATTGCGGGACGGATGTTGATGTACCTACTTTAGACAAAGAAACAAACTTTACATGTGGTGGGCCAATAAAATGCATGGGTGACGAGTGCTTAGACGTTAATAAGACACAAAGTACCGACTTTGCCAGAGCTGCCGCACTGCTGAATGCTGCTCAGTTTATGACACAAGATATGGCGTGTACTGGTACTGATGGTAACGATAACCCAACAGGTACAGAAAACGTTATTTGTAAGGCTTTTGGTGGCGATCCAGGTGAATGTAAAAAAGCTGTTGGGGGGGCTCAGGATTGTTGTGAGAAACCAAGCGGCCTATCTATGGGAGACTATCTGACTCTTATGATGTCAGTTCCTAAACTGGATGGTGCCATTATGTCACTGGATAACGGCAGTGCAATTAAAGGTGCTTATCAAGCCATCCGTGATCCAGCCATTAGTGGTTGGACCGAAATCACCAAGCCGTTCACTTCATATATTGAGAACATTACAGGTGCGATTGACAACTTTACTAAACCAATCACTGACTTGGCAAAAGAGGCAATTCAGGCTCTCAAAGATGAAATCACCAAAATAACCAGTAAAGCTCTAGGGAATGCATCTGCATCAGGAAGCGCTGGTGTACCAGCTGGCGCATCGGAAGGTATGATGGAGCAAATGGTAGGACAACAGGCAGCGAGTGTACTAAGTGGTATTATGGCCGCGTATACCGCTTATGTTGTGGCTATGATGATCATTCAAATAGTTTGGAAGTGTGAAGAAGAAGAGTTTGAATTGAATGCAAAAAGAGCATTGAATAGCTGCACTAAGGTTGGTTCATATTGCAAATCAAAAGTGCTGGGAGCATGTATCGAAAAACGCGAAGCATACTGCTGTTTTAGCTCTCCACTATCACGAATTATTCAGGAGCAAGTAAGACCTCAGTTAGGAATGAACTTCGGCCCTGCAAAAGCTCCTCAGTGCGATGGTATTCCACTGGATCGTTTATCTGAGATTGACTGGACACAGGTAAATCTGGATGAATGGTTAGCTTTGCTGAGAGTTAATGGTCACTTTGACGATCCTGCTGGTATGACTTTAGACCGCCTTACTGGATCTGGTAGTGCGTTTAATGTTGATGGAACTCGACTTAATGCTCAAGAGCGAGCTGAGGAGAGATTGAAGGGGTCTGATCTCGATAAAACAAGAAAAGATGCGGGAGACTCCATCCTTCCAGATACAGGTGCTCCAGGTTATTAAAAAGACCAGTTGTATACACATTAAAGGCGCTCCCATTTTGAGCGCCTTTTTTCTTGTTTGAAATATTCGCTGAACCTGTTAGATTAAATCCATGAGGTTTGAGCGTTTCCCTCGGCATCCACCAGTGCCAAAACGTGATACCGCAAACCAGTTAACCTGAAACTAATGGCTGTGTTTGCGCGAGGTGGACGTAGCAAAAATTTTAAGCCAAGTGAAGGGATTAACTTATGGATACTCCATACCCAATTTATCCGTCTCAAACGGATGCATTCAAAAATATCGCCAAGTCATTTGCATCTCTTATAGCAAAAGAGTCCAAAACCAAAGTTCTGAGCGCATTCAAACGTAATGACTGGCTGGCTCAGTCTTTAGGCTATAAAGGACACGCAGATTTACTTCAATCGACTCAGTTTCGAAAGCAGGCCGACCAAGGCGAACCTTTAAGGTGCTTTCTTCACGAGAGCATTCGAACTGCGATCAGTCAAACATTCTCGTCAAAGATGCCAGATATACCTCCTCAAATTATTGAAAGGGCAAGTTTAGAAATGAATGACGCCGAAGTGGTTTTGTCTAATACTCACCCAGAAGCAAAATTGCCTATGATGCTTGATGAAGGGAGTAAGTATTTTTCTGGGTCATTCGAGAAAATACGAGATGAAATAAACGCTGCGGCAACGCGAAAAAATTATGTGCCTGTTCTAAAGCTCGATTTTTCAGAATCACCATTCAATGTATACGCAGTACTTATGGAACATTCTGCCCTAAAAGCATTTAAGGTAGATCCTAATCGCCGCGATGTAGAATTGATTTATCTCAAGCCCAAAGGTGATACATCTAGTAGTAATTGGAAAATTAGAGCTTCACTAGATGTTTGGGGAGCGGAAACGATCCCTGCTGACGTGCTAAATGACTGGTGTGTTTTCCGTGACTGGTTATTGCAATTCAATCTCGTTGGCCGTACTCATATCTCTGAGAGATTGAAAGATCATAGATTTATTACTTTCCACACGCAGAGTCATCCTGAATACACACTTGAAAAGTTGTACGGAGATCTGAACAGTGAAGAAGATAAAAATCTGTTGTACGCATTGTTAAACCCTAACAAACGATTGATGAATGATGAATCGTCACGAATTGATAGTCGTGGTAATGGCTTCAACAGTACATTGAAATACTCATCGGAAATTTTAAAGATGATTTCGGGAGAAAAGGGTAGCAACAACCAGCGAGGCTGGACAATTGATGGTGTGTTTGAAAATGAAGCGATAGAACACTATGAGCCCATTCAATCAGGTTATGCTTTCCGATTAAAAGGTATGTCCACGGTAGTTACAGTGACATTGACGCCGAACGCAGAGACTGGCTGGGTCGATTACAAGCTGAGTCACTACATTAAAACTCCAGAACAAATGAGCAAATATGTTCCAAGTAGACAATCGGGTGACTATCTTGAGTATGCCTTGCAACGTGGAGTAACAACGATTACCGATTTTTATAAAATCGCAGTACGCAATGGTCACATTCCAGATGACTCGTGGCTAATAGCGAATAGTTAAAGTTAATGATGACATTTTTGACTTTCACATGTGAAAGTGAGAAACACAAAAAAGCCCTTCTGTTGTAGAAGGGCTCTCAATAGATAACCGACATAAAGCGTTAAGCTGCCTTTTCATCTTCCCCAGATTCAGCATTGTCGGCTTCGGATGCAATTTCTTCATCAGTAGTTTCTTGAGTTGGAGCAGCTGCTTCAACTTCATCTTTCTTGCCTTTGGAGTGCGCTGAGATGCGAGCTCTCTTCTCAATACCAATAATTCGGCCAGCAAGTTTGATTAAGCGTTGTTGCCATTGATAAGTGGCGTCTTTGCGCTGTTTGCTTGTGAGGATACTATTTAGCCATAGAGTATCGACTAACAACATCAAGTTATCTAACTTGCGCACTAGGTGAGCAAATTGAGCTACTTGTGGTGAGTTGATCTCGATATCGTACTGGTTTGGGCTTGTATATTCTGGAGCGCCTTCAATTCCGTTGTCTTCCATCAGCTTTTGTAGCTGATTAGTGGCGGTATCAAGATCAACGGATACTTTCTCGATGTGCTCCTGGATGATGCTTTCTACTTGGTCAATTTCATCTTGTTCACCAATGATTCGCAAAATAACATCAATCGAAAACAGTGAATCGGAAACGCGCTGAAAGCTGCGTTCGACTACACGTTGAGCTTGCAGACTGTTCACTTTCAGCACTCGTTTGAATACAGGGCGAGAAAGGTCCGCATTGTTGCGCTCTTTTTTGGTTGGTTGTTGTTCCAAAGAGGTTTCTGCTAAGTCTGTCATTTCTTTCTCCTTCAATTGAATACAGATACAGATAAACGCAGATACAGGATAAAAGGTCTATTGACGAATCCTTAGCTACAAATGTGCCCAGAACGGGCAGATAGAACGATTTATTACATTTTACGAGAAGTGCTATAGTAAAGACTCTTTAGTCGCTCTGCGGCTTTATGTGAGATAGCTGGTCTCCACAAACAATCAGCATTAATCATATGCCGTATGGCATTTCAAAACCCAATCGGGGGAACAATACCCCGACCAAGGGTGTTGCTCCCCTTAGTTTTATAAGGAGTAACACCATGCACATCATCACTTTCGTTTTTGTTATCGTAGCTAGTCTTGGCGCATTGTACGTAGGAGCAATGGTATTTGCGAAAGCATTTACTTTTCTTGCGTTGCAGTTCCAGAACTTAGGTTTGTTCTTTTGGAACAAAGCGAGTAACAAAGCGCGGTCTGTACAGGCCGTTATCAAAGAAAAAGCTGAACAAAAAGCGAAAGCTGTTCAGACTGCTGTTGTTCCTGAGCCTGCTCAAGAACAACCGACTCCGGCTAAACCTGTCGATGAATATGCTTATCTAGAAATTCCAACGTATATCCGTAAAGGAAAAACGCTGGTTTGGTAAGTAGATCTTTAAGGGTATAGCTCAACCAAAAGACTTGACTGATGAGATGTACAACACGTACATCTCATCTTTCATCTCTAAAAATAAAAACCCTGACGGGGGCAACTACCCCGTAGGGGTGAGTTTGTCTCTGTCGTTTAAAAACGTTCAAAAAGGAGACAAATCATGAACAAAATTACATTTACTTTCTGGAAAGCCATCTTGAATGTAGTGCTGGGCTTAGGTACTGGTGCTGTTATTACTGGTGGTATTGGTCTTATGACTGGTGGTGTACATCCCGCAGCTGTGCTCGGAGCTAATGTCGCTGCTGTTGTTATGGGATTAGTTTTCATGGCAGCTTACGTTGTTGGTTCTATCATTCTGGTAGCATTTAGTGACAGTGGATAAATAGGCTCAATTTTGAGCTTAATTTTCGTTAGGATCTGAATGACACTTTGAGGACAGAACAATGACAACAGGAAGCCTGTTATATTTTTCGCTCATCTTGGGGGGCCTGATAGCTATCATTGTTATTGGGTTGATAACCAAGAAGATTGTAGAAAAAAAGTTAAACAAAAAGCACGATAATCGTGATCAGTAATTTAACCCTGGCGGGGGACCTACCCCAGAAGGGATAGGGTATCTCTGCTTAACAAGCAAGGTAACTTATATGAATACTGTACACTTTTGTGGATATGATTGTGATGTAAGAAAGATCCAATATCCAAATCAACAATTAGCTCTAGAGCTGGTGGCCTCGGACACAAAGAATAATAGTCAGCAAGGTATTATTCCTGGAGAGCCAGTTTGTGTTGCAACGGTTTGTTTGCCTGATTTCAAGTTCAAGCCACACCAGTCAGCGATCTCAGAGATTACTCTGAGTTGGCTGGTATTCTGGATGTACTTGAAGAAGCAAAAATTGTTAAACGCACAGGTCAGCAATTACCCACGGGGTATGTATCTGTTCCTGTTGTGAATGTGTTGATTTAGCTTTATAGCCAAGATAAACAAGCTCCAATGGGGCTTGTTTTCAAAGCATGTAGTGGTACGTGTTTTGAAAACAAGCGTCATAGGAGTCATGTATGGTAAAAAACATGCCAGTATCAGGTATTGCTTTTAGCGGTACTCAGGTATTTGGCGTTTCAAATTCAAAGCCTCCATAACCTGGCTCTTTGTTACACAATGAAGGACACAGGCTAAGGAGGACAGTTCATGCCAAGTAAGATCCAATACAAATTACGTCCCTTTTTATACAGCAATAGTTCACTGTCTCTGAGTAGCGTGTGTTTCGTTTTCCATTATGTAAATGTTCATTCAAAGCAAATTGGGTCAGGAGAATTATTGCATTGGGGATAAGATAGTATGAGAGTTCACTTGTATGATGATTGCGCGGGTGTGTTGTATTTAGCCAGTGGCCGAACGATATCTATCAATCCACGACAATTTTGTAGTGTTATTGAAGCTCAAGAGGTTATTACTGACTGGGCTAAGCGTTTAGGTATTATTGGTCAAAATGACACTATATCCGCGTATTCATAATCAAATTCGGCCCAGTTTAGGGCCGAACTTACCAAGTCTTTTTAGGCATACGACAATTATGCCTAAAAAGATTTTTGCTCTCATCTGAGAGTGAAGATGCGATAGCTGGTCGCTAAAAACAAACAGCAATTAACGTTAATTGAAATAGCCCAACCGGGCACACTTAGCCCGGTACGGGTCTAGGTGTGCCCACAACCAATTAGGAGCGCACCTATGTCTCAACAATATGCAAACTTCAAAGTACGTGATGTTTTTGGTATGCCGGATATTCCGGAAAAGATTCTCGCTAAAGGCTATGCCGATAGCAGCAATCCTTTTATTCCACAAACTCACGCCGATTACGTTTTCCGAAAGGAGTTCTTGAGAGAATGCTTAGCATTTTTGAATGATCCCTGCGGTGATGCGTACTATGTCACCGGACCAACAGGTTCTGGTAAAACTTCTGGCATTACAGAAATTACAGGGCGTCTCAACTGGCCTGTGCAACAAATTACGGCTAATGGTCGTTTAGAGTTCACAGATTTAGTTGGACATCATGCCTTGATTTCACCAAAGCCTGGAGAAACTCCCGTCATGCAATTCATGTATGGCCCTTTAGCAATCGCTATGCGTGAAGGCCATGTCCTCCTCATTAACGAGGTTGATTTGGTTGACCCAGCAGAGCTTTCCGGTTTAAACGACATTCTTGAAGGTCGTCCACTGGTTATCGCTCAGAATGGTGGAGAAATCATCAAACCACATCCAATGTTCCGCGTTATTGTCACTGGTAACAGTACAGGCTCAGGTGATCCATCAGGATTATACCAAGGCGTAATGATGCAGAACTTGGCCGCAATGGATCGTTATCGTTTCTCTGTTGTGCCATATATGGCAGAGCAAGATGAACGCGGCGTTCTGGAGCGAGTAGTTCCTCGTCTTCCTGACAACATTCGTAATGGTATGGTTCGAATTGCTAATGAAATTCGTAAACTATTTATGGGTGAAAACGGGGATGATGGACAAATCAGCATCACAATGTCTACGCGGACACTTGTGCGCTGGGCAAAACTAACGTTGCAATTTCGTGGTGCGCCAAATGCCATTGAGTATGCCTTACAACAATCATTGCTAATCCGAGCCTCAAGTGAGGAGAAAGAAGCTGTCATTCGCATAGCGAAAGACGTTTTCGGTGAGCAGTGGCGATAGGGGGATCTCATGGATACGCAAAACATGATTTGCAAACGTTACATCCGTGAACGTGGAACGACTATCGACAAGGTAATGCTTGGTTACAAGCCAGTTCAATGGTCCATCGATCCTGATGGGCCAACTGAATACCAATTGGTAGAGTTCTTTGAGTTAAACGGGTGGAAAGAGACTATCTTGCTCGATGGGCAGATAATCAGAGCCACCAGCTTAGATACGATTCCTGTCACCGTGAAAGAGAAAGAAAATCAGCATGTTGATGATCTGCTTAAAGAGGGGTACTCCTTCCTCGATGAAGTGCAGGTAAACGCCACAACAAAAGCTGTGTCTTCTCTTGAAGCCGAAACAGAATCAAAAGATGGTTACTCACTGAGCTGGTTGTTGTCATCGCCTGTTGATGCTTCAAATCATGCTCTACTCCGAGGGTTTATTGTCGGGGTCTTTACTGATGGTGCATCAAAGCTTGGCTTCGATGTTGCCAGAGAGAAAGGATCTCAATCTCAATTACCTGATGTTTTAATGAGAACCAATAAAGGGTATGAGCTAACTGTAAAAAGCGGCGCTAGCGAAAACACCATCTGTCCAACGATGTTGGAAGGTGCTGGGACGCTAACTGCTTCGGATGGCTATGAGCCTTTACTGATGTTCATTTATTTACAACGCAGATTTGAGCAGGAGTTTTTTAAAGATGATGAAAAACGCTTGGTTAAAATCTGTGGAGAAGATGGTGATCTGTTTATTTATGACGGATTTGATTCTTTGGAAGGAATATTTTTTGAGTTCGGATGGAATTACAACGAAGTTAGAGAAGCGGCAGAACGTCTTGGTTTAGTCGCCGAACTATTTCGATTGGATAACATTGATTGCGAAACCGAAGATTCCTATTTTTAACCCCTAGAGGGGCACTGTGCCCTAAGGGGTCATGGTGTCCCTTCCATCTCAACGGAGAGAACACCATGTCTACAAAACCAGAAACGAAATCATTAGTTGAAAGAATGGCTCAGCGGTTTGGGGTTGATGCTAAGAAGTTTTTTGAAACTTTAAAGCTAACAGCCTTTAAGCAGCGAGACGGAAGCGCACCAACTGATGAGCAGATGATGGCATTACTCATCGTAGCGGAGCAGTACAATCTGAATCCGTTTACGCGAGAAATATACGCTTTCCCCGATAAAAGCGGCGGCATAGTACCTGTTGTTGGTGTTGATGGCTGGAGCCGGATTGCCAACGAGCACAAGCAATTTGATGGGGTGGAGTTTGAATACTCTGAAAATCTTATTGAAATGCCCGGAGCAAAGGTGAAATGTCCAGAATGGGTGGAGTGTATCGTTTACAGAAAGGACCGTACACGGTCTATACGTATTCGAGAATATCTTGATGAAGTCTATCGTCCACCAGTCGAAGCAACGGGTCAGTACGGTCCTTACACTGTTATTGGCCCTTGGCAGACTCACACGAAACGACAGTTACGACACAAAGGCTTTATCCAAGGTCTGCGTATCGGTTTGGGGTTTTCTGGAATTTACGATCAAGATGAAGCTGAACGCATAATTGAAGGTGAAGCGCATGTTGTATCGTCAGAACAAACCACAAAACAACCAGCTGTCATTGAAGCCTCAAGTCCATTGGCCTTGGAGCATAAAAAGAAAATGGACCCACTTTTAAAACAACTTGCAGATAGAGCTATTGCGCAAAATGCGTGGTCAGCAACTCACGAGTATGTTGAAAGTCGGTTCTCTGGTGCCGAGTTGGAGTATGCGGTTCAATATTTGCGTGATGCAGAGATTGATAGCATGGAACCAGCTGTAACCCAAAAAGCTTCTATCCAGGAAAAGGGAAATGTTGACGATGTTCAATCTGAGTTACCAGATGAGCCGATTCAGCATGATCCTGATCCTATAGAAGAAGGTTTGCACGAACCTGATCCTGAACTGGAAGAGGGTGGTGACGGCAACTACTTTTAACCCCTTGCGGGGGAGTTCCCCCGCGATGGGGACTCCTCCTGTTAAATACAGGAGAGAGCTATGAAAATCGTCAATCTATCTCAAAGGAGCGAACAATGGTTGGAATGGCGTAAAGGTGGTATTACTGCTACTGACGCCTGCATCCTACTAAATCGTTCTCCTTATAAAACGGAATGGCGACTCTGGGCTGAAAAAACAGGCTATGCTCGTGAAGTCGATCTAAGTCTAAACCCTCTGGTGCGCCAAGGGGTTGAAAACGAAGATAAAGCAAGACGTGCATTTGAGGAGAAGTACAATGATATTCTCTTACCTGTTTGTGTCGAGTCAGTTCAATATCCATTGTTTAGAGCATCGCTCGATGGTCTACGAGGCAATGGTGAACCTGCTGAACTGAAATGTCCTAGCGAAACGGTCTGGAACGATGTTTGTTCTGAACTAAAAAACAGCAAGGCTTATCAGTTATATTACCCTCAAGTTCAACATCAGTTGTTAGTTACTGGTGCAAAGCAAGGGTGGCTAGTTTTCTACCGAAATGGGCAACTCAAGGAGTTTGTTATCACCCGAGATGAGCCTATGATAAAAGAAATTGTGGCTAAGGGCACAATCTTCTGGAAAAGAGTCACTGAGCGTAAAGAGCCTGAGAAAGACCCCAAGCGAGATCTTTTTATACCGCAAGGTAAGGAAGTGAACGAGTGGATTTACGAAGCGGAGCAGTACCGACTTTATGACGCAGAAATTAAGCAGTTGGAAGATAGGTTGCAAGCGTTGAAAGATAAGCGGCAACCTCACCTTGATAAAATGAAATCTTTGATGGGTGAATATTTCCATGCGGATTATTGCGGTGTAATGATCACTAAGTACAAAGCCGCTGGTCGGGTAAATTACCAAAAGCTACTTGAAGAAAAAGGTTCGAATATTAAGCCTGAGGATCTTAACTCGTATAGAGAGGAGACCTCAGAGCGTTACCGAGTAACGGTTACAGGCTCTGTTAACCCGAGGTACATTCAAGATGAAGAGGTTTTAGCCCCTTTAAACGATGTGTCTCTAGAAGTAGAGTCAGCCTATTTTTAGGCATAAATAACAAGCCCTTTGGGGCTTGTTTCTAAAGCATATCGCGTCAGTGTGTTTTAGAAACAAGCAACAAAGGGCATCTACAATGAAAACACAGAACTTCAAGCTCATGTACCTACATGGTGGCCGCTGGCTAGAACGTATCTACAAAGATACGATTTATGCCAATGTACAAAGAGTGGCAAACTCTTTCCCAAAAAGTGTTACCTGGTACATTGAGCCTATGTGAAATGTAGACATGAAAGGGGGAATGTATTCCCCCCCTTTTCCATTGAAGATTGCTTTTTCGGTCTTCAACGGAAAAGGACGAATTCTACTCTCATCGAGAGTGAAGACGCGATAGCTGGTCGCTAAAAACAAACAGCATCAAACTCATTTCAATTTAACCCAACAGGGGAGCTTCTCCTGTTCGGAGTTAGCCTCCTGTCTATTGCACTAGGAGGCAACCATGAAAAACTACAAGCTATGTTATAAAAAGAAAGGTTCTCCGAACTGGATGACCCGAGTATTTAATGACACCTTGTACGACAATGTTCAACGTGTTGGAAATTCATTTCCATCCACCTTTACCTGGATGATTATTCCTGCGTAACTCACTTTAACTTTATAGCCCAACCGGGCACATCATGCCCGGTTCGGGACATGGTGTGCTTTCACTTTGCTGGAGAATAAACCATGTCAAAAGTTAAACATCTCGAAAATCTATGCGTTATTAATGCTGATTTTGATATCTGGAGTGGGCAAACTCGTTTGTCTGCATCTGACTTTAAATTGGGTGCTGGTGGTGAAATTCCACCAGAGAAAGTAGCTCAATTAGGGTCGAAAAAAATCTGTGATCCAGCGAAGCTGAAAGGCTTTCATCGCTTGAAAACAGAAACTCGACGTTTTTTGCTTAGCTATGGTATGCCATTCATGAATGGCTATGCTGTACCCGTAGCAAAAACTGATGAGATTTGCGCCAAGTTGGACAAGATTGACGTCGAAGTTCAACAGTTAAAACACGAGTTCGTTACTGGCTACAACAATGCCGTTGATGAATGGTGTCGAGAAAACCCTGAATACGAGACTGCTATTCGTGCTGGAGCTCTTCCTCGTGAAGAAGTAGAAAAACGAATTGGTTTTGAATATCAGGTGTTTATGGTTCAACCTACTCAAGATGAGCAAAGCGCACACAGACTTAATCGTAAGGTTGAGGAGTTGGGCGATGATCTCATTGCTGAGGTGGTAAATGATGCCAATGATTTTTACAACAAACGTTTAGCTGGGAAGATGCATGTAGCAACAGCTACAGGCGCAACGCTAAAAAACCTACGTGATAAAGTGGATGGACTGTCATTTTTGAACAGCGCATTCACTCCGCTCGTTAGCCTGCTCGATCAAACACTAGCAGGGTACGAAAAGCACGGAGCTGGAAAGCGTAATATTGAAGGTATGTTCGTCTTTCAAATTATGGCCGCTGTATTAATCATGTGTGATCGCAAACGTATTCAAGAATACGCTGGTGGTTCGCTTAGTGTTGATGATGTAGCCAAAACCTTGACCAGAGATGAACTCAGCTCATTAGAGTCTGGAGCTTCTGATCAAGAAGATGAAAGTGAAGGTGTTGAGAGTGATGAGGCACTGGAACAACCATACGTTCAAACGCAAAGCCAAGAAGTTAACCAAGAAGATGGTGAACAAGTTAATAACTTAGAACCTGAAACTATTTTGGATGACTTCGAAGCGTTTTTAGCCAACCGCACATCCAGTGCAAACCAAGATGACGAGGAAGATGATGCTTTGGAAGACAAAAGCGATGTCTCTTCTCAGACTCTGTGGGATGCAGACCTAAATTGTGATGACATTCCAGTGGAAGACTATAGCCAAGACCCAGCAGATTATGTTGGCAAGGACTTTGGTCAATCTCACTCTAATGATCATGTTGTAAGTCAACCTGAACAGCAACCAACTGAGCTTGATGATCAGGATTGTTATTTTTAACCCCCTCGGAAGGGACAACCACCTTTCCGAGGGTGGTTTGTTTCTTCTGTCCAAATTGGAGAAGAAATATGTCTAAAAAACGTACTGTTTATAATGCTTTACCCATCGTAGCTGCTGCTTATGGCGAGAAGTTTGGTGTTAAAGTTGCCTTGGGGTCAGATACCGCAAGCACTGATGGTCAAACTATCGTTATTCCAAATGTTCCAGATGACTATCCAAATATGGATGCTGTTTGGGGCTACTTGGCACATGAAGCTGCACACGTTCGGTTTACGGACTTCAATGTAGAAAGGCGACGCGCCTTGCACGCTCACCTAACAAACGTCATTGAAGATTGTCGTATTGAAAGAGCAATGCCTGGGGTCTATCCAGGAACAGCTTTGACACTGCACGAGATGGCTCGATACATGCTTCAAGCAGGCCATTATGAACCCGTGAGAGATGAAGACCACCCGGCATCCATCCTGTCTGCATACTGCTTGTATTGGTTGCAAACAGTTGGTGTAGGTCAAACTGCATTGCAAGAGCGTTTAGATGGCGCAAAAGCTGTGTTTGAAAGAGTTTTCCCTCAAGGTGTTGTTGTAAGGCTTAATGCCTTGCTACGTAAATGTGTGGACGCCAAATCAACTGCAAACGCTGCATCTCTTGCTGATGACATCATTAAGATGATCGAAGAAGAGAAAGATAGTGAAGAGCAGCAAAATCCGAAATCTCAACGTGAGCAATCACCTGAGCAGAAGGATAAAAGTAGTGACGACTCTCAAAGTCCAAATGGGCAGGAACAGTCGTCATCTAATGGCAATGATGAAAATAGCCAAGAACAACAGGGTGGCAGTAGTGGAGCGCAAAGTGAGCAAAATGAAAATAGCCCCGAAGTTCAAGGTAATAATAGTGAAGAGAACGCGAGCGGTAACAGTTCTCCTCCTAATGCTTCTCAATTGCTACAACAAGTACTAAGCGCTGGAAACAGTGATTTGCCTAAAAATGCGCAAGACGCTTTGAAGCAAGAGCTGAATCTGGTAGCCCAGCAAGAAGGTGATGATCGTTACCAAACAGTACGGTCAGCAATGGATATCCATGATCACAAAGAAGCAGGGCAGCGTCTCAATGGAGATGTGAAAAGTACAACTTCAAAAATCCGACAGCAGCTTTATGGATTGGTGCAAGCCAGCCAAAGAACTGCTCATAGGAACCAAAGAAGTGGAAAGCGTGTAGACACTCGTCAACTACATAAAGTTGTCATTGGAGATACTCGTATTTTCCAGAGACCAGAAGCTAAGAAGCGCCCTAATACAGCGGTTCACATTTTGGTCGATATGAGCTCCTCAATGGATAGCCCTGCCGGAAACGGTAAGCGCAGGGAAGATATTGCAAGGGAAGCCTCTTTAGCTATTGCATTAGCTTTAGAAAGCATTCCAGGGGTTAATCCAGCAGTAACGTTTTTCGGTAACAACTCCAATGTTCCTGTGTACAGCGTTGTAAAGCATGGTCAAAAAGTACAAAACCAAACTGGTAAATTTGTCTTCAATTCACGCGGTGGTACACCGATGGCTGAGGGCATTTGGTATAGCGCATTTGAGCTAACCAAAACCAGAGAGGAACGTAAAATGATGATTGTTGTGACAGATGGTGCGCCGAACAATGCACTGGCTTGTCACAAAGTTATCGGACTGTGCGAAGCCAGTGACATAGAAATGATTGGTATTGGTATTGAAACTACAGCCGTTAATCGACTGTTCAATACGAACATTGTCATCGAGGATGCTGCGGATCTACAAAAAACACTGTTTAAGTTAATGGAGCGATCGTTGACCGCTTTTGCTGCTTAATCAGTCCATGTATTGGCCCTATCCCGTCAGGGACGGGGCCTATTCATTTTAGGCGTCTAACTCCCTGATAGGGGGATAGCGTTGTATATTATTAGGGAGTATTTAATCATGATTATTGGGTATCAAATTGAAGATAAGCATGGTCGTAATTGGCATGACAACATTGACCGCGCTGACAACCCCTGCACGGTTCTAAGTGAGCAAAGTGCCATTAAAGAACTTAAAATACTGCAAAAAACCAGACCTGAACGCGACTTTAGAATGATTGCTGTATTAGAGGGTGACATTGAGTATCCATTTTTTGAATGGTCACTTACTGCGGCTAACGATCAGTATAAGACGCTTGGTGTTAGCATTTGTCATATTCCATTAGATGAGCATGAAGCACTAAATGAGCTATCCTATGCTCCAGACTGCAATATGATAATGGGTCGAAATACTGGCTGGCTCATCAAACTGTACGATGAACCTGAGAACAATCTTGGATATAACGGTATGGGGGAAGAATTTCACAATATCTTAGTTTCGGCAGTTAAAGCTGGGTATCGCATGATTGAAATTGATGCTGATGCTCAAGTTCATGACCAGTTCCCAATATTTTAATAACATTTAATACGCCCAGTCTCTTATCTGGGCTTTTTCTTCACACACATTTTGAACCTGGTGGGCCAACTACCAGAAATAGGCGTCGGGTTTCCCGGCGCTTTCCTTGAGCCTTTCACTTTCACATGTGAAAGTCGAGAGATTCAAGGAAAGTGCCTTGTGCGCTGATGTGCGATAGCTGGTCGCCAAAAATAAACAGCATTAATTCACTTTTTATCACAGCCCTCGGGCACATCTTGCTCGACGGCATAGGTGTGTCCAATTTTTATGGAGAACAACCATGACTATCGCTCACACCGATACTGACTTGAAAATACAATCAGCTTTCCTTTGCGTTTTGACAGAGGGTTTTGATTATCCTACTGCACAAGATGCCTATGAGGCATATCGTGTGGCCGCAAACGTAGCAATCAAAAATCCAGAGAAGAAAATTTCTGATATGGGAATTAGCCTTTCTGGCCGACTGTTACCATCTCATCTCAAGACCTGCGCAGAGCTTGTCGATAGTGTTGACTATCTGGTTAGCACTATCAGTCTAGGGGTGGAATATTTTCTGGATCTTGCAC
This sequence comes from Vibrio sp. 704, assembly GCF_033339295.1. Classification (NCBI taxonomy): domain Bacteria; kingdom Pseudomonadati; phylum Pseudomonadota; class Gammaproteobacteria; order Vibrionales; family Vibrionaceae; genus Vibrio; species Vibrio sp. 704. The sequence continues at coordinate 36,972 of NZ_JAWOUH010000021.1, read as the reverse complement.
AAGGCAAACACAGCTTGTTAACGGACCCAGAAAGCCTCATTGAATTAGATGGGGATGTGTTCAGAATCCATGAAACTAAACTTAGTTTGATGTCCATTGAAACTCCGTTGGAGCGTCATATCCCCGTTACCGACCTAGAAACACAAAAAGTTTATGGTTGGACTATTGATGGGGTTCTCGATGTTATTAACCGAGAAAGAAGTCCTGATTGGAGTGATTACACTGAAACAGATTGGGTTGAAGGTTGGAAGGAGTGGGTGGTTCCGGAAGGATACTATCAAATCCAAGAAGAAGATCTGAGACCTGACTACTTCACTGATAACAGTTCTGAGTTGTCGGATGAAAAAGTGTTTACACGTACTAAATCTGTCCAAAAAGAACCAAATGGTACTTTGACGGCAGGTGATGTATACGACTCAATTCATGACGATATGAAGGCTGTAATCGACGGCCCGTATCTGATTAAAGCTAATGGTGCATTAGTGACAGATACGGAACTAGAGGAGGTTTGCTTGACACTCTATTTTGGCGAAAAATACAGCCAAAGTATCATGATCAACTTTGATGAAATCTATAACGGCGTATTCCATGATGATACGACAATAAGTTTTTATTCAGGTTCTTTAAGTGAGCGACTCACATTAACTGTTGAAAAAATGCAGGTTGGTGTGAAGGCGAGCGGAAACATTCTTTCAATAGGTGAAGTCCACTACAACGTCTTTGACGCAACAGGGGAGCATGGAGCTGAAAATGCACTTGAGGCAATGAAAGCTTTGGGTAAACCAATGTTGTCGGCAGAGCAACTGTATAGCTCTCTCAAAGAGTTATGCTCAGAGACAAAAGGGCAATTCCAGATTATGGAAGCCCGGATCTAATACATTAACCCTAACGGGGCAATCACGCCCTGGTAGGCGTTGGTTGCCTCTTCAATTTTATGGAGACAGCCATGAGCACAAAAAACGCACATAAAGCAAAATACCATTTCTATTTCACGACCGCTGTACTGAAACATGCAGAGGACAACCACATCAATATCGGAGATTGTTTTGGGTATGGTGAAGATAACTTTGTTGTAGATCTTTATCCATATTCAAACCTCATCTATAGATGTGATGTGTTGACGAAATAGAAAGAGCCCCAAATAAGTGGAAAGAAAGTGAACTATTTGATTTGGTTGATAATCTTTCAGATTGTTTTTGGGGAATTATAGAGCGAGAAGGGTATGACGAGATGGATGCATCAATGCCATGCTTGGATGAGTTTGAGCTAGATATCAAACGCGCTCTAAATGTATTTGTAGGAATAAATTAAATCCTAAACCCTAAGGGGCCATCAAAGCCTCTAGGGCATTGCTGGCCTCTCAATTTTTAATGGAGGCCATTATGGCAATCGTAAAATTTAACATGAAAGAAGTACAACTGCTGGTGGATGAGCTTAATAAGACGAAAAGTTATTCACCAACAATGGATGATCTCTTTAAGCCTGCTCTATACAAAACAGGCAAAGTTGTTGATTCCAATGGAAACGATGAGGAACACAAAGATTTTGGATGGCCGGACTCCAGCCAGATAGACAAGTCTTTAGTCGAACCGCAGTTGCTATTGGTAAAAGATCAAGGTTTGTATCTTCTGAACAACGCAGATGTAAAAGAAAGTCCTCGCTCAAGAGGTGCTGTTGTCTATGCTCACGGATGTAATCCTGACAAAGATGACGACTTTTACGAAACTGCTCGAATGATATTTGGTGGTGATGATGGCAGCGTATCCATTCCGGTAGGTTGGTTTGACTTAGCGTATAAAGCTAATAAGCGTTATTTCAAGTTAAACGTTGCGCCAACACAAATTTCACTTGTCCTTAAATAACCCTTTCGGGGCCACTTGCTCTGAATGGGCAGTGGTCTCTATTAACTGGAGAATCACAATGACTACACTCGCATCCTTAGAATCAACGCTTAATCATGACATGGCAATGCGCCGTTTCTTAGATACTTTAAACCGTAATGAAATGGAGCGCTTATCTGGTGAGATTCACGCAAAATTCTACTGGAATAAGCGTAATCCACAGTGGTATAGCAGTGACAATGCTCGCTTATTTGCACTGCTGAACCGTGCCAAACGCATCATTAAGAAGCGACTTAAAACAGGACGAGTTAAACCAGAACAAACAGAGCATGGTTCGATTATCGAACGTAGTCACTTTCCACTAGGAGATACACTAACCTTTTGGAATTGCTACCTGAACGACTCTTGGAGAATTGCTCATCAAGACTCGTCATATAGTGCGTTCTGGTATAACGAGCGTGAGCTCAAATTGTGTACCTACTGTGAAGGTGATGTGGTCTTTATGACAGCTCCCAATAAGGAGATATATCGTAAGGATTACGAAAACCTTGATGCATGGTACACCGACAACCTTTAACCCTATAGGGGCACCCATTGCCCCTATAGGGAGCATGGTGTGCCCACCACAAGGAGGACACACCATGTTTACTACATCTGTTTGCTCTTACCCGAATCGTGGTCATTATGGCGACAACAAGTATCGAGGTAATTGCACCGGACACATCATTAAAGACTTTATTGAGTCATATATGATGAAACCTAATGGCTTAGTTGTTGACCCTAGTATTGGGGGAGGAACCAGTACTGATGTGGCAAATGAACTCAAAGTTCGTTTTATTGGTACAGACTTGCATCAGGGGTTTAATTTGCTGCGAGATGATCTGTCTGCATTTCTTGGGGAGCCAGCCCACCTTATTTGGTGGCACCCCCCTTATGCAGACATGATCACTTTTTCTGGCAATATGTATGGTGAACCCAATAAATGGGATATGAGCCGTCTATCGTTGCCAGAGTTCGTGGAAGCTCTAGAATTAGCCATTATGAATATACATGATGCCTGTGAACCGGGAGGTCACTACGGTATTTTGATGGGAAACCTTCGACGTAAAGGCGAGTATTATAACTTGTCCAGTCTGGTTGAGCGTTTGGCTCCAGGTAAACTCGTTGATGAGATCATCAAGGTACAACACAACTGTGTCTCTGACCGGACCAACTACAGCAATAACAGTAAGCTGGTTCGTATCGCCCATGAAAAGTTACTGGTATTCAAAAAGCAAAATGCATCATCATCGCTTTCGCTTATCCCAGTAGCAGATAAACGTGCGGCCAATATGGTTGGAGTTACATGGAAAGCAGTGTTGCGTCGAGTGTTACAGGGTAAAACCTTATCGTTAGATGCCATTTACCAACAAATTGCACCTTACGCGAAACACCGACAAAACGAACACTGGCAAGCCAAGGTTCGTCAAGTGCTGCAAGATGAACGATATTTTGTTCGAGTGGATTCTGGGGTTTATACCCTAACAGAGTGAAAGCTAATGTTGACACCTAGAAAGGGCAGTTCCACATTAGAAAAATTCTCGAATTTATGTCGAAATACTCTAATACTCCGAGAAATCGGAGTACGTACCGTTTCAGGGTAATAAGCGCAGGGGGAAACGCCCCCTCGCTTTCCAAAGCAGTTTGAACTTACAAAGAGACTTTTTTGGAAAGTGCCTTTGGTGCTTGAGTACGTTAGCTGGACGTCGCAAATAAACAGCAAAATCACATCTATTAACCACCCTGGCGGGGCATGTTCTCCTGCTGGGAGTCATGCTCCTCAAATAAGGAGTATGACAATGCATGTCAACTTACCAGCCAGTACAAGTACGTTACTGGTTCAACTAGAAAGAAAAGGTATCGCTATTGAGTCGCAATGCAGAAATGGGTATTGCGGAGCATGTCGGTGCAAGCTGGTAAGAGGGAACATTTCTTACCGTGCTGAACCTATAGCATATCTTAATGATGGTGAAATTTTGCCTTGCTGTGCTACAGCAACGTCAGATGTAACTGTCGATATCTAACCCCAACCCTGAGGAGCTTTAACCTACGGGTTGGGCTCCTCTTTACAAAGAGGAAATATGTATGACCAATCAATACCATCACGATTTTTACCGCAATAGCACTTTCCCTGTTGTTGTTTATGAATTGTGTGACGAGTCATTAACCATCAAGCCTGTAACAATTGAGGAGTACGGTTTAGCCACTCCAGATTGTACAGAGGAAAGCATTCTTTACTATGCGGAAGGCAAACGTTGCCGTTCGTCTGTAGAACACTTCTTCTTAACTCGTAATGATGCAGAAGAAGCTCTAGAGCGTTTAAGAATGTCCTTAACCACCAAGCCAAAATTAGAAGAACTCGCATACGCCCAAGCAACTGCTCAGTACCTGTCAGAATTAGGAAGTGCTGACAATTGGTTCATGGCTTACGAGTACCTAATAGAATGCGTTGAGAAAGGTGAAGAGCCCGATTTAACTGCATGGCAACCATTTGAACATTGGGAATGGAAAGATATAGCAGATCGTATAGACGATGAGGCTCAATCTATTCTTTCTCTGTTGAAACAGGTGTTAAAACTTGCGAAAGAGGGGATCGTTTATTCGGCCATAAATGACACACTCACAATGGATATGAACCAGCTATGTATGCAAAGCATGGTAGAACTAGGTGCATGTCAGGAGGTGTCCAATGAAGCTGAATAAACGAATAGCTAGTCAAGATGAGCATGGTCGTATTGCCAATATCATTAAATGGTGTAAGCGACACAACCAAACGATCAATGGCTTCCCTTACGGGGATGATTTGGTTGGTTCGGATGGAATTCATCTTGAATTGTTGGTCCCTCAAGGTACTTCTCCTGAGAAGTGTACCGATGCTTTGGTTCAAGGTTACTCAGAGCGAGATGTCGTAACCCATGCGGTGATTGAATGTCCCGCAGATTGGTTTAACGCCAACCTTGAATCTAGGCATTAGATACTGGCTTATAAACTCAGGGAGGTGAGTTATGACCATGCCAAATTCGCAACTAGTTATGTTTGCTGGAAACAACGTGGAAACTGTAGAGGAAGTTCGCTCGATGCAGCTGGCCGTTAGATGTGATGCTTTAAAAGCAAATTCATCGTCGGAAAGAAAAGAGCTCGAATCATTGGAGCTTTGGCTGGAAGAGCAAATTAACTCTCAGATTGTTGGATTTTAACATATGAAACTTAACCCCAAAGGGGCATACCTATGCCCTTTTGGGAGTGGGTTGCCTCTCAATTAAATTTTTAGGAGCAACCCGTGAATACTGCAAGCGTATTAACCTACGATGCACAATTACAACTCCCCTTCATTTTTGATGATCTGCTATTAGAAAATGATGAAGAGCCGATTGAAAAGGTTACTCCCTTAACAATCGTAGCATCATGTTCTGATCGTACAGTCGAGCAAGAGTTTGAAACTGAAATCGAAACCTGGACTGATGGGCAGATTAAAGAGCTAAGAGAGGCATTTTTGCGGTATAGCTTAAATGTCCTTGCTGACGGACGCTCTGGTAAAAAAGCAAAAGATGAAGCTTATGAATGGTTGAACTCTGATGAAGTTCATCCATTTTCATTTGTTACCTGTTGTGTGTTATCTGGTTACGACCCTGATGAAGTGCGTAACCTTTGCCAATACACACTCAGACAGTTAGCTAAAAGAAATAAGTAGCCACCAGGAGGGGGATCACCTGCTGGTGGACTCCTCCAAGTTCGAGGAGATTACAATGACTACTTCACTGAAACAGAAAGCAATTGGATTGGCCGCTGCACAAGTCCTTAAATTCAATAATGAATATAAAGGAACATGGTATGACGGCTATTTGCTTTTGCTGGAATGTATGCAGCAAGATCGAGAACCTGAACATTGTGCCATCAGAGATGATGTTGAGTTTTGGTCATGGCATGAGGTAGTGCAATTCATTGATAAAGAGGCTGAAAACATTTGGAAGCCGATGGAAAATGAATTGGCTGACACCAAGCAACTGATTGTTCATGATGCTGCCTCGGGACTTGATAAGTTCTGTGGTATCGACGTTGAACGCTTCGGTGAGCTTGATAAGGCGTGTCAAACTATCGTTCTAAACAAAGCGGTAGTACTTGCTGTAGATAAGGTAAATCGAGATGAACCTGAGAGTGAGCAAACTAAATTCCATGTTCGTTCATATTCTGGACGGTTTATGTATGGTCGTACTTGTCTTGGGATAGATGTCCCCCCAGGAAAAGATCTTTCAGCAGTGGCAAGTTGCATGGGAAATTTATTCAAATTTCTAGGTACACCACGTCAAGATCAAATGGGCAAAGGTACAATCTATTATTGGCCGAATATCGAACAATGTGAATCACACGATGTAGCCTTGTAGGAAACTATAAGGTAGAAATAACAAGCGCAGGGGGAAATGCCCCCTCGCTTTCCAAAGCAGTTTGTACGTACATAGAGACTTTTTTGGAAAGTGCCTTTGGTGCTTGAGTACGTTAGCTGGACGTCGCAAATAAACAGCAATATATCAACCCTGACGGGAGAGCCTCCCGTCGGGAGCTCTCCGTCAATAACCAATAATTGCATGGAGAAGATCATGTCTAAAAACACTAACGATATTTTTACTAATCGCACCCCTTTGGAGTTCTGTGTTTATCCCAAACTAGACCGATGCGTTGGTCTACGTATAGGCTATCCACACTGTCGAGAAGGTGCCAATGGCGTTGTCTGTGAGGTTGAAGCAGAATATCCCACACTAAATACTCATTCGAGTGTAGCGTGGCCTCTGGTTGAAGAACTGAATAGCTACACCATCAAAAAACAGAAACAGATAATCGAGGATATTGATGAGGCTGTTGCTGAACTTTTAATGCACAAAGCCAATCTTCTAGAAAATATTCTAAAGCTAGAAGACGGTGAACTTGATTTAAACGAACAAGCGAAAATGCGCTACGAAGAAAACAGTAAGTCTTCTGTCGCGTGATTAGACTGCTATAGGCAAGGGTGATAACCAATGAATGTAGATCAGTTTATTGACGTGATGGGATTGCGATGCCCTGAGCCATTAATGGTGGTTCGTCGTGCAATTCGTCGTATGGGGCCAGGAGAAACACTCGAAGTGAAAGCTGATGACCCAGCTACCACGAGAGATATACCTGACTTTTGTCGCCACATGGATCATCAACTTGTGGAAAGCGAAGTAACCTCTCCCCCATACAAATACATAATCAAGAAACAAATATAAACCCCATAGGGGCGGAAACGTCCTATGGGATAGTTCCGCTCCTTTAATTTAGGAGAAAGGCATGTATATATCGTTACGAGGTCTAAATCACGAGCAATTAAAGTCCAAGATTATCGACCATCGAACAAAGCGCTCATACACTGTTGAAGAGGCTAATACCCCACTACCCAAACAGTCTATTGTCGAGGTAGGACGGCTTTCCTGTGTGTACACAGGTAAGAAATTGTCCCCAGCAGAAGTAAACGCTTATAACGGTTTTACTGAGGAATACAATCGCAGCACATGGCGGCCAGATCAGGATTTCCTCCTAGATCAGAGACATCGCTTATATCATGCAATTTGCCTCGACAACCTTAAACTTCAAGAATCTGCCTAAACCTATGAGGTAGTTCATTTCAAACACTAGCCCACGGGCGCACTTGTGCCCGTAGGGTACAGGTGTGCTCTTTATCTAAGGAGACACCTATGGCCGCTAAATTTATTGAGTTTGATTCACAAAAAGAAGCTATAAATCATCGAGCTAAAGCGGGGGGCTGGATTTTTTCAGCTTTCAGTGGAAAAGCGATATGGTTTAACACGACATTCACACCTCACAAGATTCTTTTATTGTCTTTCCTGCGTTTGAAGCTCTGGCCTACGAATTAGGCCGAAGCTGCTGGCAGCTGGCGGACAAGACTCCGGTACTAGTCGAAGTGGTGGATACCGAGCAGCCTTATATCGGCGGCGAAGACTTCCACTGGGCTCCGGCTTTAATCGAACGATCAGGAATGCTCAAGCTCGCACCAGCAGGTGAAGCCTTGGGTATGCCTATCAATGTAATGAACAATTCGGTCTATTTCGCTGCGGCGGATGGTCCGGACACAAGTTGCGGTCATCAACCAGCAAAATCAATTCCAATCCAAATGGCTGGAGATGAAATTCGCGTTATGGCCGCTTAACACTACCAATAGCTGAGGTGATTCCCAGAAGGGGTTCCTCAGCCTTACCAGGAGAAATCTATGTGTAAATTATCTATTTATCGTGCTGAACACGGTTCGTATACGGAAGCTCTAAAATGTGCAGCTGTTTACCACTCAACAGGGGATGAGCTTGAACCTGAATTTGTAGATGGTCCAGCTGGTAGAGTGACATATTTAAGTGATATGTATTCTGTCATACAAACAGTTTGCAACGCAGCTGGCCGAGACGATTTGGTCTTCGGTACAGTCATAAACAATATCTTTTGGGAGTTGGATGAGTTAATTGACCACTTTGAAAAGGTAAACCAGTGGCCTTGTGAGAATTACCCTGAGAAGGTTGAAAAGCTTGCTCAAGATGCTCACAAAGGATGTGGACTGATTTATGAACTCTTCGCAAACCGGTATATAGATGCGATTGATAACCTTGTTCTCGACTTACCTAAAGGAGTTAAAGAACAGGTTATCAAGCTTGCTGAAAATTACGGTTACGAAGTCATTACAGCGGAGCAGCAAACTGAAAGCCATGAAGAGCATTGGAATGATGACGTTCATTATTGCTCCCACGGCATAGATGCAAATTGCTGTCCGGCTGGTTGTGGCGATATTGATGATGGGCCATATGACGAAATGCAAGAACCCAGTGGCTATAACGAAGCCGGGGTGATTCATTCACGTATAGAAGGCATCGTCGGAAATATTAAGCAGGGAGAAACTATATCTCCATTAGATTGGTGCATGTTGAAAAAGTATGTCCATGATAATCCAGATGCGTGTTCTTGGTACGATGATTGTTTTGTTGAGCCATTAAATGGTTCACGAGAAACAGTTCGAAGTGCAGGAGAGCTTGTTAAGTATCTTCAAAGACAAATTCTGGATGCTTGCTTCGATTTTCGTTTAAACAAGCGAGTTGAAGCAGCGAAAAGTGAAAATGGTATTTTAATTCATTGTTCTTTATGAATTAACTTACTCTAAGGTGGATGCGGAGCTTGATAGCTCTGCATCCTTACCTCTTGGTGTCATTCTTGACATTTTCTAAAGGCGTTTGTTAGAGACGTTTTTGGAAAGTGCCTTGTGCGCTGATGTGCGATAGCTGGTCGCCAAAAACAAACAGCATTACTAATAACCCTACCGGGGATAGCTCTCCGGCAGGAGGCTATCTCCAAAAACTTATGGAGATATAGATATGTCAAAATTCGATCAAATTGCAACCGTACACAAACTGACAGTTGTTAAACAAGCTGATGAGCATGACTCAGAATTCGATGTTTACTTGTGTGAAGACCAGTTCGGTAACGAATGGGCTTTATCAAAAGAAGGAGAACCTGAGTATGCCGAGTGGGGTGTTTATAATTACATCGTTCGCAACAATGTTTGTATGATCACCACGCCAGTATCAACGCCTTGTATGTCTTGGGAGCTTGCAGATCTTCCCAAAGACTATAAAGGTGAACTACAAGTCGGCATGTCAATTGTCTGATACCTATTAACACAAACCCACAGGGGGAACTGACGCCCTGTGCGGCACAGCTCCCTCTCTAACTCTGGAGAGAGAAATGACTAAATTAAACCGATATGCACTACGAAGCGCGGTAGAGAAGATCGACGGATACTATCTGCCCCGCCCACACGAGCGCAACAAGACTGATGCTTTTGAGCGAGCTAAGCACGATTGCTTAGCAGCCTTACGCCAACAGATTCAAAAGATTGAGTCTATAACGTTTGAACAGTTCACCAGTAAAGATTCGCGCAAGTAGGGAGTAGTGTCATGACAGAAGTGAATAAAACAGAGCGTACTCCAGAGCAAATTGAACTGATCTGGAAGCACACTCATAAAGATATGAAAGGCGTCTCAAATGGTGTGAAAACCATCGTCTACCCAGCTCCTTATAGCTGTCTCGGAACGGTCGAAGACCTGCCTGAGGATGCGTACCAGGACAAGCTACGCTATGCCCGGTACAAGGAATGCTGTGAGAAACGAGATGAGAAGCTGCGGCCAATCATGGTGGAGCATGGTGTCATCGAGCACTTCGATAGCACAATGCAATGGCGTGACGAGCTCGACGACGTAGCGGTGTTTGCTGGATTTACTCTACAGGGTGAAGCTCTGGAAGCTCTGCTGACGGACGTCAAAGCTGCTGACATTACATATCCCAAAACAGCCGGGCTCAAGTACCTTTGATCTGGCATGTAAATTAACCCCAGGGGGAACAAGCGCCCTCTGGGTACTTGTTTTCCCACAACTAAAAGGTGAAGGAAAATGAAAGCATTAACCAGCCAAGAACTAAATATGGCTTTGGCCGCGTTACGTTGGATGCAGGAGACGATGGAGCAATCGAACCCAAAGGAATTGTCTGATTTCTTTGCAAGACTTCCTCATTTTACTGACGAAAAGCCGTTGAGCGGAGAAGAGATCGACACGCTATGCGAAAAGATGTACTCGCTTGACAAACCAGCCTTGCAAACTGATATAACCGATCTGGTCGATGGGTTAGGTGATAAAGTCTCGGCCTCGGTTGAGATAGGCAATATCGGTGGTGAGCTTTTGCTAAGTGCTAAAGGCTACTCAGATTGCAACTCTGAGGATAACGTTGGATTTCCATTGTTGATAGAAAACAACGCTGGAAATCTCCAATTGCGGGTTTGGGCTGATATAAATAAAGAAGATCCGACGCATGTGATCTCCTTACAAGGAGCAAAGAATGAGATGCGTCAGGAGTAATGCTCAATGAGCGGTAAGTGTGGGAATATCCCCGCACTTTCCCAAGCATCCTAGAGCAGGATTCTTCGGAAAGTGCCTTTGGCGCTTATGTGCGATAGCTGGTCGCCAAAAACAAACAGTACTTATTGTAACCCGCGTGGGGATAGTCCCTGCCGGGGGCTATCTCCATTCAACATGGAGATGACAATTATGAAAATTGAATCTGTAGTTCGTCTTCCAATGGAAGATTCAGGTTTAGGTCACAATATCGTCCGGTTAAATAACCGAAACGTAGACTCAAAGAGAAAAGATCCTAATCGTTTCTTTCGACGTGAGCCAGTAGTGATCTATAACCCCGATAACGGCACAAAAGTAATTCGATATGTAATGGGCAACCCAGGAACAATGTCGATTACCAAAAATGCTGTTGGTCTTGATTACGATGCCGTTGATGCTCTTGGAGTGAAATTTAAAGAAGAGGTATCACTGGAAATGCGGAGAGCTCGCTGGTGGGAAATTTACCAGTGGTTCTGGTTCCACCCTGACTTCTCTATTCGCTTATCAATCCGTCTTGGAGTGGTAGGCGCATTACTCGGCATTCTTGGTTTTTTCACTGGGATCACTCCCATCATTTTAGGCTAACGCCTATCCAAAAGCTCAGAAGCTCCAGAAGGGTGCTTCTGAGCCCACTCTAGAAGGAAATAAGCTTATGTATCAATACGATCATAAAAAACGAAATATTATTGTATCGGTTTTGACTGTTGTGGGTAGTTTGTGTGTTTTGGTGCCGCTTTTGGTCGCCATTTCGTTTGACTGGCCCCCGTTACTTACCGATATGGCCGCATGGTTTGAGAATGCAAAACAATATGCAGTAGCGCAGTTCTGGGGGCTCGTATTTGGAGTGCCTTGTTTATACATTGCATATCGCATTTATAATTGGCTGCCGATCATTCCTTAATATTTCAATATCAAACCCACGGGGGTGTATGTCCCTGTGGGGGCGTGCGCCCTCCATACTTTTTACGGAGGATACTATGCAACATCAACTTGACATGCTTGCGTCAGTTTGTGCTGATGAAACACCCGTTATTCATTCGCGCTGCAAATATTGCCAAATTTGGCGGTTCAGCAGCAAAAGTAGTGATCACTAAGCACGGTGGAGAGCTGTATGTGATCAAACACTGGCTGATGTCTGATGTGATTAGTGGCTTAGTAAACAAAAACCCCGGCATTTTTGCTGGGGTTTTTTACTTATGAGAACCAAACGCCCTAAAAGGGCAAATAGACGTTTCGTGAACCATTTGGATTGGCGATAGACTAAAAAAAATGTCGGCTTTGCTGACGTTGAAAGGTAGCTGGCCTACAAGCAGCAACTACATTCTGAATGGAATACATTCCATCAGAAATCTGATTAAATATTTCGGTGTCAGGCCGAAAATACACCTCAAGAACAGTCCACAAGGACTCTCACAACTTAACCCACATGGGTACACGGGACCTATGTGGTAACTGTGTACCCTTCAAACTTCATTGGAGGATACTATGTCAAATTCAAACTATGGATTCCTAGCACTTGCTTTGCGTCAACGATTGATAAAACGCTGGTCACTGATGCATTCAGTACAGCCTGAATCAGTCTTGGAGCATAGTGCTACCGTTACGTTGCTTGCTCTTCTCGCTGGTCATGTCGCAAACCAAAAGGGGAACAAGGTCGATCTTGCCAAAATGCTTTCCCACGCAGCACTACATGATGTAGCCGAAGTTCTCTGTCAGGATGTTGTGACGCCAGTAAAAAAGGCTAATGACACTTTGGCGAGGGAGTTCGAGCGACTTGAAAAAGCTGCTGAGGAGCAGTTAATTCACACGCTACCTTTGGAGCTTCAAGGTGCAGTCGCGGAAGCATTTGCCCCAGGTGGCTATGAACAGCAACTGGTGAAAGCCTGCGATACCTACGCTGCATATATCAAGTGCAAACTTGAAGTGGCAGCTGGCAATGCGCTGGAGTTCCAAGATGCTCTCGACAAGATGATTGGCGTTGTATCTCAGTTGAAATCTGATTTCCCTGAGATCGAAGCAATAGATCAATGGTTCGGTGCTGGACTTAACTTGTCAGTAGATAAATTGCTGTCATGTAGCGATGACGAAGGTTGCTACATCAAATTTGTTACTGATCAGCGTCCGGGAGAGCCAGATATTCTTGCTGGAAATGAACAATCAGATCTTATTCTGACAGATCTCGAAGGCAAAGAGCTCAAACGAATCAAGCCAACTGCACCTTGGACTCATGAAACACTTTCCATGTTAACCATCTCTTCGGAATGGGCCCGTATGGGAGTTGAGGCATACCTTGGAAAGCAGTGGGTTGGGAGTACCGAAGTATGAATAATAATGACTTCAAACTAGTACAAAGAAATACAGATGAATGGGACAAAATGTGGAACGAATTGGCCCAACATCCATTAAATAATGGCGACGCGGTTTGTGAAGAGTCAGTTACTGGAGAGTGCTGGCAATACATGGGTACGCAAGGTGGTAAGCACAATTTTCGCCACCGCTGTCACCCTAAAACAGGTTGCCGCCAATACCTAGATATCGACGCTGTGACCGTATAAGTAAACCAATCTTTAAACCCTAACGGGGCATCAAAGCCCCTTTGGGGCCTTGGTGTCCCTCAATGACATATTTGGAGGATTCCATGTCAATTTGTGATGAAGCAATGTCTAAGGCCACTAACAAAGGCTATTTAATAACCGCAGAAGGCTGCACTCCAGTCGATATTCCAAAAGAAGACGGATTACAAACTATGTATAAGCTAATCGGCTGTAGCATGGTCCAGAGCTTTGATTGGGAGCTATCGAATGGAAAAACAGTCAGTCTTTATCTTGATGAAGAAGGACTGTTCAGTAGCGGTATCAAGCTCGGTTGTATATTACATGGTGCAGATTCACCTGTTGTAGGCAACATCATCGTGCTGGGTACTCCAGATTACAGCGATGGTGAAGGTTATGACACTTCTGCACCGGAAGACTTTGAAGAGCATCAGTTGATCGCTCGGAAAGGTCTTTTGGACATCTGTGCTTAACTATTAAATCCGAAATCATTAAAACCCTAAGGGGGCACCAATCCCTTAGGGGGAGGTGTCTCCTCAAAAAAACAAGGAGATAGCTATGATTAAAACTCATTTCAATAACCAACTGAAAAAACTTGGCTACCCAGAAGGTCTGACAATCGAGTACAGCCTTAGTTACTGTCAAGGTGATGGTATGAGTTTCTATGGAAACCTCGATGAGGATGATGTAGAGAAGCTTATGCTGCGAATTTATGACCCAAATACAGCAGGTGAAAACGCCGTACTTCGCGTAAAAAACCTTTTGGTTCGTAAAGAAGCATTATCTATGTTGGAAATATTAAGGGAAGCAGATATAGGATGTTGCAGAATGTCGATTGAGCGAAACTCTCATGGGCATCGGTACAGCCACTATAACTGCATGGATCTTTGTCATGAAGTCGATTTTGAAAGTTTCTCTGAGGAGCATTTTGAAGCGATTCGTGCCGCTGGTCTGGTAACAGGTGAAGTGACTGATGAGCACATCACTAGATGGCAAAGCATTTGGAACGACTTTGTGAGTCGTCTCGAACATGACATCAAATCTACATCCCAACAGCTTGAAGCCGAAGGCTATGCGCTGGTGGAAGGTACGCCATACGAAGAAGTTGTTTCCTGGGAGTTTAATACAGCTGACTACACAGTCCAGCTTAAAGAGCATCCCGAGCATGACTTTGATATTGGATGCTGGGACGAAGAGTTAGCATTACAAACAATACAGGATATTGTTGATGGTAAGCAGCGCTATCTGAGGTTGGAAGCTAAGATCCTCGACCGAGAGACGGAAGAGGAACTAGCATCTGAATCTATAGGTGGCCTGGTTATAGATGTTAATGACAGAAGTTATGGAAGTTACCGCCGCGAATTGGTCAGTAATGCCATAGCAGAAGTTCGTAAAATACAGCTCAAAAATGCTATATCAGAACATCATCAAATGCAGGAATCGTTAGTTCGTAAAGCGGCCTAACATTTTTACTTAACCCTAGAGGGGGGCTTGCTCCCCTTGTGGGGCAACCCCCTTCGATTTAAATAATTGAAGGAGAAACACTATGGGATTTTTTAGCTGGAAAACGTGTGATTCAAAAGAAAGCATCTCGAATGTATATTCTGGACGTCAAGTTCGCACTGTTTACTTACTACAACCTCATGGTCAGAAACCATTACAGGAAAATGCTTACGAGGGCTATGGCATATTTGGTGGAGTCAACGCCCATGTCTGGCTGGCAAAAGCAAACTTAGATAAGAACATTGCATCTGGAATGGATGACGAAACTTTGCGGATCATAGGGGTTTATCTGAGCTGTGGCTTTGATTTTTACCGAGATAAGAACAAGCAAGTTTATGCTTGTTCAGACAAGGTGATGGTGATAGAAGCTCTTGGCTTGTTTGACTTCCCGATTGTAAAGATAAATGGTTATGATGAAATGTTCACCGTCGATGGAGTATCTGGCACAATGGAACAGCATGAATGGAATGGACGTTTAACAAAGCAAACTCCGCCTTCAATTGCTTATCCTCTGAAATTTTCGTTTAACGAAAATGCGCGATATGAAGCCTATTCGGCATCAGAGTCGTGTGACAAGCAAGGATATTTCTACGATGATTAACAGTGAGGGGCGAAAGCCCCCACTTTCCCTTAGGTGTTATAGAGCACCTAACGGAAAGTGACGAATTCTACTCTCATTGAGAGTGAAGACGCGATAGCTGGTCGCTAAAAACAAACAGCATTCAATTTAAGTGAAAGTTCTCTTTCACCCTTCATAACCCAGTCGGGTACACCAACCCGACATGGGCCAGGTGTACCTGCAAACTGTAGGAGTACACCTATGTCTAACATTGCAATTCTGCAACATCTGCAACAACGTATGCTTGAAATTTCGAATGCGGAAAAACTACCTCTCCATTTCAAATCTAATTTGGAGATTGATGGTAAAGAGCTCGAACGTTTCAAAAGCAACCCAAGCGGTAAATTCGTTTGGTTACTGCGTCCTTCTGGAACTCAAATCGTTCCGGTCGGACTTGGCGTTAATCCCGTTCATATAACGTATTGGATCTGGTCAGAACAAGGACCAGAAACCAAAGCGTTTGTCGTGGATATCAACGCTGGCACCATAGAGAAGATTACTCATGAACAAGCAGAGAGCCTCATTATGATGCCTCCTTGCAAAATCTCTACTCTAATGAGTAAAGAAGAAGTAATCGAGAAAGTAGCTTACGTTCTCCGCGAAGGCGTAAACAGTAAGATTTGGGGAGCTTTTAATCCTCCATCTCTTGATGATTACGCTAAGTGGAATTGGATCGACTGGCTAACTTACTTCAAATCATCAGGTAATCACCTGATGCAATCCTTCTTGGGTAAGGCCATACGCAGAGTTAATGGTCAATAGCCCAAAATCAAACCCCAGCCGGGGAGAGCATCTCCGGTAGGGGAGCCTCCTTGGCTATTTTTTCCCGGTGTCGGGGTTTCCCTAAAGCCCCTGATACGGGGGGACTTAGGGAAGCCTCGATGTCGGGGTTTCAGCTAAGGAGAAACACTATGGATAACTCATATTTCTATAAAGCAGACGAAGTTCGTAGCCTCGCTAAGGGTCAATGGCTTTTCATTTTGGCGCATTTAATGCCTGAACTGGAACCAGCACTCAAAAAAGCGGGAAAGTCCCATGTTACATGTCCGTTTCATGGTGGAAAAAAAGACTTCCGTATGTTCAAAGATGCTCACGAAACAGGTGGTGCTATTTGTTCTTGCGGTTCTTGGCATGATGGCTTTGAGCTATTAAACCAAGCAAGAGGGTGGGATTTTGCTGAATGCCTACAGCAAGTTGGTGACTTGTTGATGGCTCCAAAGCATTTCAAGCGTCAGCAAAGCTCCAATAATACAAGTTCACCGCGCCGAGCACAGCAATCTGCTCCGGCAAAAGTGAATAACACCAAATACGATCCAAATCGTCGCCCTAAGTATCAGGGCACTTTAATTGCTCACGGTCAAGCTCCTTACCAGGACGACCCGATAAATGAACCAAGCTATTTTGCTTACATTCGTTTATCAACGGGCAATGAACGTAAGATTTGGGGCGTTGATCTAGAAAGAGCAATCGGAGAATGCGGTGCTGTATATGGTGATGAAGTCACTCTCACAAATTTGGGACGTGAAGCTGTTACCGTAATGCAGCCTGTATTTGAAGAAGGCACTGGAGAGATCATTGGTGAGAAACCAGTTCAAACACATCGCAATACGTGGTTGGTTGAAGTGAAAACTAAGAGTGTTCGTACTGCTAAACCAGAGTCTGTAGCGCAGGCAAAGGTTTCAAACAGCAGCTATGTCTCTCACTCTGCTCCTGGTTCTTATAACGAAGAGTCATGGGCTGATTCAAATGTTCCGACAGAACAACATGAGGATAATCATTCTTCATGTAGCCCTGTTGAGCATCACCAAGAAGCCGTAGTTGAACAAGAACATTCAGAAAGCAAGGTTGTTCCGCTCTTTGCTGAGCAGTCAAAGCCTTGGTTGATGGAACTTCAAGAGGAAATGCAAAAGAGAGCTCAACGCGAACGTGTTTACAATGCTCGCCTTTGTGAAAAAATTGAGAAGATCTGGAATGAATGTTTGCCCTTTAACTGTGCAGCAGCTGAGCCGTTACGTGCCTATTTCGTCAATCGCAAACTTTTGTTTGCACATGATGTAGTAGAACAGACAGACAGCCTGCGATTCCACCCAAGTATGTCCTATTACGATGAAGATGGTAATGAGGTTGGAAAATTTCCAGCCGCAGTACAAGCCATCCGAGACGCGAAAGGAAACTTGGTTACTTTACATCGTACATATCTGACCAAAAGTGGTAAGAAGGCCAAAGTAGAATGCGCTAAAAAGATGATGCCTGTTCCTGATGGATTGAGTGTCACTGGCGGTGCAGTTCGCTTAGGTATGCCAACAGAAGGAGTATTAGGTTTGGCAGAAGGCTTGGAAACAGCATTGTCTGGGTTCCGTGCTACTCACATCCCTACATGGTCCACAGTGAATGCTACTCTTTTGGAAAACTTTGAAGTTCCAGACGAGTTAGACATCCACACTGTCGTTATCTTTGCAGATAAGGATAAGTCGCTAACAGGGGAACGCTCCGCAAATGTGCTGAAATCTAAGCTTGAAAAGCAAGGATATACAGTTCATGTGCTGTTACCTAAGCTGCCCATTCCACCTCGTGCAAAAGGTATAGATTGGAACGATGTCCTGGTAACTCAAGGACAGATGGGATTCCCGCCGATTAGTACACTCCGCGAGTTTATTGCGCGTAGGGCAGGTGCTTATGGGCGTGTATAACCTAGCAGAAGTAAACACTGAGCCAGGTAACGAAGCTACTTGTCCCTTCTCACCTCCTTTGGGGTGGGAAGGTGATGAGAGCGCCTATCTAGAATTGATGCGTCAACGTTACAAAGACAGAAACTTCAACCAATTAATAATTGGAACTGTCTGGTGTTCAAAAAAAATGGACATACATTACTCTGGGCCGTTTGCAGAACAGGCAGCTCAGATTGTTAATAAACTCCGGTAGCATTTTAGCTACCGGACCATCTAATTACTGAGGGGAACCAAACCTGATGGGTCTGTTCGTCTCACCAAAGGAGAATAACTATGGATATGCCGCAACATCTTCGAAACCCAATGGTAGTTGAAGATGCAATGAAAAAAGCTGAGCCGCTTGCAAAGCAAATGGGGCTTAGTTCTATACCTGACGACATGCTTGAGTTGATCTGTCCGAACTTAACTTTCGCAGGACAATTCACGCCAGGGCTTTACGCAAGATTTCAGAGTGTGAAGCAACTACTGAAATCACTATCGGAACAACACAAACCTAAGCATGGCCATATTGTGAATTTAACGACACAATATGCGAGTTACGAAGAAGCAGTCTTGCTTTTACGTGAAGGTGAAATCAGAGGTGAGAATTTGATAGCTTCTGTGGGTGGAAAAAACCTAGATGATTTCGATATGCGAGATTATGGCATAGCGATGCATGTTGGCTGCGGTGGACCATTTAACCCCATTACTGATAAGCATATTCAAACACTATTCGAGTTCGATATGTTTGAGACTACTTATAACTTTTGGGGAGCTTATTGTGGTAATGGAATGATTGAAGTTACTGTTCCAATGAAGCGATGGTTTTTAACTTTGAATGAATAAATATTAATTTTTCAGTTTAACCCTGGAGGGAGATGTGCCCTCTAGGGGCTCTCTCCTTAAAAACTAAGGAGATAACAATGATTAAGTATATTTTTAACACTTCATTAAGGCAGGAAGTGATTATTGATACCGATAGCAATATTGATGGATATCAATACCACTATATTAATGTTGTTGAACACATTGCTTCTGGTGGAGAGGTTCAAAGGTTTTATCAGGCTGTCGTTGTAACAAAAACTAGTAGTCTTACTTACCACGATAGTTTTGCTACAGACTGGTTTTTGATTAAAAACAATAAACTTTATGTTTGTACTGATGAAAATGGGGAATGTCTTGTTGAATATAGCTCTGAGCATGAAGGCGAAACATTGCCCCTGACTCCTTTTTCCCGAATTGAAATATGTGTAAATAAGAAGGACTCGGCAATTGGATACGCCGTAGCTGAGTTCGCAAAAAGTGTTATAGACAGGGTATTCAATGTCAATGTTGCAAGTATCCCTGTCGTTAACCTGGGATAGTTCAAAAGCGCAGGGGGAAACCCCTCGCTTTCCTAAGCATCCTAAACAGGTTTCTTAGGAAAGTGCCTTGAGCGCTGATGTGCGATAGCTGGTCGCCATAAATAAACAGCATTAATTCACTTTTTATAACCCACGAGGGTACATCACCCTCTTGGGGTTGGTGTACCCATTTGAAAGGAGTACACCATATGAACCAAGCACTTCAATTGAACCCAACTCAAGTACGCGAACAAGCATCGGTAAGAAGGCTGGATTTTTAAGGCTTTGTTCATGCATTATAAATCTGCCGAGATTGGGCATTTCCGCGTTAGTTAACTAAGTGTTCTCTGGTGTATAAGTGTAATTCTATAGTAGAACCAAGAGTCTTATTATATGGGCAAGTTAGACGACACCGGAGAGTATTTACCTTTTGCAAAGAAGCATTTGGTATTAGGGAAAGATAACGGCGACACAAACATTAGCCTTAAATCAATTTGGCCGGAACCTAATTGGCAAGAATTGTGTGATGATGGTCTGTCAGTTGAAGTATGCGCATATTTATCGGTTTACTATTCTGGTTGGAGGAATAACCCCCGTCCAGCTCAGCCATCTGTCAGTCAAGAGCAATGGACAAACGCATACGAAAAATCACTACTTGTTTTGCAAGAGTTGTTTGAAAACGTAGCTGACAATGATGATGTAAAGTTGCTACCGGAACGATTTCGGAGTCGGATGGGTATCCCTAAGAAAACTGGTAGGCAACATATTAGAGATGTTTACCCATTGTACGCTGTTGGTAGAGGTGAAAATAGAACCTACAAAACTCCGTTTGCCTTGACGCTACGACAATCATCTTTAATTCATTTGCTGCCAAAATTAGGGTGGCCTTATACAATCAAGCCATACAATGTTGACCTATTTCCGGTGGCCTTCGAGGGGGGATTCTACCGACTGTGCTCGATACAAGGAAAACGGTTTGTATATAAAGAAACAGAAGAGTTCCCTAACAAATTCAAAAGTGAAACGGATGCTATAAATGCATTACGTTGTCACATGAATTTAGATGTATCGCCCTATATCCCCAGAAAGAAAATCGAAACGATAAGAAACATACAGCTCAGCTATGATGTTACACCAGAACAATTCATAAACACGTTCAATTTTAGAGGAGTTCAGTTTGGGAGCTCTATGCCAGACAAAGAACGTCAACTGTTTGTAAACAATAGCTTTTATGCATTCAAGGTATTAGCTCATATATTAGAGATACCAGACGGATGGATAGGGCTTGGAGGACAACTTGGCATAGCTTTCGGCGCAAGGGGGCAGGGGAAAGCAAGCGCCCATTATGAGCCAGACCTAAATATCATCAATTTGACTCGGCGGAGTGGACCTGGTGCAATTTCTCACGAGTGGTTCCACGGAGTTGATGCTCTTCTGGCAAGGTCTAGAGGATATGAGGGTAAATTGATCAGTGAGTTTATTACTGGCGTAGACATGGAAAACGCACCTGATAAGTTCAGGAAAAACATTCTCCTTATGAGGAATATCATTACTAAGCAACTTTGCTCTGGTACTAAGTATTTCAATCAATCACAGAAACTGGCAGGCCAGAAGGGAGCGCGAAAATACTGGATAGAAAGAAGCGAGATGTTAGCCAGGGCTTTTGAAGCTTTTGTCCAGGACTCACTTATAAGCAAAGGAATAAGTTGTGATTGGCTTGTTATGGACACTTTACTTTCAGATGTGCCTAAAGAACATCATGACAAGCATCCTTACCCGCAAGGCGATGAACGCAAGAATTTAAACTACTCGATGTTTAATCTAATGAAAGGGATTTGGAGTAATTAGGTTTAGCTTCTTGATAAAAAGTAGTCGAGTAGAGCACCTTTTCTAATCTCCTTTTTTTTAAACTGATCAAGCATATAGAAAAAATCAACATGATCGATACCATACAAGTCAAGGAGAGCTAATGCATCAAATAGGTCAATCCCAGTATGACCATTTTCGAACTTGGAAATGAAAGATTGGTTAACACCGATATGGTTGGCCGCGTCAGCCTGAGATAAGTTGCTTTTTTTCCGAAGCTCCTTAAACAGGTCACAGACAAATAAATATTCACTTCCTCCTTTCTGATAGAAATTCACAAAACACCTTGAAAATTATCTAGTCCACGAGTTACGCATGAACATGCGCGTCAACGAAGCGACAAAATTGGATTTCTCTTGATCATTCATCCGGGAAAAGTTGGCAAGATACATTTCCCGTTGAGTTACGATTGTCATTAGATTTGCCTCTAGCGGAGATGATGAGTCAATCAATAACTGAATGCGTTCAGGGATCTCCTCGGCAGTGCTAATGTCAAAATTTGTATTGTTTAACAAGAACATGCTGTTTCACCCATAAGAACCCCGTGGGATTATACACCCAAAGGTCAATTATTCCGAGTGGAATAATTCGCAAGACTTTAGCCGAAAACCAACCGGATTGGCTGGTGGTGAAATATGCAACCTGAGGGAGGACTTTTTTGTCGCCACAAGCCAATGTTTTCGCACAATATAGTTTGTACACAGCTAGGACAGTAGATCAGGCACTTACAGCAATCGGTACAATAAAGTTTTGTTACTATCGCGTATTGTCTGCTTGCTGCTGCGTCTGGACCTAGCTCTGCCCTACAAAACTCATGGTCTCTAAGGTTCTGATTTAGCGAAGGTTAGAAATTAGTGTACAAACTTTATTATTCCAAACCTGCCTTTATGTACAAACTTTCTGGTCACTGTACAAACTTTATTGTTCCAGAACAGCCAATAACTGGTGTAATATTAACCTTAAATTCTCTACTTACGAAAATGTACCTTTTCCAAAGTAGAGCTTGTAAAATTTAAAGGTCGAATAGTTTGCGACTCACTTTTCGCGCACGAGGGGCATAAAGTCACGTATAAGCACCTTTTTGAGTGGATAAAAGGAACGATAGCCGTCCTATTCTAAAACCATGATATACCGGGTGGTTTAGCAGTGGCGTTATCCATTTTGGCGAACTCTATTCTACATAGAGTTGTATGTTGGCAAACTTTATTTTACCTACACACTTTTATTTTCATATTTCGGCACAACAAGGTACGGAGGCGGAAAATCGTGGATTTAACTGAAATGGCACTAGTAGCAGCAGTACTTTCAACTCTTGGTTTTGCAGTTACCCTTATACGGCATGTCTTGTTTAAAAGGGAGTTCTATAAACTAAAAGAGGACATGAAAAAACATACTCTTGAGCACGGTGTTAACGAGCAGCTATGGATTTTATTTGTTACGCGGTCACGGAAGATGCTTAGGTTCTGGAGGTAACATATGCTAAATAAAACAAAGTTTGAAAAAGTTCTAAGTAGAGTGATCAACAAAAACAGCGCTCGTTGCTCAAAGTGCAAGCGAATGTTTACTCAGCCATGTCATACCTTTGGTGGTCTCGATGCAGAGGGCAAAGTTCATAATGTAGCTCTATGCTGTAGAGACTATATTGTAGACATGCGCCATTATGGTGTTTATACAACCCTTCCAGTTAATACAGCAGAAGGTGAACGCCAGGCCAAAGAACTATTAGATTCCCACCCCAAAGACGCAAGCAGGTATTGACTGTTCTAGTGAAACAGCGAGCAAAACCAAGATTGCACCAAACGAACAAAGAGTAAAAGTAATTAAAAAACAGCCAGATACAAAGCTGTTCTAACAAAACAAAGACAAAATTCCCTTTATTGTCCCAAAAGAACACTCGAAGAGAAGCCAATGTGTAACGGAAAAGTTATTTTTGTTAGCCAGAGAGAGGCTGAGACTATTCACCCAGAGCCCGGAGTAGCAATGATTTCTATCACCGATCCGGGAAAACCTTTAGCTGAACTAGGTTCCTGGGAGCTGATATACAGAGATTCTTTTTTTGATGGAGGCTATAGTGAAGACGCTATCCACATCCATAAAGATGAGTTTCGAATGCGCTATTGTTCTTATATTGATTCAGAACAGGCAGAGAAACTAAAAAATTTCATATCTCAACTAATCTCTTCTGGAGTGAATAAAATCTACGTTCACTGCTATTTTGGTCGTTCACGCAGTGGAGCTGTTGCTAAATACCTGGTGGATCAGTTCGGTTTTGAAAGCAATAAACCAATTGAGAGCCCAAATATGACTGTATATAAATTGCTATGTAATCCAGTACGGTTTGAACCCTTGATCCAGCAATATGAACAAGCTGCTAAAGCTCCTAAAGAAGAAAAGCAACCAACAATATCCCAGAAGTTCGTAGATTTATTGATGGTAGCTTTAGGGCTTAAAAAATAATCAGTGAATGTGGCCCCTACTCTCGATACAACGTGCATGAAAAGAAGAGAAACCAACATGGAATATCACGCTAACAACATAATAACTGCGGAACAACAAGGAGAGCTGATCACCGCAGAACAGATTAAGAGCAGTATAAAAACTAACGCGGCATCAGCCTATTTACTTAGTCTCCGCTCAAAGCTTAGCCGTCAAAAAATGGGTTACTTCCTGAATAATGTAGCCAAAATGACGGGCAACCAAAGCATGTTTCATTGTGACTGGGGGACAATGAGACGCCACCATGTCCAGGGTATTATTGACTTGCTTATTGATGCAGGAAGAGCTCCAGACACCATTAACACCTATCTTGCTGGGTTAAAAGGCGTCGCTCTTGAAGCATGGACAATGAAGCAGATTGATATGGAAAGTTATCACCATATCAAGCAAATAAAGAATGTGCGTGGCGAAAGAATTCCCAAAGGGAGAGCGCTAGAACGTCATGAAGTTGCCCAGCTTTTCAAAGTGTGTGATGAAGACTCACGATGTAAAGGAGTTAGAGATAGTGCAATTTTTGGGGTGCTTTTAGGCTGCGGTTTAAGGAGAGGTGAAATAGTGGCCCTAGATCTAGGCCATATAAATTGGCGAGAACAAGCAATTACAGTTATGGGTAAAGGTAATAAAGAACGATTGGCCTTTATGCCCGACGGAACGCTTAGAAGATTAAAATTGTGGGTTAATGATGTTCGAGGTGAACAGCCTGGGCCTCTTTTTCCAAGAATTCGACGACATGATGATGTACAAGACAGTCGAATGACAGATCAGGCAATCTACGAAATCTTGAGAACTCGACGAATGGAAGCTGGGTTAGAGCATTGCTCTCCTCATGATTTGCGTCGGACTTACGCGAACGACTTATTGGAAACTGGCGTTGATATCATGACCTTAAAGGATATGATGGGACATGCTAGCGTTACTACCACTCAAAGGTATATTCGCATCAAAGATGAGCAAATGCGAAATGCAAGTAAGAGGTTGGTAATTTAACATGCTCGTATCATTTCTGACATGGTTTTTAGTTGGTTTGCAGCCCATTGTGCTGGTGGTCATTATTCAAAACCTTATTGGAAAGTTGTTAACCCCTATTGCGCTTCGCAATAAAGCCAGCCGGGGGGTGTACTTAGCTACAGCAGCTATTGGAGTGCCTATTCATGAACTCAGTCATGCTATTGCGGCGTTCCTTTTTCGGCACCGAATAACCAAAATAAAGTTTTTTGAATACACAGCTGGGCATGGCCGCTTGGGATACGTCGAGCATCAATGGAACGTGTTGTCACCGTTGCAAAATGTCGGGCTTTTCTTTATTGGTATTGCTCCTTTGATAGGAGCTGGTGCAGTCATATACTTAACTACAAAGCTAATGCTTCCAGGCTTATTGGATACGCTGGCTTGGCGCATAGTAGAAATTCCTATGGGAATAACGGGCGATCCAGTCAAAGATGCTTTCTATGCTGTGCAGTACGGCATTTCTGGTGCTGGTATTGCGATTCTTTCCGTGAGCTCGGAGCCTCAGTTCTGGCTCTGGATGCTGATCAGCAGCGTTGTGGCGTTTCACTCGACACCAAGCAAAGCTGATATGCAGAGCGCATGGAAGGGAGCGATAGCCGTAGGAGTGTTATTAACGGGGATTGTCTTCATTTTCGAGGCTTATTATCCACTAACCGAAATGGTGGTTGGTTATTGGCTTTACAGTGTATCTATTATGTCTGCCACAATTGTATTTTCTATGCCTTGGTGGGTAATATTGCTGATGATCGCTATGGTTTCAAAACGCTAGCTCTCTGTTTTTTTAGCTGTTCTCTCAAGCAAAGCGCTTTGGCGGAGTATTGCCAACACATCAGCAACCGTCATTTTCCATCCCATAGCAAGACGTCGAATGATAAACGAACCTAATTCAGTACGTTCTTGCGGATTAAACAAACACTGTTTAACCTGCCCTGCTTCTGATAAGGATAGTGAAATCCCTTCGGGTCCATTATGTTGTAATTTGAAACCTTTGTTACGCTTAGAACCGTGATAAGCCCCCTCAGATAAACGAGCAAGGCCGAACAGTACCTGAGTAAAGCTGGTAAGCTCATACCTTGTCAACTGGACGGAAATTTTTTCCTGCCAGTTTGCATCAGTGCCAAGAAGTGGCGCAATCTCGATTGTGACCGAAGGATATTCATCCTTTTGGGTCTCTGTATACTGGAACTGAACTACAACACGCTGGTGTTTGTTATAGATTTTAAAAGCTTCACCAAACAATTTAGTTTCGCTCATAACTAATCTTTCACCTCAAGTTGCGACAATTTTTTCTTTGTACTGATATGAGCTTTGCGTTCGGAATTCAAATCAGATTCAAGTTTGCTTTTTGCTTTTGAAGTGGCCGCGTGAGCTGCTTTTTCGGTATCGAGAGCTTCGCTAATTGTCTCCAGTCGCCCCAACCCTTTCTCTGATTGCATAAGCCGCTCTTGAAGATGGTTAACTCTATCCTGAGTTGTTTGATGCGATTCTTTCTCTGCTTTTAAAGATTCACGGAGTGCTTCATTTTGAGCACTTATAGTCGCGTTTTGTGTTTCTGCTTGGGTGAGTTTTTCGCGGATATCTTTTAACTCAGAGCGTAGTTGTTCACGGTTAGATTGAGCCTCTTCTACCAGCTTACTGCTGTCCTCAAGACGCATCTCCGCTTTGGCTAAGTCTGTGGTTAATCGGTCAATCTGAGTTCGATGTTCAACAATCACCCTACTCTTTTCTTCTAGTTGATCACGCAGTGTCTGTTCAGTAGTAGTCCAAGATGATTTGGCCGCTGCATGTTGTTCGCTATGTTCCTGTGCCAACTGTTCTTTCTTTTGAACTTCAAATTGAAGGCGCTCTATTTTGCTTTCAGCATCAGCTAAGGCAGAAAGAGCCTCTGCTTCGGAACTTTTAGCAGCACGTAGCGTTTCTTCAAAGCGAGATTCAATAGCAGTTTGAAACCTGCCCATCTCTTTCATAAATGAGTCAGCAAATGCATCACTGAATCCCATTGATTCCATTAAATGAGCCTGGGATGCTTCGAGCTCTTCACGCCACTGCCTAACAAAGCCTAGAGCCGTTCCTTTGGAACCTCTGCCAAGTTCTGCGATCACTCGATTGCCGCTTATCTTTTCTCCGGAAGCATGTAGACGGTCACAGACACCTTTTACGTCTGAATAAGTCAATGCAGGACTTTGTTGCCGCTTTTCCATAATCATTTCTCTTCAAAAAAATCAAGTATACCGTCAATAGTATGCCAAATACGGTACAGTTACAAACAAGTGTACCTTTAATACGTTAGAATTGAATGGCGGTACAGTTTGATTGTTTTGCATCTAGATAAATAATCATAACAGACTGATATTTAAGGATGTTATTATGGTTTAAATCGAGAATGAACAGGTTGTAAGGTGTACCGATTACTGTACTTTCGGTACACCAGTTCTAAACCAACTCTTTAAGTGCGAGGTGTGATAAATGAGAAGAAAAAGAGGTGATTATCCACAATTGGTAAATGACTTAGTAATCAATACATTGTTACACCTTTATATGGAATGTAGCGATACACGTCGGTTTGTGCCTCTCCACCAGCGAAATGCGATTGTTATGCGTTATCTGAAATCCTTACTCAAAAAAGCAGCATACAAGGAGACAAGAAAAGATATTAAAGCTCTTATTTACGCTGGGCAGAAAGGTGACAAGTTGGAAGAGCAATTGTGGAGGCTCAAATCTCTTGTTAATAATTATGGCAATGATGTTGAAAAGTTTTACGGATTCCTCAACTTAATTGAGAGTACGTTAGCTATTTACAGTGAGTTATTTAAAGAAAATACTGCTGTCGTTTCGAATAGAGTTTATTTGTTAGCTGATCACATTGATAATGGCTTTGACGATAATGGGAGGCAAGTAGCCCCAATTGCTCTATCTGTGAACTCTTCAAAATGGAAGCAAATACCAGCGTTGGCCGAAGAACATGGTCATTTCTATATTGAGATTCTTGATAGTGATGAGAGTAAAGCAAACCTTTATGTTCACCCTGCCGCAATGAAAAGAGCCGTTCACAAAGAACATGAAAAGGAGTGTGACTGATGGCAGTGTAGGATGCAAACCGCTACTACACTGCCCTGAGTGCTAAGTTCAAGCACGATGTTTAGCTTTGAGGTTTTTCACATGCTTAAAGTTAGTTTTAAGCCCCTTTTCTAAACGTGCAGACTCTAGACTCTCATAAACACTATTAATGTCGATAAAAGAGCTTTCCTTGGATTGTTCATAAATATAATCTGCGGCCTTCCAACCGGATGTGAATAGTAGCTTTGGTGTGTTTTTACTCCTCCATTCGCACTCACCTACCATAACTACAATCGAGTAGAACGCTTCCTGGGGAATGCTAGGCAAAAGAGATTGAATTGCTTTCACATGCTTATAGTTTTGTCTGAACGGATTTTGAAACTTGTAGCTACGTTTAAATATCTTTTGAGTCCAAAATTGATCTGATTCCTTGCCATAAATCCAGCCTTTATAATGTTTTGTTTCAACGACAAATATTCCAGCTGGGGAAATAACAACATGGTCCACCTGAGTAGTATCTCCATCGGAAACTTCAAGAGTAACATCATCAAGTACTATGCAATTATTACCACATTTTTTATTTAATATTTTTGATAAAGCCCACTCGCCTATTTTCCCTTTGATATGGCGTGAAAATACTTTGGCAACAAATAATAGTGTTACAGCCAAAATCAACATCCACGTTGTCGGTTGATTTAGAAGCTCTCCAAAAGCGCCTATAAATAGATTGGGGTTTTGCGCCCATCCCCTCGATATAAACCTCAGTTGATGTAAGTTATTGAAAAACTTTGCGCCCCCTAATTTTAAGTAAAGATCAAAAAATTTAAAACGTTTTGATAATTGTTTAACACTCAAATTACTGTTTAAGAAACAGGCTTAAGGTTAATTTCGAGGGGATGGGCAACAAACCCCATTTAGTATTTTTCCCCTTCTCCTCTAAGGGACTGCCGTCCCGCCGGCGCTTCGCTTGGCACCCTGCTGACGGTCGCTGCGCTCCCTTGGAGTTAATGCCTCGCCAGAGGCGAGAGGGTTTGTTTCCGCTGCGCTAGGCCCAAAGGGGCTTTGCCCCTCTGGACTCCCCACACTCGCCGCCGTGAGGCTCGGGGGCTGGGGCCTGCGGTCGCTGCGCTCCCTTCGTTCCCAACCCCAGAGCCAGAGGCTGGGTCGTTCCGGCAGCGTCAAGGGCGGGAGCGGAAGCCGCAGCCCTGGAGCGAAGCGGAAGGGATCGGGTGAGCACCCGGCGAAGCGAACCCTTGACGTGATGGAGTGACCCCCACGCTCAGGCAAGGGGGCAGGTAGAGCAGAGCGAAGCGGCGCGGCCACCTGCACCCCTGCCACGTGGCGAACGCGGGGTTTGGGGCAGCGCCCCAAGGTGTTCGCAACGACCGAAGGGAGGCGCAGGGCGAAGCCCGTAGAGCAAGGCCGCAGGCCGCTGCAACCGCGTAGCGGTCACGTACTTTACGGAGTAAAGTCTAGTGAGTATACACTTCAAAGAAGTGGCCCGCCGGAGGCACATTCGTACCTCGACGGGCTGGCAGCAATCTGACAGTGCGGAGGGGGACGGATGGCGTTTGCGATCATGAGGGCGAAGAAGCTCAACAGCATGGGCACGGTGGCGGCTGCGTTGCAGCACTGCTACCGCGACCGCGAGACGCCGAACGCCGATCAGGAGCGCACACCGGACAACGATCACCTGGCGGCCAGATCGACCGATGAGGCGATGGGCAAGCTCAGGGAGCGGTTGCCGGAGAAGCGGCGCAAGGATGCGGTGCTGGCGGTCGAATACGTGATGAGCGCCTCGCCGGAGTGGTGGCAGACCGCAAGCGCCGACCAGCAGCGGGAGTTCTTCAAGCGATCGACCGAGTGGCTGGCCGACAAGTACGGCGCTGAGAACGTGGTCACGGCCACGATCCACCGGGATGAGCTGACCCCGCACCTGTCGGCGTTCGTGGTGCCTCGGACGGCTGACGGGCGCCTGAGTGCCAAGGAGTTCATTGGCAACCGGACGAAGATGAGCCAGGACCAGACCAGCTACGCCGAACGGGTGGCCGATCTGGGGCTTGAACGGGGCATCGAGGGCAGCAGGGCCACACACCAGCGAGTTAAAACCCACTATGGGGCGATCCAGCAGGCAGGCCGAGACGTGCCACACCTGACGCCTGACGAGCTGAAACCCCAGAAGGTCAAGGGGGTGTCACTGGCCGAGAAGGTGTTCGGAGCCGTGGAGACGGTCGAAGGGGTGGCGCAAAGGTTGAACGCCAAAATAATGGGGTCTGTGCAGCCGATGGCCGAGAAAGCCGCTGTAAGCGCCCAGAACGAGCGAAGAGCCAAGGAGCTAAGGGAAACCCTAGCCCAGCAGCAAAAACGCTTACAGGCCCTTCAGGAGCCGTTTAAGGGGCTATCCAAGGATCAGGTAGCGGGACTGATCCGGCAGGCGGTGAAATTGCGGCAGGAGAACGAGCAGGAGAAGCAGGAGCGCGCCCAGCAGATCAAAGAGCGATTCAAGGCCAAGCGGGAACGGGAGCGCAGCGACCGCAGCAGGGGCCGTTAACCCTTTTCAACCAACTTTAACCAACCTTGAACAACCTTAAACCATTGTTTAACCAACATTAAACCACTTTCAACCAACCCTAAACCACTTTCAACCAACCCTAAGCAACCGGGGTGTAAGGGCTGGCAGTAATCGCGCGGATTTACAGGCACGTCGGATATGTTTACAAAAACTCCGTTTTTGACACATATCCCGTGCCAAAGGGTGCCCCTTTGAAACCCTCCAGCGCCCCGCTCAATCGCGGGGCAGGGTGACGCGGTGGGGTAGGTCGGGACTGGGGCCGTCCTCGTCCAGGAACGCCACTTCGGCGCGTTCCAGGGTGCAGCCATCGAGGTTCAATTCTTCCATGTCCTTGAGGGTGAAAACCCCCGCCTCCTCGCGGCTCTTGGTGTACCCGTAGCCCTTGGGTTTCCAGTACTCCAGACCTGTCTTGATGTAATACATGCTCATGGCCATACCTCGTCCTTGAGTTTCGATATAACGGAATCCAGCGCCGTTCTGGTGGTGCCGTCCAGCGTGTCTATACCCCTGTCGTAAGCCTCCAAAACAGCGGCCATTTCAGCGGCTGTGATGCTGATAGTGGCCGTGGTGTCCCTTACGATATGGGAGTAATCAGGCTTGCCGAAAAGGGCTTTGAGTGGATCTGTCATGGCTGATCTCCAAACATATCAAGCGTGTCTGTATCCCACTCTATTGTAAACAAGACATTTTTATCTTTTATATTCAATGGCTTATTTTCCTGCTAATTGGTAATACCATGAAAAATACCATGCTCAGAAAAGGCTTAACAATATTTTGAAAAATTGCCTACTGAGCGCTGCCGCACAGCTCCATAGGCCGCTTTCCTGGCTTTGCTTCCAGATGTATGCTATTCTGCTCCTGCAGCTAATGGATCACCGCAAACAGGTTACTCGCCTGGGGATTCCCTTTCGACCCGAGCATCCGTATGAGACTCATGCTCGATTATTATTATTATAGAAGCCCCCATGAATAAATCGCTCATCATTTTCGGCATCGTCAACATAACCTCGGACAGTTTCTCCGATGGAGGCCGGTATCTGGCGCCAGACGCAGCCATTGCGCAGGCGCGTAAGCTGATGGCCGAGGGGGCAGATGTGATCGACCTCGGTCCGGCATCCAGCAATCCCGACGCCGCGCCTGTTTCGTCCGACACAGAAATCGCGCGTATCGCGCCGGTGCTGGACGCGCTCAAGGCAGATGGCATTCCCGTCTCGCTCGACAGTTATCAACCCGCGACGCAAGCCTATGCCTTGTCGCGTGGTGTGGCCTATCTCAATGATATTCGCGGTTTTCCAGACGCTGCGTTCTATCCGCAATTGGCGAAATCATCTGCCAAACTCGTCGTTATGCATTCGGTGCAAGACGGGCAGGCAGATCGGCGCGAGGCACCCGCTGGCGACATCATGGATCACATTGCGGCGTTCTTTGACGCGCGCATCGCGGCGCTGACGGGTGCCGGTATCAAACGCAACCGCCTTGTCCTTGATCCCGGCATGGGGTTTTTTCTGGGGGCTGCTCCCGAAACCTCGCTCTCGGTGCTGGCGCGGTTCGATGAATTGCGGCTGCGCTTCGATTTGCCGGTGCTTCTGTCTGTTTCGCGCAAATCCTTTCTGCGCGCGCTCACAGGCCGTGGTCCGGGGGATGTCGGGGCCGCGACACTCGCTGCAGAGCTTGCCGCCGCCGCAGGTGGAGCTGACTTCATCCGCACACACGAGCCGCGCCCCTTGCGCGACGGGCTGGCGGTATTGGCGGCGCTGAAAGAAACCGCAAGAATTCGTTAACTGCACATTCGGGATATTTCTCTATATTCGCGGTTCAGCAGGCATGTCCCCTTTGAGGGCGACCCGACGACAGGATAATCGACCTTAT
Source organism: Vibrio sp. 704 (assembly GCF_033339295.1). Classification (NCBI taxonomy): domain Bacteria; kingdom Pseudomonadati; phylum Pseudomonadota; class Gammaproteobacteria; order Vibrionales; family Vibrionaceae; genus Vibrio; species Vibrio sp. 704. The sequence continues at coordinate 4,542 of NZ_JAWOUH010000021.1, read as the reverse complement.
GGTGCGCAAATATTTCGGCACAGACGGTATTCGTGGCAAAGCCAACGAAGGCGCGATGACGGCGGAAACCGCCTTGCGCGTCGGCATGGCGGCTGGCCGTGTCTTTCGTCGCGGTGACCACCGCCATCGTGTCGTGATCGGCAAGGATACGCGCCTGTCGGGCTATATGCTTGAACCCGCGCTCACAGCCGGTTTCACCTCGATGGGCATGGACGTATTCCTTTTTGGCCCGCTGCCGACAACGTATAGGAAGAATAAACGCCCTTTTCACCCAAGTCCAACAGCTTTGGACCGCAGTTGACTCTTTCGACACCCCTGCGATGCAACCCAATCCGGCTGACGGGGAGCCAGCAACGCTGAAAATTTACCCTCCTCTTTCCCACTAGCGGCTCCTTTTCCGACAACCAGCACGGCGGATCCCTGCCGCGGCGCTGTGAACGCAGCATTTTGATTGGTATCGTTGGCCTTCAGGCTCGTCAGTCAAACAGACCCAGGAGCAGCTCAGCCGGTGGCGCCCGGCTTTCGGGTAACGCCCTGGTCCCGCTGGTTTCGGCTTTGTGCTTCAGGTGATCAAGGATCTGCTTGATCACTATAGGGTCTTCAATGCAGGCGATGACTTTCATGGCGCCGCCGCAGCCGCTGCAGGTCTCGATGTCGATATTGAAAACACGCTTGAGCCGTTGCGCCCATGTCATCGACGCTCGCCGTTGTGCTGGTGTTGCCGGTTCATCAGCCACCCTGACCTTGTTGCCCCTGCCCCGTTTTGCCGGCGTGACCAACGCCCGGTGCCGACTGTTGGGTGCGAACACCCCGTGGAAGCGGGTTAGGTTGACTCTGGGCTTCGGTACCAGGGCGGCCAGCCTTGCAATGAAATCCAATGGTTCGAAAATGACGTGCGTGGTGCCGTCCCGGTACGGCGTCTTGAGCTGGTAGCGCACGTTGCCGCCTCGTGTTAACGACAGCCGCTTCTCGGATACCGCCGGGCGGCTGATGTACCGGCACAGCCGTTCGAGCTTCTTGCGTTCATCGGCCCTGGCCGCCACGCCGGCGTGCAGGCTGGACCCGGCTACCTTGCCAATCCCGTCACCGAACGGATCACCACTGGTCGGCAGAGTTTGCAAAGTGAACACCTTTCGCCCCGCCTGTGAACCGACAGCGATACGGTAAGTGATCGAGTGCCCCAGCAGGGGTGTCATCGGGTCGTCATCCACCGCATCCGAGGCCAGATAGCTGTTTTCGACATCCCGTTCCAGCAGGCCTTGCCGTTCCAGATAGCGACCCACCCGGTGGGCGATGGTGTGCGTCAGCTGGGTGAGCTCTGGGCTGGTCGGCGCCTTGACCCAGCGGAAACGCGCTGAGCCGTGGGATTGCTCGACATACACACCGTCGAGAAACAGCATGTGGAAGTGAACATTCAGATTGAGCGCCGATCCAAAACGCTGGATCAGGGTGACCGCGCCCGTCTTGGCCACTTGGTGGGTATGGCCCGCTTTCTTGACCAGGTGCCAATACCCATCTTTGTATCAACTCCCCTTCCTGCCCGGCATCCCCGCAATTGATGACTTCAGAACAAGATGCTACCAATTTTTCAATAACAGCAAATTGCCTTTTTACTCCATCGTTATCAATTAGTTTAATGCCAAATTTTTTAGGTACAATTGGCAGATCTTCCAATTTCCAGTATTTCCAATTTTCTTTGTAATCATGGGGTTCATTCAATGTACACAGATGGCCAAAAGTCCAGGTTACCCAATAGCCATTTCCTTCATAAAAGCCGTTGTTGCGTTGTTTTGCACCAATTACTTCGGCAATATCTTTTGCCACAGAAGGTTTTTCAGCTATACATAAAATCATAAGGAGGCAAAGTTAGTAAGGTCGTTGAAGTTTTGAAACCGTTACATACAAAACATTTCAACAAAAACAGTAAGTTTTAGAGTTATTTACGTGTATATTTTTTTATTTCAAAAGCAAAAGCGTGTTTTTCATCAATACCCTGTTTCAGTACAGTTTCACTATTCCACTCAGATTCAGAAAATTTAGGAAAAAAAGTATCTGCGTCAAACACTCCATCTACTTGTGTGATATACATTTCTTGAAGGATGTTTCGCTGCATAACTTCTGCATAAATTTGTCCCCCACCAATGATGAAAACAGTTCTTTCGGTTTCATTTTTATAGAACTCTAAACATTCAGTAAGTGAAAAAAAGACATGAGCTCCTGGTGCTTGATAGCCGATTTGGTGAGTTAAAACGGCATTTTCACGATTTGGCAAGGGTCTAAATTTCTCAGGAATAGATTCATAATTTTTACGTCCGGTTATTACTACATGACCTGTTGAAGTTTCTTTAAAGAATTTCATATCAGCCGGCAATTTCCATAACAAATCGTTGTCTTTACCAATGCCAAAATTTTTATCCATGGCAACAATTAATGATAGTTTCATAATGATCGGTATTGAATAATTAATTTTTTATTTGAGGCATTAAGCACATGCAATAATTTCTCAATTGGTTTTTTCACCTTTTCTTTCAAATGTAACTCATCTGCAGTTTGAATCATACGTATAGGAAGAATAAACGCCCTTTTCACCCAAGTCCAACAGCTTTGGACCGCAGTTGACTCTTTCGACACCCCTGCGATGCAACCCAATCCGGCTGACGGGGAGCCAGCAACGCTGAAAATTTACCCTCCTCTTTCCCACTAGCGGCTCCTTTTCCGACAACCAGCACGGCGGATCCCTGCCGCGGCGCTGTGAACGCAGCATTTTGATTGGTATCGTTGGCCTTCAGGCTCGTCAGTCAAACAGACCCAGGAGCAGCTCAGCCGGTGGCGCCCGGCTTTCGGGTAACGCCCTGGTCCCGCTGGTTTCGGCTTTGTGCTTCAGGTGATCAAGGATCTGCTTGATCACTATAGGGTCTTCAATGCAGGCGATGACTTTCATGGCGCCGCCGCAGCCGCTGCAGGTCTCGATGTCGATATTGAAAACACGCTTGAGCCGTTGCGCCCATGTCATCGACGCTCGCCGTTGTGCTGGTGTTGCCGGTTCATCAGCCACCCTGACCTTGTTGCCCCTGCCCCGTTTTGCCGGCGTGACCAACGCCCGGTGCCGACTGTTGGGTGCGAACACCCCGTGGAAGCGGGTTAGGTTGACTCTGGGCTTCGGTACCAGGGCGGCCAGCCTTGCAATGAAATCCAATGGTTCGAAAATGACGTGCGTGGTGCCGTCCCGGTACGGCGTCTTGAGCTGGTAGCGCACGTTGCCGCCTCGTGTTAACGACAGCCGCTTCTCGGATACCGCCGGGCGGCTGATGTACCGGCACAGCCGTTCGAGCTTCTTGCGTTCATCGGCCCTGGCCGCCACGCCGGCGTGCAGGCTGGACCCGGCTACCTTGCCAATCCCGTCACCGAACGGATCACCACTGGTCGGCAGAGTTTGCAAAGTGAACACCTTTCGCCCCGCCTGTGAACCGACAGCGATACGGTAAGTGATCGAGTGCCCCAGCAGGGGTGTCATCGGGTCGTCATCCACCGCATCCGAGGCCAGATAGCTGTTTTCGACATCCCGTTCCAGCAGGCCTTGCCGTTCCAGATAGGGGTTCTAGGGATTTTCCCCTCTAAAGTAACATAAATCGCCATACTCACCATATTTAAAGGCATACAAAGGTGGGTTACTTCTCCAAAGTATGGCAAATTATGAGGTTAACAACCCCTTAAACTTAATTTAATTAAAAACGAACTATCAATTCTTACCAAAGCTGAGCAGCTTGATCTATATTCTCCGCCGCTATTATCACTTGAACAACAACGATTGTATTTTACGCCAAACGAGATCGAGTTAACAGAGTTGAAAAGTATTCGCCTAAGGAACCACCGATGCTATTTCATTGCGTTATTAGGGTATTTTAAGTCTAAGCCTGTGATTCTTTCACCTAGCTTTAACCTCATCTTTGACGATATGCAGTTTATTTCAACGCAAGTTCAAGGAGGCAAAGGGATCAGGCCTTTCAGCATTAATAAGATGCAGCGTGACCGTATATATCAAAGAATACTGAGGTTATTAAACTATCAGAAATGGGACGAAAGTCTGCACTTTGCGCCGCTGTACGAACATCTTGTTATGGTCGGCAAAGCTTGGCTTGAGCCTCGTTATCTATTCGATGCAGCCGCTGAATATCTAGCAACGCATAGAATTGCCATCCCTAAATATACTGTCTTACAAAAGCTTATCAGTCGTGTTATCCAACAGGTCAAGAAGGCGTTAAATAATAAGCTTCGTATTCATGTTTCATCTGAACTACACGGATTTCTAAATACTATTATCGATGACAAAGATGGGCTCTCCTTAAGCCAGCTTCGAGCCGGTGCAAAAAGCGTTATGGTGACAGAGCTAAAAAAAGAACTGACGGTGTATCATCAGTTACAGCCTTATACAAGACAGATTGATAATGCTGTTAAGGGCTTAGCCCTGAGGAATCCCCTAATGATTTTGATAAAAATCATAAATTTAAGGTAGATGCACATCTTGTCATGTGATCAAATGGT
>NZ_JAWOUH010000020.1:0-83140 GCF_033339295.1 Vibrio sp. 704 | reverse complement strand
GAAAGACGTCGGATATATGTTAGCGACCGTATCATTCAATTAGCCATTGCATCCTGAGGTGCGTCCATATATGTTGCGTAATTAAATTTAGAGATAGAGCAACCCCGTTTCGCGTATTTCTTAGTCAATACGACAAGTTTCAGGCATACCTAACCTAGTAAGCTTGTTCAACGCTTTTATCATCGCGTAAGATTCACCCACCTGGGCATTGTAATTCCTTAAGCTCAGTTTCCCTCCTAGCAACTGTTTAACTCGATACATCGCTGTTTCTGAGAGTGAACGTTTGTGGTATCCATACCGCTCTTTCCAATACTTATTTGAGCCGTATAACTTCTGGCAACCCACGGCGAGATTTCGAGGATGACCACGCTCCCAGAAGGCTGCCCCTTCTCGTGGGGGAACAAGCGCAATGGCTCCCTTAATCTTAATAGCAGTGTGACACGCTCTTGTGTCATAAGCGCCATCACCAGACACCTCAAGGATACTTCGGCGTGTTTGTTTCAGTAAGTTCGGGAGTACTTCGCCATCTGTAACCGTTGATAAACTTAGTTCGGCGGCAATGATCTCATGAGTGTTTGTGTCGACGGCAATATGAAGCTTTCGCCAGACTCTCCGCTTGCCATCCGTCCCGTGTTTTTTGACTTTCCATTCACCTTCGCCATAAACCTTAAGGCCAGTTGCATCAATGGCTAGGTGTTGTATCGCTCCTCTCGTTTTAGTCTTAAATGAGACCTCTACTTGTTTGGCTCTACGACTGATGCAGGTGTAATGCGGACAACTTAGCGGTACATGGGTTAACCTAAATATCGAGTCGATAAATCCTTGCAGCGCTCTCAGCGGCATAGAAAAAACTCGTTTCACCATGAGTGCTGTCGTAATAGCTAAATCACTGAACCGACGTGGCCTCCCGCGCTTATTCTGTTTGCTTTGCGCCCAACCGCTTATCGCCTCTTCATCAATCCAAAAGGTCAGAGAGCCACGGTTAATGAGTGATTGATTGTATTGCTTCCAGTTGGTTGTTTTATAACGAGGTTTAGGCATAGGGCTACGAGAGGAAGTGAATGTAGCTAATCAGATCGTAGGTTCTGGATTTAGTTCCGCTGAATTACGCAACAAAGCCTACCAAAATACCTAAAAACTCAATCAAGATACCTGTTTCTGGAGGTTACTCCTATTCACCTGACTTTGCTTATGTAGTTAAAACTGACTCGGGTGATTACCTAAACTTCATCATTGAGACGAAAAATGTTGATGGAAAAGATAATCTTCGCAAAGAAGAAGAACGAAAAATTGAACACGCTAAAGAGCTGTTCAACCAAATTAGTAAAGATATAAAAGTTGAGTTTAAAACCCAATATGCTGGTGATAAGATCATTGAACTAGTAAAACAATCTTTTGCTGTTTAGATTTTGTAATTTCAAGGGGGGCTAAACAGCCTCCCTAGTTTTTATATATATTAGACATTAGAAAAAATATTTTTTTTAACAACAAGCTTTTCAAAGTACTTATTTTCAAATCCCTGCAAAATCCAACATACTAACCCCACTAGGTATTATTATTGGTCATTCTGTTCTAAGTTGTCAGCGATTTCACGAAGCACCTTAGCCCAGCCTTTTTGAGATTCATTTTTGAAAGGCACGTTTTCAAAACATTGTTTGAGCGAAAAAACTGCTGGTGGGATCTCTGGTGATAAGCACACATTAACTGTACCTGCATGCAACCAAATCATCAATCAACAACAATTGACGGTTTAATAGGCCACGTTAGCCCTTTTGGATCTACTTCCTGGTGCATGATTTTTCCTCTTAGTTGTTTAACTGTTCTGGCACAGCTTCAACAGCAATACTTAATAACGTTCTCTTTAGCTCCCAGAGAGATTGTACGGGCCATGATGCCCAATCTAATGGGTTGCATTCAATTTCTTCACTAAACGTAATTAGACCCGTTCTGGCTCTATTTGGAATGCTGACCTGCGTCGATTTGTACTTTTCAGCAGTCATTCTAGCTGTTTGCCCGTAATAGTAGTAATCAAGTGCAATTTGGGCATTAGCGTTATTCTCAAGGAACTGTTCTAACCTTTCCTGCTGTTCTAACATAACCATTGCACACCCAATAAACAGTTCCTTGTTATCTAACACATCCTGTCTATTGAACTTTGGCTGTCTCGCAGAGGACTCATGCACCTTCCTAGAAACCTTCTTTGCCATTTTTGGTTTAACTTTAGGCTTCTTTTTCTTAGTTGGCCGCAATTGATATCTTGTCATTCCCAGCGAATTTAAACAGTCTTTGCATACTGGCTGAGCTCCGTTCTTCGCAGCGGTGATGTTCCTATAATGAGCTCCGTTACCAGATACAACTTTTCCACAAAGTGATATCTGACGAGATGACTCAATCCGTTTAGACCTTAAAATGCACACCATAATGACTACCTAGACTTTTTCACCGTGCTTGCGCATAAAGCAATATGCAGTTTCTAAATCAGCCTCAGAATGGGTAATTCCTTTATTCATCTGAATGTAAAAACGACATGCCTCAATATCAGAATCAAACTGGTAGATGTTCACGATCAAATTCAACCTTGGGAAAATACCTCCAGATTTTAAGTCTTCCCAATACAGTTCATCAAATACAGTGAATTCACCAGAATGAAACGCCGCAATAGCGGTAAGCCTCTGTAACCCATCTAAGATAAGGGAATCATCCAGCTCTCCCCCCCTGCCTTTCACATCATAAAGCTGTACTTTCGTTTCACATCCACACAAGAGGTTTTCAACGAAACATTGCTGCATGTTTTTCGTCCACTTCTGATTGGAACGCTGAAACTCAGGGGTTAACTTTTCAAGTATCTCATAAGGAGATAAAGCTATCTCCTCTGTTAGCTCTTGCACCAAGCTATTGTAGGCAAGCAAACCACCAACGGGTTTGAATAAGTCTTTAAAGCTAACGTTTACGGAATAATTCGGAGAACGATAAAACGCACTTTGTGTCACTATTTCCTTCAACCGTTCAAGACCTGATTTCATCGTGCGGTCTCCTTCTTTAGTTCTGAAAGTTTGATTTGATAAGCATCATAGAAAAAACACGCCCAGAGATAATTCGCATAGATACGCTTCGCAAAGTTTTTCCCTGGCCTGTCCTTTACGATCTCTTTTGGAAGTGATATTGCGAGACTGTTGTACTCAACCATATCGGAAAGACGACGCTTTACTTCATCGAGGAAAGGTCCAAGCTCAGTAGAGAATGATTTTCTGGAAAGGTCCCACATATATGTCTTAGAAAAATCAAAGTTTTTCAGGTTACGTTTCTGCCACTCAATCACTAATTCATGAAGTTCGGCTTCATATTCCCTTTCACCGGATACCGCTTCGTCTAAATGGTTGGGGCACTGGATTGCTCCAAACCAGACCCCATCTTTTTTGCGCATGGTTTTATTCGGAACATGGCCGCAATGACGGCATCTTGCCATAAACACTTGATCAGGTTTGGGGGTTTGCAAAGAACTCATGTTAACTAAGGGGTAGAATTTCTTTGAGGATACATAGAGCTGATCCCGGAGTTGTTCAAATCGCTCAATTGAATCATGAGAAATATGGCTGTACTTATCTTTCAATTTATCAACGGGTGTAATTCCGATACCACTTTTCGACAGTTGACGACGAACAAAGCCTTCTTCTAGGTTATGCTCAATTTTTGCCACCAGCACCAATAGTTGAAGTTTACGCAACGTCGCGTTGTTGCTTCGGGGCATAAAGCACTGCCATTGCCCCATCTGGACAGCAGTTCCAAACTGATCGTCGTAGACGTCACAGACATCAACGTCATGCCACAGATTTAATCGTTCTTCGCACTTACCCATCGAGTTCAGTGCCTTCCGTCCCATTTGTAATAGAAGCGCTTGGTAGATAGAGTCAATTGCAGAATTCAGCATCTTTTCACTTATTTCGAACACAGGAAATTCTAGTTCTATATTCTCATCCGATTGCAACATACGCTGCTTTTGCATGTAGCCCATAAACATAAATGAAGCTGTCGCTAAAAGACTTGCAGCCTGAATGATCCCATTATGACTGGCTAGATTAACGATTGTTTTGGATGGGTTTAAAGGAAGTCCATCCCAGTACGCTGGTATGGCAAAATCGAGGAACGATGATTTAAGCTTTGTCTCAATAGAAAATGGAGCACAAATCGCACCCTTTACATTACGGTTTGGCTTAATCTTGCGTAACTTCTCACGCATAGCTTTGTAGCTACATTTTACTTCTGGCATTAGTTTTAATGCAGCATGGTTATCAACATGTAGGATATCGTATACCGGGTCCAATAGTTCATGGAGAACTTCGGAAGACTGGTATGGCTCCAATTGATCAGATACATTAACAGCGAAATGGTGGCTAAGGTCGATATCCTTCTCACCACTGTCACTATAAGCCTCTACCTGGACATGATCAGAGATTGTATTAGGAACAGGCATCACTCCTTCATATTCGGCCACACACTCGTTCCAAAGCTTCGCATCAAACTTAATGCCATCACTTAGGATTGATATTTTTTGTTCTTTCTCTTTCTGGGCCGAGATGAACAGAATCTCATTGCGCTTTTGGTTATACAGCTTAGCTATTGCATTGTGCTCTCTACACCATTTGCTGTATTCGCGCTTCAAAAAGGAATGCGCTTCGGCTAGGTTTTTGAACTTTGACCAATATGCCTCTATGTGTGTGGGCTTCCGATCTGTCTTTGTTCGGATGGTGCAACGTGAACGTTTCTGCTTATCCTGATCAATAATCTTGATAGCATTGGGCTCAAAATAACCAACATTCCAATTAGCGGGTAAGACCCCCTGTTTATACATATCCAGGCGAAAGGATAACGCTGAATTAAGCGCGTTATCACTAGATACTCCGGCATTGAAAGACTTTGTTTTTTTACCAATACGTACTTGATATCCAGTAGGCAACTGGAAAACATTTAGGAACTTTTTCATAAAATAACGCTTTATTAAGGTGCCGACGAACACTGTCAGGCACTGGTTTATCAAATTAAACTTATTGCACGGTTCGAGTGGTAGACATCCGTTCATGAAATGCTGCGAGTTGCCAGCCTTCAATCCATGCTGCTTTCGACTCGTGATCATTGTGCGGGTTTTCTGCGTATGGCGTTCCACTTTGATAAGCAAAAGCGCCTTGCTGGAGAACTCGGTGGTAGTCAGCTTCACTCATCGAACTATACACCCTTAGTTCTTTACCCCACACCTCATCACTGTTTGGGTTATATGCCATAACATTGACCTCTCAGCCAGATTACAGAATCATATATTAACCCTGTAAAAAAGTTTTGTCTATCGCTTATACAACGGTCTGTGATCGACTGGCCTCCAATTTTTTCTGGCAGATTTGACTTCGCCTCGAAGAGCCATAAGCTTTTTAAAAAGTGTCTTATCATAGTCCAGCTTCAATACTCGCCCACAACCATAGGCTATGACACCCTGTGCTTGAGGTAGCCAGAATCGCTGAATTAACCCGGTATAAAGTGTGAGCTGGTACTTTTCACGGATTGTTATTCGCCCATTGAACGCTCTGCTTTTAAATTCTCCTGCAATGTATCTAAAACGCAATGGATCAAAAAATACTGCATCAGGGGCTCCGCAGACTCCTCGGCGTTTAATAAACCAAGGCTTTTTCCAACCGCCTATATCAGCCCCCAGCACGATACAGTACCAAGGCATATGGAACTGCCTCTTTATGGACAGCCCTCTGAGAATAACCATCAATAGGCCGATTGACGCCACCAGCAAAAACACTAGTTCCCCAGTCATAACAAATCCCAGTTAATAGCAACCAATATGGCTACAACAATAATCACTAACCACGGTAAAAGACTGTTACCACTTCCTGCTTGGGCGTGAGCCTTTAATCCAGCGTTTGCAGCCTCGGAGTTGTATGCTTGTCCTCTGTGCTGGCAAAATTTAGATGGATCAGCGGCATAGGCGCTTAAATGACTTACGGATACCCAGTTTGAACGCTTTCTTCTCACCCAGCAATTCCTTGTAGTTCTTCAATTGCCTGTTCAGCTGCGTTGATGACAGATAGTGCGTTTTGGGTGTACTCATTGCTAATTTCGCCATCGAGCCCTTCACACCACAAGCCAAATTCCTCCTGGGCAACTTCATCGCTTATACCCGCAGCTCTGAACACCATTAACCAATCTTCAATATATTGATCTACGTGAGCCATACTCGGTTCCTTATTATTGTTTCTTCAATTTAATCGCTTGCATTAGTGTGGTTAGGGCAACCCAAAGCATCGTAACAATGCATACAAACCAAATGATTCCAACAAATATGAGCCATGCTGACTCACTACTTTCTGGTCCATTTGGCATCGTTATTCCTCCCAACGCGGCAGCAGCGATCATAGCTATAAGGCTTAACGCCCAGCGCTTTGAAAAATCTTTAGCGAGTGACTCCCATTCCTCATTTGGGGCTTTAAACCAACAAACCAAACCAATGACTAATGGGCCTATAAAGAAAAAATCCAGCATTACTCCCCCCCCCCTATTTTAGAAACGTACTACCGTTACATCACCGAGCAATACGTCATCAATTCTATCCGGATATAGCTCTCTGGTTTTTTCAACAATTTCAAACGCAGATGAAGTAGGAAAACTCGCTGTCAACTCCAGCTCTGTCAAACTTACCGCCACTCGCTTGCGTCTAATGCTTTGTGAAGGGATGTTTTCTTGGATCAGACTTTTACTATGAACAGCACTCTGGTAATCATCCCAATCAACCACGCTGTAAGACAAACCGCGTTCTATTGGTCTTGTCCAACCAGGTAACACTGATTCCCAAGCGAGTTCTCTTTGTCTCCATTCTGAATCAGTCACATCGTTAGGTTTATCTGTCGAGTTTTGGTAATGATAATCTTGAAATCCAACGTCGATTAAGGATTGGCGATACCCAATATCGTTTTCAACGTAGTACAAACCTAATGTATGTTGTCCCCAGGGAATTAAGCAGACATTAAAAGTGAAGTCCCAATCCGTACTACGAATACCGTCCACCAAAACTTTATGCTTTTCCTCGATAAACATAGTTCTCAGATCTGACAGAGTTTGGCAGCTTCTATCCTTTTGGAGCATGGTTACGTTTGCCGAGATATCTGCATCAAATGCAAGCTTTCTAGCTCCCAGTTTTGCGATGGCTTTTTTGGCCGTATCAACGCAACCAGAGCGCAAGGAGCATAATTTGGTTAGTGCCTGCTCTAACGTTGTATTGCGCAGAATTAACCCATTGTATATCTTAGTGCTCACTTCGAGTTCCCTCACTTCGATCCGGATTTCTCACATTAACCAGTTCAGCTAAGGCAACTCCCGAGGATGCACACCCCCACATAAACATAAGGTCGATAAAGGCAGGATTATCCCCCAGATGAAAAAGGCCACCGGACAAAACCATGAAAAGCCCTATTCCAGAGATCGTTACGATTCGTTCTAACGGGCGAGAATCTTGATTGAGAGGCTGGTGGATGAGAAACCATCGAAGAGCAAAACCAATACTCATACCACCAACAATGAACCCAGGCCATTTCAATTTTGCACTGACTAATGCCAACGAACCCAAGAACGCTATCAAAAAATACAGTCTACGTCGATTCACTGGCCTTCCCCATCACTGCTTGTTTTTTCCCACAAGTGGGCCTTATCAATAACGCTCAAAACAGCACAAATTAATGCGAATCCATTTGCGATAATTAAGAGCTTTTCTGGTAAGTAAAAATTGGTAATCAACTGAATAAAGTTCAGGGCAGCCATAGCTATAAACACGTAAATAAAAAAGCGCTTTACTTTGGAATGCAATTTATAGCCATCTAATGCCACCATTTCGTTTTGTTCCGTCACGACATTTCTCCTGTAGTAAGTGAAAGCTTCTTATCATCGCTAAAGAACATCCATTCTCCGTTAAATCGTTCGGCCAACTCTTTCGCAGTGATATCTCCAGGCATGAACATACAACCAGAAACAGAACCGCTATTCTTTGACAAGTATCGGTTTAAAGCAGACATACCTGCCGAAAGTAATGTGTCGTAGTGGCTATCGTCGTACTGTGAGATCTCCAGAGCTAACTTAACAACGGACTCATTGTGACTAGAATTCAACAAGGCTACGGTTTTTTTCTTGTTTCCCAACAAGTCGCGTACTTTCTCAACTGTTGGTTCATAACCTAAAACCAATTCAATAGATTCAACTATCCGAGCTGTAAACTCTAAGAACGCGGGATCAGACTCTTTTGAAAGTTGTTTTGTAATAACTCTCAGTGCATTGCTCATAGCCAACTCCTGTAATTTTTAGTGTTTTATCAGTATTTCATTTGGTTGGACTTCTAAAGAACCAAGATCGCACTCAAACTGTAATGAGATTCCCTGATCGTGTGCGATGGCTATCATGTACCTAGCCATACAAGAGTGCCTCTTGTGTCCCAAGCTCTACCGTTGCCGCAGCCATCTGCTCACAGAATGCCCGGTTCTTTTGCTCATTCATTATCGGAGCCTCGCTACTTTTTTAGATACAAGGGCAATCATGCCCCTACCTACGCTATATACCAATGGGAGTAATTGCCCTTTTCTGTACAAACTAGCGGGTATTTTCAGGATTGATCAAAGCCAATCGCGCAGACAGACTTGAACTCATTTTTTGAATAGTGTTGTTCAATGTAACAATCAGATTTGAACTCGTAACGTTTATTAGCGACTTGCTAACCCCATAAAATTCTGGATATTTTTCAGGGTTTAGGTTTTCTAAATGAGCAACCAGTCGCATTGCTTCACCTTTGCTCATACAGCTCAGGTTTATCACATGGGCTTTTGCTATAACGTGTAGCAACTTATCTTCAAAGTCCCGGTAAAATTTGCTTTCTTGCTTCAATTCTGAATCCATTATCAGTACATCTCCTATTACTCATTGACCTTGATTGCGAACACGCTAACGGGAGCATCACCAAAATGAGGGTGAGTAATAACCATCTCCTCAAAACCTTTCCACGGTCGAACTAAAATCTTCTCGGTATCCCCAGATTTTGGATAGCCAAGCTTGATATGCACCTCATCATACTCGCGACCCTCCAGACGTTTCCGCCAGTAATCCGTTTGAAGACGATATTCATACTTCTTTTCCCCGGTTTGCATTTGTCTGAAATACAGAGCTTTCACAGGGAGATGAAGAACTTTCATTTGAGACCTCCAAAAAACTAAAGGAGCTACCTCCTCAATATTACAGCATCACTTTATAATGCTTATAAAATTTTAAAAGTCTACAGGCATAAAAAAGCCCCGGCGCAATGCCAGGGCTAATTTGAGGTTGGATATTACAATCAGAGCTTTCCGTGCCGCAAGATGAACTTCTCACGGTCCAAAATACCCCAGTCCGTTATCATATAGTAGCCTGTAGCTCCTCGCTCTCCCCTCGATTCACGGATGAATATAATTTTCATATCAAACTCATCACGAAGCATCGCCAGTTGGCGTTTAATAGTGGACTCAGGAATCTTGGTCTCTGAATGGAGATCGTGCAAGCTGGGCTTATCTAACTTAGACAGCGCATTTACCAGTTCAAACTTGCGACTCATATCCTGAGATAACTTCATTCCATACTTACCTTACTCAACGCTTACGAGCTCGATGTCAGTCACCGCTACTTTTATTGGCTTTACTTCCTTTTTCTCACCAACAAGAGTCTTAACCCAAACCACATTTGGTTCAGTAGCAATACGATCTGTCATCAGTACACCACGCTTATTTTCACTCTCACCGATAATATTCACGGTGATGACTAACTTACGTGGGTCAGCCCCTTTCCAGTCTTTACCTTTTGCAAGAGGAGGTTCAATGCCTTCTTCTTCGGCATCATCGGTTGCATCATCACTTTCATCAACCTGCTTATCACCCGGCGCGTTTGTATCGCCTTGAGATGAAGCATCATCAGAAGTAAATTCCTCTCCCGTAGCTTGATGAACAACATTATCGCCCGTTGTATCATCAGAACTTTCCACATCACTTTGTGTAAAGTTGCCACCCTTCTCTTCACCCAATTCTGAGTCAGAATTCGAATTATTATCCTGCTCAGAGTTATTGGTTACTGCACCATCTTCATTTGAAGTTGGTTCATCACCATTCTTGATACGTTTTGCATCATTCAACAACTCACGACTTTGCTTACGTGTCATGCCATCACTCATAGCAACGGCACAGACAGCCCGGCATCGCTCTTCATTCAGTTCGAATAGCAAACGTAAGTTATTGAGTGTTTCCGTATCAGCTGTAATGTCATTATCGTATAATTCTCGAACGCAGTCAGGCATTTTTAATAATGAAAGGTGCGTTGAAACAAAAATTGTGTTCTTACCGATACGTTTTGCAACGTCTTTTTGCTGCCACCCATTATCAATGAATACTTGTAAAGCATTAGCAATTTCAAGTGCAGCCAAATCATCGCGCTGAATATTCTCTATCAATTCTCCCGCTGTTTCGTCCAAGTCCGTTTGTTCTTTTTCGTTAACAACGATGTCAATTGTTGGAATATCTTTGGCTTTACATGCTCTCCAGCGACGTTCGCCTTTTTGAATGACATATTTGCCGTCTTCATTTTTCGGGTAGACCACAATCGCGGATTGCTGGCCTTCTTCCAAAATTGAATCACCCAGTTCCTCGATATTACGGAACCGTTTACGAACCTGTTCTTTTGAAATAACTTCATCAACAGGAACCGTCAGAATTACCTTACCATCTGGCTGCTTTTTTTGGGCGGCTTGAGCTAACTGGTTGAGGTTTTTTAGGTTATTTAGTTTCATCTTAACCTACCTTCTCTACAATCTCGTCCAGCACCGCTCGCACTTCTTTTGCTGCTACATGACCATAGCGAAGAGACCATACTGGAACTCCATCTGTAGTTGCAGAATCAAGCGGTGGACGGTGTTGAATAATGTTACTAAAGATCAACTCTGGGATAGCTTTTTTCAGCTCAGTAAACGATTTGTTGTGGTTCACTGAACGATCCATATCATTGATGACAATGCCCAGGATTTCTAAGTTTTGATTGTGCTGTTGCTGAACACCGATAATGGTCGTCAGCAAGCCCTCTACACCATCAACCGCAAAGCCAGATAGTTTTACAGGACATACAACATGCGTCGCAATCATCAGTGCAGCAACCAGCTTACGGCCAAGACTCGGTGGGCAATCAATCAACACGTAATCATAGTCTTTGATTAGTTCTTTTAAGTGTCGAGCTGGGTTCATTGCTTGTTCCAATGGCACTGCCTCCATCTCAAACAAATCCGGATCGTTTTTGGGCGTGTAAATCAAATCAACACCACATGGACACTCCGTTACTTGAATGCTTGAGCAGTTATCAAGGAACAATTCAGCTACTTTAGTACCGCTATATACTGGCTCGTAGCTGCCATCTTCCAACTCCACACGAGGAGCCAAACGTGAAGATGTATTACCCTGACCATCGAAATCCAGTACCAGGACTTTTTTCTTTTTTTCTGCCAAATCGAAGGCTTGCTGGATACAGATAGTACTTTTACCCACGCCTCCCTTCTGATTGGCATAGGCGATAGCTTTTGCCATGTTTACCTCGCTCTCCGATTGCAAATGAGATTCCTAGTGACGAAACATCGCCACTTTCACATGTGAAAGATTCTAACACTCACTTTATGATACTGCAATGTCATATCGTGGTACTAACATAACAATTACAGATAAAAAAACGGCCTCAAAGGGCCGCGAGAAAAATCATCAATGTTTAGGTGAACTGTATCGACAGAACAATGTGCATCCTGTCTCAATCCAATATTACCTTGCGCTTGTTTTTTTCGGTTAGCAAGTCTTCTTTAGTTTCTTGGTTCTGGATTGGATTATTGTCAGCCAAATCCTCAATAGCTACTGGGCTCTCTGAAATTACTGGGCGTCTAGACCTGACGTAATACTCCCTTGCTAGTTCAATATCAGCGACAGGATGCAAAAGTTAAAGTTTGATCATTTTTAAGGTGCATTGTTACCAGAAGCACTGTGGAAATGACAAAGTTTGTTCAATCTCTAGCAAACTTTTGGACAAGAATGAGCTAGAAGTATTGATCTAGCTCTGGTGATTTGAATTAGAAAATGTATTAATGTTGTGTATAGTTTATCAGCAGGTATTCGTAAGCATCTAGTCAGGAAAAACAACAATACCCAACGCTTCGAGAAGCTGTTCTTGTTGCCAGCTGGCAATTTTGATACCTGATGTATCGACTTTTCGAGGATCTAAACCGTCGAGTTCGGCGTGACATAAATTAGCACCCTGTAGGCTAAACTGTCCCCAGACATCTTCAGAAAAAACACCTCGACTTAAGTCTGACTCTTTCAGTGATGCGCCCGCGAGGTGAGTCCCTATCCAGCGATTTTCAAACAGCTCACATTTTTCTAAACAGACCCGCTCCATATTGGCATAAGACAGGTTACATCCAGTAATAAAGGCTGAGCAAAAGTACATACGATTACTCACTTGATTGGCAAAGTTTGCTCGGGAAAAGTTGGCCCCTTTTAAATCACACTCACGTAACTCAATACCGTAGCAATTGGCGTTACTAAAGTTTGCCATCGCAAGCTGGCATTGTTGGAAACTTGCATCGCGAAGGTCTGCGACATCAAAATGGCAACCTTCGATATCACCCTGTTCAATGAACTTGCAGTTAATAAATGTCGCATCACGCAAGTTAGCACGTCGAAAATCGCATCGGATAAAGGTGCAAGCAGTGAAAGTAATATCACTTAGATCTTGATGTGAAAAACTGTGGTGTCGATATGTGTGACGGTAGGTTTCCATGTTGACTCCTATGATGAACTGGACGCAACACTACCATCAAAGCCACATCACATCAACAAAATAAAAACACTAAAAATCAAGATCTTAAAAACCCTCATTTTGCCTATTTTAAGGGGGTAAAATAGCGCCCTGAGCCTCTATGTTAACGTTCAAAGTACGCGGCACCATTGAAAAAAGTTATCCGCTTAAAAAGCCACAGAGAAAAGGAACCCAATAGATTACTGATGTCCGCCATTAGGTAAAGTAACCTTAAACGGAAGCCTGCAATTTGAAGTAGATACAAGGTCTAAGAAGGAATGGGGCAAAACCAATTTGCAAAATATGCAATTTGCTAACTCGAAAAGGGGCATTTTTGAGTTGGAAAATGCCACGGGTAAAAATTCATCCGGTGAAGGTTTTGGACAGAAACGTGTCAGTGACTTTGCTAAATTAGAATTTAACGGATTACCTGAGGTACGGCAAAACCTCGATCTTAGTGCCCATTTTTGTTCATCCACTAAAAATAACAGAGGGAATGTGTTACGCATTCCCTTTCCAATCAATAATTAGCTCTCAGAAAGTCTATACTTTCAAAATCTTTGTACGCAAAATCCCCACTATACCCGACGTCAGAAACTCTTCTTTCACCCTTAATCCGAGTTATTATTCTTAAGCCACTAGATTTCAGTGCAGCAGTTAAGAATTCTTTATCCAAGTAGAATCTTTTCCGAGAGTTAGAGTATCCGTCTAGATCTTCAACTATATACTTTGAGATTTGTTGTCCGTCTTTGAAGTAACAAAGCCGCTCACAGTCAAACTTAAGCGCATGCTCTTTAACAAAACTAGCAGCTAGCATCGGCATAGAAAAACTACCACTTGAATGTTCCGAACTATATTCGATGATAAAATCTTTAAGCGAATGCTCCTTATATTTAGGAACAGTCATTGTATGTGTTCCAGATGTTCTTACAAAAGCACTTCCATCAAAGAACACGTTTGATTCAACTTCTATTTCTTCTTCACCATCTTCTTCCTTGATAACTTGGGGTTCAAGGCTTTTACTCCACGAGCTATAAAGCTCTCCCAAATAAACATCAGATAATTTGGCGATTTCGGGGAACTCCAATTTGCTAGATTCCTCGCTATCAAAATCAAAGTCTTTCAACGACTCATCGAAAACTAAAAAGGAGTTTACAGAAGCATAGAAATGACGATTTAATTCCTCAGATTCCTCGACTATAAATGCATCAACCAAAATCAAATTTTCATTTTCAGAACTTGCACAATCGCTGAGATGAACCAGATTCGGATCTTCCGAATAGTTAATCCATTCTTCTGTAGTTAACCCTTCATCGCCTAAGTACATTTTTTCACTAAGAGGGTAGATTTTTAACCTTTTACTAGGAAAGAAAGGGTCAATTCCTTCTATAAACCTTCCCCCCCAGAACTCCAACTGTTCCGAATCGAGTAGTTTTCCTGCCATTTGGTAGTACGCTATCCAAGAGTACTTTTTGCCATAGCGCTCTACTTTTTTTGTTTCGTGTCTCCGGTGATAACCGCTCGAAGAAATTTGATTGTCTAAGTTGCCAAATTTGTCCTCGCTCCACCCCAAATCATATACTTTCCATAGTATCTGATTACGAATTTTCGCATAAGCCTCATGTTCATAGTCGTAATTGCTACGATCTTTAACCAAACGACCAATAGTATAGTTCTCAAAATCCATTTTAAGAGGAGATAAATGCCCGCTCATACCATCAGTTATTTCTTCATTCCATTCACTTCTGGGCATTTGTTCAAAAGGTTCAGTAGCTGCTTTAACTTCTGATTCACTAATATTAATTTGAGATTCCAAACTCGCACGCTTCACTAGACATGAGGCATATTCTCTAACCAATATGTTGGTTGTAGCGTACTTCGAATCATGGCTGAAAAAAACAGCTACTATGTGTTTGCTGAACGCCTCTATCTCACCTAAGTTTTCAGATTTATCCAAAGAAATACTGACTATTGAGTAACATGCTGCAATTATCCGCTCTAATATATATTCATCATCAGCCACTAGAATAGGTTTGACTATTTCTAGGAAACTCTTAGTGTTATGCACTCCATAGTAGACTAAAGCCTCAGTTGAAACATCTCTTAGCTCAGTTACGACTGAGTTAAGGAACCAAATTGTTGTAATTAGCCTTAGTTTTTCTATTTCTGGATCTGAAAACTCTCTATTTTTCCAACATTCAGCCCTAAATCGAATGCCTTTTATCAATTCATCATGGTTTCTTCGAAAGTACTCTCCCCATGAAAGATCTCTGTCCACCATAGACATGTCTAACAATATATCACTTAGAAACTTTGCGTTTAGAGGGTGAGATATTGCGAATCGTACGTCTCCTAAAGATTCAATATATTTTTGTTTCAACCCTTCATTAAGTATTAAGTTTTTCAATTCGCATACTGTTTCATCACAAATGAAATTAGGTTCAATCAAATGCGACAAACTTAAAACTTCGTTTTTGTATGTTGAAGGAACTATTTGCCAAATGTGTGGCAGATTATACTGCGGTGCAATAGCGACAAGTGCATGTAGGATGTCCTCTGACAGCTCATGCTGTAAAGTCACATCTTCGAAAATTTTCGCTAAAAAACCTTGTGAACTAAATAGCGATACGTCTCGATTTAGACAATAGTGCTCCATTAAATAGAAAGCTATAATGTATCCACCTAGTCGATCATACGCTGGGCTTAAGCGATATTCTCCACGACGAACCAGATCTCTGAATATCAAACCTTCTTGAGATAGCAAGTTGACAATATTACTGTCCCAATCTGTCGACTGTGGATTATACTTCCGCAAAAAGTCTGTTTCTAAAACACCTCTACCGTTTGCTTCCCACAGAGCTTCGCCTAAGTAGTAGACTGCGTTTTCTACCTCAGTAATTGTGTATCTGATAGACAGGTTAGTCATTTCAGAGATAGTTTGTCCGATATGTGTGACTTGCTCTTTAAACAATGAGTATATGGATGACGGAAAACTTTGAACCACCACACAAGTCTTCCTTGGGCGATTCATAACTTCACAAAAGATTTTCAAGTTTAAAGGATGACTGAAGAAACTTTGCGGAGCCGCTATTGGATTAGCACTAATCTTATAATATCTAAAGTATGCACCTATAGCTTGGACAGTTACTTCGTCACTAAACCCTTTTAACAGTAACTCAAAGCAATCATTGGGGAGCGCTTGCTGTGCAAACCCTTCTCTTGATGAACTATTAGCTCTGACAGCACCGACATGTTTCCGAGACTGATAACCATCTCGCAATGTACAGACGAGAACTACATTTGGATATCGAGGTAATACAGTCTCTATGCTTGCCAATAAGTTCTTCCATTCTCTTGGGTCTTCAGCCTCATTTAATCCATCAATAACTATTGGAACTCGACAACGATTTCTTTCTCCCGCCGAATCTATAGCTGAAAGCAACAATTCAAACGATCTAACTTCGTTAGAGGCAAAGGACATATTTTGAACCAGAGAATCAAGCGTTCCCCCCTTACGAAGTTTTTTTCCATGAAGAAGTATTCCAGCTAGCCTGTCATCATTTTGGCTTGTAACTTCAGCAGCTAATTGTGTTTTACCTCTGCCAGCTTTACCAATAACAGCTACTAGTTGATGAGAAAACAGTTCTACAGCTTCTGACAACAGCTTTTTGATATCTTTGATAACTGCATTCGCATTGGTCAAATAAAGAGAAAGCGGTAGGTTCTGCCTTCTTGTTAACCTTAGTAACTGACTTATGTTTTTTGTCTGCTCTGAAGATTGAGCAAAGTTCGCAATTCTACCTATTTCTCTGCCTGACACTGTAGACTCAAAGACCTTACAGCTAAATATAACCTGTTTACAAAAGGCTATAAATTCTTCTAGACCAGACGAAAGATCTACATAATCCTTATGCCTCGATAACTCAGAAATAGTTGACAAATAACCGTCTAGTTTAACTTTCGCAGCATATATATCAGACCATGCGCTAGGTTCACCGAGCACTCTTCTTATATCTCTCTCTACGCCCGTAGATTGATGAACTTCATGAATCCAACGATTTCTAATCGGAGCCACTGAATTCGTATGCTGTTCATTTAACATATCTGGTGTTAAAGCCAGCTCTCCAAAATAACTAGCCCTTAACTCTGTTGCTGGGCCTGAGAGATAAGACTCTAAGTCGTTTTCATTCCAAAGATGTAATGTAAAGCCATATTTTGTTTGTAAATCATAGAACCAAGTTTGGTCAGCCTTCGCTAAGGTTTTGTGTGTCCAAAGAATCCATACATTTAAATCTGGTAAGTATTTTTTCGTTGTATCCAGCGAGTGTTTAATCTGGCTCTTTGCCCCGGTAGTTAAGCCACCGTCACTCTTATATTGGAACCATTTGCATTGCCATCCAACCTTTAACCCTTTTGTTCCCAATCTTGGGTCATCACAATCAAGCTCAAGATGGAACTCCACTCCTGGTTGATTTTTTAACTCTTTTATTGGCCCATGATTTCGAAATTGTCGAATGACTATTCCTCTACATAAGCTTTCAAAACTAAATGCATGCGCGTTAGGATGCTCTCCAGCTACATGTTCAAACTTAGCCCAATCAAGCACTAGTTAATCCTCTTTTTTAACTAAATCAGGATAATCGTGTGCTGAAAAGCATTCGACCTTCGCTCCTTCATGAATCAGTAAAGATATGAATACATTCAGGTCGTCATCTGAAGATATGGTTATCTTTGAACCTTTTCTTTCGAGGCGTTGGTCATACATAAATTGCGCTAATTGTTGGGGAGAAAAACAAAACAGATTTTGCTTGCGAAGGAACTCAAGCACTTCATCACCATATCTATCTGCATCCACGTCAAAATTCGATTCATCACTGCATAGAAAAGAACTAATCGTTGATACTAATTGCTCAAAATTTTCAGCCTTTTCTACATCCTTGAACTCACCAACGATTACTAGATTTAAAGAGTGCTCCGCACCGTAGCCCTGCCAAATTTTCATTCTAATTCAACCCTTATAGTATTTGTTAACTGACGATAAGCATTAGTTAGAGAACCACCACCTATAGGAACTCCATTCTTGTCGAACGAACTCAGTTTTAAAACACCTGACGCATCTATATGCGCAAAGCCTTGCAGGTCGCTCTCTTTCTGAAGACCGATAGCAGTGACAAATTGATTTTTGTAATCAGAGCTTATAGATACCCTCATACTTTTTGTGGTTTTTCTTCGACTGTCGACAATTTCTTTTAATTTACTTAGTGTTACATCATCGATTTTTTTACCAAACCCCACAGGTACCTCTGGTAAAATCAGAAACTCATCAGCACCTAGCTCCTTGCACAGTTCCAAGGCATTTGGTAGGTCGTCAATAGTTTTGCTGTTAACTACGTAATTTATCCCAAATGGGAGACGCCCTTTAAATAATTCTAAATTGCTTAACAGCTGCTTAAATGGTCTCTTCCTTATAGACTCATAATTACTATAAGTTCCATCCATACTTACTCTAATAAAGTTCACATGACTTTTTAGCTGAGATATTAGTTCAGGAGTTAAACTATGACCATGCGTCGTAAAGCTAATTGCTAGCTTGGTTTCTTCTTGTCCAAACTGGCAAAGTTCAACCAAGTCTTCATGCAATGTTGGCTCACCTCCACCAAAGCCGATACCAAACACACCCATACTATCCATTTCAAGCAACCAATCTTTTACTCTACTTTTATCCAGAGTTGAACGATGCTTTGGCGCATAACAATGCGCACACCTCAAGTCACAGTTATTAGTAAGTGCGATAGAAACCTGCCTAGGACTAAGAGTCCAATCGGACTCAGGTGGGATTTCATCATCTAGAAGTATGTTAAGCCCATTTTGGCGGCTAAATAAGTGGACACCATCAGGCCCCTTTCTAATTTTGAACTCGTTGTGTTGGGTAACGCCATTTTTATTCTTTATATACAAAGTTTATTCAATACCTTAAATGGTTAGATCGCAGTGCAATATCAGCACAAGATGAAACTAATAACTAAAGGGTTACTCTTAGTCACTTCAAACATGCCAACCCTACCTATAAAATTCACTCCTACAGATGGCGAGTACATTGAATTGCCACCAAATCCATAGGCACTTTGTGACATAAGAAAAAATAGGTCAAATAACCTCGCTTAGAAATGAGGTACAGAACAGCTCTAGCTTAGAATGGGGCATTTTTGAGTTACCCGATTGCAGTATGTCGTCAGCGAAGGCAGCACATCATTTTTGTTTGCTTGCCTTTGTTATCAGCTGAAACTCCATACCAGTGCGTTTAGTGTTACGGGTTCTATAGCGCGTTGGATATTTATCAAAAAAGTCAGATAACTTCTTCAACCCGTAGTTTCGAGGGTCAAAATCTGGCTTCAGTCTCTTTAAGTACTTGCCTATTTCACCTAGTTTTGCCCAGCCCGATTCATCTCGATAGTTCTGCCAAGCTTGATGCATTAATCGCCATAATTCGCGTTCTGAGTCTTGATTAGAGCTTGGTTGTGCCTCCCCAAGATCAACATCAGCGTTTAAGTTCTCTATCGCTACAAAGTCATCACAAGCGTTTTTAAACGAAGTCGGAGTCATCGCTTTTCCTACACCGATGACGTGTATCTCCGACTCTCTTAATCTCGTAGCAAGACTTGTAAAGTCACTATCACTGGATATCAAAGCAAAAGCATCAAACCTTTGGCTGTACAAGAGATCCATTGCATCAATAATCATTAAAGAGTCTGTCGAGTTTTTTCCAGATGTATAGGCAAATTGCTGCTTAGCTTGAATCGCTAACTCATTCAAAGGCTGCTTCCAGTTTTTTAGTTGTTCAGCAGAAAAATCGCCATATGCACGTTTAACGATGATCTGCCCAAAACTAGAAAGCTCTTCAATAATCAGGTTTAGCTTTGAGTGTGGAGTGTTTTCTGAATCAATTAATACAGCGATTTTTCTGTTACCCATAATCCGTGCGTGACCATCCTTTATGTAGTTAGTTGCACTATCCAATTTTATTCCTTCCAAGGTTATTGTTCGCGCTCAAAAACAGTTACTAAGGTGCGACGCCCATTATCGTTAACAATAAGGTATGTGAATTTGGAAGTTGGATGCCCCCAAGCTTCTACATTGTCGGCAGTACCGTATTTTTTCGCTTTATGGGCCAAAACATTTGCAGGCAAATTTCGAATTCTCAACTCAGGATGTTTAAGTCGATTGACTAAACTCGCCCAGGGCTTTTTGGGATCTCCAGTGCTCAATCGCTCTTTATACTGTTCAACAGCGTGAGCGGTAACATAAACGGTCCCCATTGCTGGTGTTTCAACGGCATCATGCGTATTTGCATATTCCTGGCGATTTGCATCTAAGAGCACTGTTACACATGATTTTGGGTCGGCCATGAACTCACGACTTTGTGATACCTCTATTTGCACTCCAGCCATTCGGTTTTGAAGAAATGCTGCAAACTTTTGTGCATGTTTTTTCGTAGATTTACCACGGGCAAGCTTTTTGATTGCTCCCTTTGACACAACGAGTTTGTAGCCAGAACCAGAACCCGGCTCTCGACCCATTACTTTTTCTTCAAAGAGTAGGTATTGAATGGCTGATAATTCTGAAATCAAATCAGAATCTTCATGGGAAAAGTCGATTTTTACATCAAGAATTCCACTGCGTTTAGTGCCCACACGCCAGAATACTCGGCTCGTTTGGTCATCTAGTTTTTCAGAAAGAGTGGTTAGAATCATCATAGTCTTATCTCCGGTATTTAAGATCCCTTCCGGCATCGCCGTAAGGACCTCATTTAGTTAATATTCATACTTACTTTATCATGCTTTTTGAAAACGCAACCCCTCCCCTCCACTTTCACATGTGAAAGTCTAAGAAACGGTATTTTGCTCAGACTCCACGCGCTCTTTTTGCACAAACACCAAATACGATTCTGAACATTCACATTTTAACCAGTACTCTAACTTTTTCTTTGTTACCTTAGCTCTCTTGCTTCCACAATGAGCACAAGGAGTTCGCATTGAAGTGTTAGTGTCACAACAAAGACACTTTACGAAGTAACCAAACTTCCCATGACATGCTGTAAGCTGCTCAGCCTCACCACACTTTTTACAGCGGATTTTTTTTGAATCAACCTCATTACGAACAAGCATTTCGTTTTCCTGTTCTTTATGTAATGAGCCAGAGTTATCGACTGACCTGTTAGAACAAAGTTCATCCAATAAATATTCAGTTATGCTATGCAACTCTTCTTTAGTAAAAAAAGGTTCTGTTGCTAAAAACGCTTTAAGCTTTCCTTTTTCACCTATTCTCCTAACGGCATCAGCTACAGCTTCGCTTTTAATGATTCTTTCGTTAATGTCAGCAGGTATATTATCTCTGTGCAAAATACACGAGTTAGAAACAACGCATAACGAGTCCCACCGTCGGCCACCAACATTTTGCTGGACACCTAACATTTTCCCCAGGAACTTAGGAGCGTTATCAACAAGAGCTTTCTTCAATAATTGCTGTTGCAACTCAGCTTGTTTGATCGGAGAAGGAATACCTGACCAATAACCTTTATAACTTCTGGACCACTCACCACTCTCGTTAACTTTGACTTCCCCATAGATACTTTTTGATTCAAGTATTAGGAAACCGTATTTATGCAATACTAAGTGATCTATCTGTGCTTTTTCACCATTATACGTGAAGGTAAAATCGTTAAATACGTGAATTTCTTCGCTATCTTTAAACGCTCGACGTAAATAAAAAGCCACATCTCGCTCTTGTTTTTCACCTGCAATGATACGACTATCCTCTGAGTTACTTTCTGCTTTAATAGCCTTTGTTGTAATAATTGGCATATCAACACCTTTTAAATGCGAGTTCTTTATGCAGACTTTCACATGTGAAAGTCCAGCTAGTACGCCCAACTGTCAAAATCTGTATGGGTGAGAATTTCACCGTCTTTGGCCGGACGAACATAAACACTTCCATAACCCCCTTCTGTTCCAATCGCGTAACACGCAATAGAAAATGCAATTTGAGGGTTAGGTACAGTGGCAACTATTTCTTCATTGATTGTTACGACAGAACAATGACCCGTGTACGAATCTGGCAACTCAGAAATTGCGGTTGCTGCATCGAGCGTTTCACTTCCATCCGATATCAGAATGCTCATATTTAGCTACCAAACTGTACTAAAATCCAAAGAAACTACCACCAGCAAGTCCTGACGAATCGCCAACAACAGCAGCATAAATGGCAGCAGCTATTGCCGCAACGATGACAAACTTAACGATGGCAAAGCCAAAAGAGAACAGCCTCCATATTAAAAAGAACCCAATCACAGCAGCAATCCAGCGCCAATCAAAGGGTATATCACCTAAAGAACTATCAAGGGCTCTCTGAACTTCATATAGCCAGCCGTTTATCATATCCATAAGATCAATCTCCAGAGCATCATGCTCTTAGTGTACCGACATGACATTTTTTTAAGAGATGAGAACTTGCCCTTTTTTGGGCAAATTGAGGGACATGACAAAGAGCTACTTAGTAAAAGAGTGATCTGCTTTAGGATGGCAATCCTATTTGTGGTTGGTTGTGTTAAATAATCTACCACAATTCTATTTTGTGGTATCATTGATAACACAATTTACCAAAGGAGCACGACAATGGATATCTGGCATTATCCTCGTACACAGCTTGCTACGTTTATCCTTAACGGGATGGACAAAGGTCTTCTTCAACGAGTTTCAATCTTCGCTCCACGCAAGCGAGGAAAAACTCAATTCATTCAAAAAGATATCATTCCTATGGCTCGTGAACTTGGTGTCTTACCTATCTATGTAGATTTTTGGATGCAAAAAGACGACCCAGAAGGCATCTTCATTAAATCCGTCATTGATGCTTGTGAAAGGAATGAAGGATTTCTACATAAGCTTGGCAAAGCTCTCAACTTCAAAAAGTTAGGTTTTAGTGCAGCTGGTGGCAAAGTTGAAGTAGAGCGTTCTCAGGGAGAACTGAGAGCTGACTTGTTCGCTGTATTTCAACGCTTAAACGAGCTGGATATGCCTGTTTTACTGTTGCTTGACGAAGTTCAACATTTGGCTACTCGCAAAGAATTTGACTCGTTTACGGCAGCTCTACGCAGTTTTGTAGTGAACAGAGAGGATAACAACGTCAAATGCATCTTCACAGGTTCAAGTAGAGAGGGGTTAAGTCGCTTATTCAAAGACAACAAGGCTCCATTCTACAACTCCAGCCAAACCCAGATATTTGAAGAGCTGGATATGGATTTCGTTGAATTCGAGTTGGCCGCATTCAAAAATGTCACTGGTGGTGTCGAACTCGACAAACACAAAGCCCTAGAAATCTTAATCAAACAAAATCGCGCTCCCGCTCGGTTTGTTGAAATGTTAAAGAATATGGCCCTGAACATGGTTCATGACCTAGATATTGGTGTCCATCGTTATGACGTTGATCGTATCGAGTCAGAGGACCACTTTTCAAAAACATACGAACAACTGAAACCTATCGAAGTGGCGATCCTAAAGCTTGTTGCTGCCAATGAGTCAAAAGGTCTTTATACCAAAACAGGACTAGACAAAGTGAAAGCTTTCACTGGCGACCCAGAAACAGACGTTACAAAATGGTCGGTGAAAAATGCAGTCACACGATTGAAGTCGCTTGAGCTAATTTACAGCCCAGAGCGTGGGAAGTTGGAAATTGAGAACCACGACTTTCGTGATTATATTCTTGAAAAATAAGTGCCTTTCGGCATGTTAAGACTATCAGCCCATGCTTCATGCGTGGGTTTTGTTTATGAGTTGTACTTCTATATTCTCAAACCCCATGTCTCTAACCTGATTTACCAGGATATCAAGCCTCCACACTCTCAAGTCACTGGTTCTTCCATGTCTAATTGCATACGCGATTCCTTTACCACTATCAATCCCAACCAAATGAAACTTATTAGGATGCAGTTTAGATTCCTGCGCAATTAGTTTGGTCATTGTTCGAGTCTCCGCGAGACGGCGGAACTCACCTTCTTTTACTTGATGGAAAACGACTCCAGACATACATATCACCATTATATTGACTACATATGCTCATTATGTCGATTTAAAGGGGGAAATCAAAGAGGTTTTATTGCTGGGGCACGATAAGTAATAAGCTGAGGTTCGAAGCAGAAACGCCATCAGCCAGGTCAGTGATGTAATTTTGCACAAACTTTAACTAATTGTCCAAAGTCTCAAACACATCCCCCAGCAATATAGCACAATTAGTTCAACTGACTTTCAGTAACAACTTGATCCCAAGTGTGCAGTACCTTCGACAAATGCTGATGCTTCTTGTTGAACTCAACATCACTCAATACCGCTTTATACGGGGCACTTAGGTCGGAACAATTAATATTAGCCCCTACCAGTTGAAGCGTGTCAGTGAGGGAACCACCACTAGCATCAAGCCCTAAGCGGTCAACGGTTTCACTACTAACAAGCGCTTGTACAACATTGGCAAAGTCGCGTGAGCTTAATTGTTCAATACTAAGCTTTGTCTTACAGCTACTTTCCACTGCGGCCTTGTATTGAATGGTGTATTTCGCGTTAACTGGGGCCATAGAGTGCATCGCCATTAGATACGCATCAACTTCTGTTTTAGGGAAAACATCCGCTTGAGCTGAAAATGCAGTTAACGTCGCTAGCAGTAGTCCAATTTTCTTCATCATTCTTGTTCCTGTTACATTGTTCAAAGTGGCATTATTTACTCGACTGATTTTCAAGCTAAATATTACATTCAGTCAAGCACTTATCACTTTTCGAACATGGGTAGTAATTCCTGAACACTTTTTTCACAAGCGGCTTGTCTACGGCCACTTTCGTAAAAGTAAGCCCATAGACTTTGTGGCATCCCCTCAAGAAACTCGATAGGAAAAGGATTAGGTGTTTTAGCCCAACAGTTTTGCTTCTGGTCAGAATAACCTTGTCGTTGCGCATCTTGCTGAAATAACGTGTATAACGCTTTTAGTTCATCATCATTATAGAAACAATGATAATTACCACCAACTAGTTGGTTGGTCCCTAGTTCTATCCATAGAGGATACCGAGAAGAACTACCGAAACAAATTAACTGATAGTGTGGCTTCGATTGTCTTACCTCATCTTCACAAAGCTCTACTTTGCTGGAGGTAAATGTATCTTTCCCTATTAAAAATGGATTGTATTGATACTGACTAGCCATTTTATCTCCTTGATATTCATATTTGCGCTGGTTTTCCCAGTTCCGGCATCCACCTCGGCAAGTAACTCGCCATCGAGGCCATAAACATAGAGCACACCCACGCCACCAGCTGGCTTAATCCGCTGGTGGTAGTGAAAAAGGTTCATAGAGGTCAGTCAATCCCAGTGAGTTCAATCACTTCAACGCATGTTTAGATGAGCAACTTCAACCTCTATGCAAATCCTCTTCTAACTTTTGCTCCTCATCATCTGTGACTACACCTTTAAAGACATAAGTTGTTTCACGGGGCAATTCTTTTTCTTTGAATAAGAGAGCTTTTATATCGCCTACCTTTGCTACTTTACTTTGGAATTTACTAGGCATCTTCTCAAACTGAATCTCACCTATACCTCCCCTACCAAGGAAAATATTAAATATCGCATATTCCTTGCCATTTCTTTTAAGAGCAAATTTATATCCAGTTACAGGTTCGTCAGGGCATATTTTTATTTCTTTAAGCCATTTTTTTCTAACTGTATCCAGCCCATCAAATATCTGTAGCAACTTCCCACTCTTGGAACGCTCCATCATATCCAGACGTTTAAATTGCTGAATTAGTTTACCTTTATCCTCTTCCGTAATGTGTAGGTAGAAGGCAGTTAATGCCTCTACCTCATAACACCTCAACCACTCACAATCTGAGTAAACGGCTTTTTTTAACGACCTTATGACGTTTGATATTACTGACATCCACAACCTCTCCCTTATTGCCCACGCCACCAGCAGGCTTAACCCGCTGGCGGCGTGTTACAAGCATGAATGTTTGCTATGTGTCACCGTGAACACCGGGATGTCTAATGAATGCAATTAGCGACTGTACCGCTCCTACTGTCCCAGCAAACACCCCCATACCTAAAAATAACCAAAAAACCATCTCGTGCTGAATTTGTCTTTCAAATAAACCAAACCAATTTGTGATGTAATATCCTACTCCCCCAAATGCAGCACCAATAATGGCCCCACCAACTAAAAAGGGGAGAAATACTGTTATCATGAATGCACTAAATCCTTTCATCTTCATCTTCAATTCTCACTTATGGGATATTAGCAATGATGTTGCTTCCGATATTACCAGTGGTGACAAAAAATACCGTTAGCGTTGGAGGTGCATCTTAACGGTGAAACGCATTCGACGAACTCTTTAACCGTTTTTCTAATGACGCTTTATCCCACCATCGGTTAGCCTGCATCTTTGGAATTATTTTTCCTAGCCCAGCAAATGAGTTACCAACCCCTGCTCCTAATCCACCTAATATCATACTGCGCCCTGAGTTAAGCCAAATATCATCACAGCTGCCTGTAACTTTGTTCTTAGCAGCTGTCACACCACCTCCAATTACCCCACTACCCAATGAATTGGCAACGATATTTTTCCCCCAAGACAACCCCTTAGTTAAATTACCAAGACCACCTCCCGCAGCCCCTGTAACGACAGCAGCCCCAAAAGATGCAAAGTCAAACGTCTGTCCTGAATGGTATTGAGCAATCGCATTAAGCGAACCGCCAACGAAAGCCCCAAAAGCAACCCATCCAAACTCGCCTGTAGGATCAATAAACTTCAACGGATTTCCATGCACATACCCATAGGTATCCACTCCATCGAACAGGCCAAGGCGGTCTGATTGTAAGTAACGGCCAAGTGCTGGGTCATAGTAGCGATGCCAGTTGTAGTGAAGCCCAGTCTCTGCGTCAAAATACTGCCCAGGGAAACGTAAGTTGAACTTGATTTGTTCTGTCGTGACAGTCGCTTTGCCGAACGGAGAGTAACTGGCTTTCCATACCGTGGCTCCGGTCTCATCGGTCAATGCTTGCGGCGTACCTAAATGATCGTTATGGACGTGGTAAACGGTGCCATCCACCAGGTAACTATTTAACTTTGGAATTCGTGAAAGATTAGCTGAGACCATCACTTTTCTTGGCTATTTCCTTTCGTCTCTCTCATGTGTCGTTCAATTCCTTTTTTTTGCTTTAAGCAACGAATCGTGCTGCAAACTCCTAAAGCTAGGCATACCCCTCCCCAAACAGCAATCATCATAAAAAGAACAAATATTGATTCAGGATACCCGATCAATCTATACGCACCGTAGGATATGAGTCCCGTCATAACTCCCACTAAAGGGATCAGAATCAGATATATAGAAATCTCTGTTTTGTATGCCATATTTACTCTCCGTTACCTATTGGCATATTCACACCTCCAACCAAACCCCACGCAAACTCACCTGTAGGATCGATCCTTATTAGTGGATTTCCATGCACATACCCATAGGTATCCACTCCATCGAACAAGCCAAGGCGATCAGCCACAGCCAGCACCAGCGTAATCTGCCTTATGTTCCAGCGAAGAACCTCATCACTTCCGGAAGGTAATGTAAGAGGTGGCCACCTTTATCGAAGAACAGAAACCAAATAGAAGCTCCAATACAGAAAATACCTAAAAGAACTAGCTCTATAGATGTGTTTGCATACACTGACACATTGCTATCTTTTTTGAATTTCACAATCTTGTATTTAAATAGTGCAACAAGACCTACATAAAGGCATCTTATCCCTAATGGAATTGCTATAAGCAACCCACCTAAAGTCATGAATGTGTACAAAACAAAGTCAAGCCAATTATTGATTTCCAATTGTTGTTCCCCCAGCAGAACCTATAGCCGAACCATACGATTCGTAGTTAAAACTAACCCTTTTTTTCAAATCCACCCCGATTATGTCTCGTGGTCTCAAAATATTTTTGCCTAATATTCCCCCGCCAAAACCAACTGCTCCACCAAACGAGCCAAGAATTGCACTTCTTCCTACCTGATATAAATCAAGGCTCTTTTGATACCTTTGATCACAACCAGAAGACTTTTCAGTTAACTGAATATACATATTGCCAATAGCGCCTGATGATGCACCAAAAAATACAGCTCTCCTTAGAGTGCTTCCAAACCCTCCAAGTGCCCCCGTAGCACCAGCCACAAGAAGTCGCCCCGCATCAAACGAACCAGTTTGATATTGTCTGTATCCTTCAAAGCCTATGTTAACCATTGCCCCAATAATTTGCGGAACCCATAAACCAGTAGGATCGGTGTAAATAGCAGGATTATTCAATGCATAGGCATAGGTGTTAATCCCACCAGCCAGCCCTATTGGGTCACTGGTGATATATATCCCTGTATTCGGGTCATAGTTGCGATGCCAGTTATAGTGAAGCCCAGTCTCTGCATCAAAATACTGGCCGGGGAAACGCAAGTTGAACTTGATTTGTTCTGTCGTGACAGTCGCTTTGCCGAACGGAGAGTAACTGGCTTTCCATACCGTGGCCCCCGTTTCATCGGTCAATGCTTGCGGCGTACCCAAATGATCGTTATGGACGTGGTAAACGGTGCCATCAACCAGATAAGCCATCAGCTGGCCGTCAAGCCAGACATATTCTCGCTGGGTTTGCCCGGTTCCGGCATCCACCTCGGCCAGTAACTCGCCATCGAGGCCGTAAACATAAAGCACATCCACGCCACCAGCAGGCTTAACCCCGCTGGCGGAGTTGCTTAGACTAAGTAAATATCAGTTTTCAGGTCGAAAGATCCTGATTACTTCTTCAATGCCATTTGCAGCCGCAAGATCGTTCAACATTGCTTCACGCCCAACCCCTGATTCCCAACTTTCCTTTTGCTCATTGATCACTTTTGCTACTACGCTTTTAAACTCTTTCAGTTCCAACTGAGATACCAATGTTGTTTTCAGCTCAGCTTTCAATAGCCTAGAGTTAAACATTAACACCTCTAAAGGCCATCGCCATACAGCGTTTAAAGGCTTGACCCCAACTACCTCGTCTACTTTGTAATGCCTTCCGTTAGAGTCGTATATTTCCATTTGGTTAAAGTACCCACCTTTTAGAGCGGCATTAGTACATTTCCCCAAATGGCTTCCGGTTAGTTCTACGTGAACTGATTTTTTCTTTTTACTGACCAGTAGCACTGGATATGTAAGTTCCACAACCACCCCCTCTTACTGTCCACGCCACCAGCAGGCTTAACCCGCTGGCGGCTTTCTTTAGAAATTATCAAACTAACTTTTTAGAAAATTCATTATCATCCTCAAGCCTGAACACAGCGAATAAATCTTCCAGCGTCTTACATCCCATCACCGCTTTTTTCAACTCGGCTTTGCTGTCATAGAATTGACCCCACACAGAGTACGAACCGCTTTCAGTAGCCAGATTAGCGATCATCTCTACCCAGTCCACAAAATCATTTTCTACTAGGTGAAGAGAACATTTGATGTCTCTAGGCTTCCCCAATAACTGCAAACAAACTCGTTGTATAAAACGAGGGCTAACCTCTTGTACTGAGTCAATTCTCCAGACGCTACCATCTCCTTTGATAAGTAACGATCCAACATAGCGATTTCCTATCTTTTTAGCCGAGGCGGACGCCTTCTCTAGGGCTTCCTCATAGATAGGCAGCATAAAGTTTTCTTTTTTACTCAGTAATATACCTTTATTTTTCACTGCACCCACAACCATTCCCTCCTGCTGCTGTTAACCCTAAGCCTGCTACGGTTTCTCTTGCCCATATTGGAACACCATTAAACCAACCTTTAATTCCGTTATTGTGAATTTTTGTATTGTGATAGATGTTTGTGAATGGTTTTGGATTAAGGTTCCAAGGCTGATTAAATATACGCTCTAATTTTTGATTACCTTCAAAGTGTCTTCTTTCAACAAGCCAATGATGAATATGTTGTCGTGGCGGGATGTCCTTGTTTATGTTTTTCGCGTACCACCTTCTCGTTGCTCCCCATGAATGGGGGTTGCCTTTAGTAGTGACAGCACTTTTGAAGCGATGAACTTTTGCTACCTTCACGGCATTGAACATTCCACCCCCAAGAGCTGCCAATCCAACATCACCCCAGTTAACGCAATCAATTTTCCCACCGTTATCATAAAGCTGATATGCCAAATCTATCCCGGCGAACACCACTCCCCATGCGAACTCACCTGTAGGGTCTATGCTCGACAGCGGATTTCCACGCACATACCCATAGGTATCCATTCCATCGAACAAGCCAAGGCGGTCTGATTGCAGGTAACGCCCCAGAGACGGGTCATAGTACCGATGCCAGTTGTAGTGCAGCCCAGTCTCGGTATCAAAATACTGGCCGGGGAAGCGAAGATTAAAGGTGACTAGCTCTGTCGTGACACTGGCTCGGCCAAATGGCGTGTACTGCGCTTTCCATACTACTTCACCCAGTTCGTCTGTCAGGGCCTGCGGTGTGCCCAGGTGATCATTGTGAACGTGGTAAACGGTGCCATTCACCAGGTAAGCCATCAGCTGGCCGTCAAGCCAGACATATTCTCGCTGGGTTTGCCCGGTTCCGGCATCCACCTCGGCCAGTAACTCGCCATCGAGGCCGTAAACATAAAGCACATCTACGCCACCAGCTGACTTCCTCACTCGTTGATGAGCACTGTTATAGTGATAGATTGATGTTTCGCCATTGACCGTAGCCTCAGTCAATCTATTGAAAGCATCATAGACAAAGACATCCGTTCCTCGGCCAATCGTGTTTCCGTTTGCATCATAGCTGTAGGTGATCGAGCCAATACTTGTTTTGGTTAGACGATTGCTATTGAACACAATGCTGTACGAATCTTTCACGCCGTCGCGGTAGATAGCCGTCCGGTTGCCGTTGTAGTTGTAGGTGTACTCTCGGGTCCCGTAACCACCAGTAGCATCAATCAAGCGGCTCAGCTTGTCGTAATTGAAAGTTTGGCTATAGCCACTATCCATTAAGTCTGTAATTGAATCGACATTGCTATTGGCCGTATAGAGATAACTGCGGTGCATTGCACCAGCAACCTGTACAGACTCCAATTGATAGTTCATGTCGTACTGGCGCTCTTCCCAAAGCCCATTTCCATGAGTCAGATCAGTTACAGGCCCAAAAGGTTTCCGTACCAAGTCAGAGACTAATGTTCTGCTGTTAACACCATTATTCAATGTAATGCCAATGACCTCTCCAGCTACATTGCGCTGATAAACCGCTTTGCGGCCACTCGGGTACTCGATACTCGCCAACTGCCCTGCACCATCATAGGTGTAATTGGTTAACAAGGTGCGGCCATCCACAATTAGTTCTTGGCTGGCTATCTCACCACTGGCTGTGTAACTGTATTTTGATACGCCAGAAGCGTCTGTAATGGAAGTAAGCTGCCCTACCCCATACAGCGCTTCTGGCTCATCGTAGCGGAATGTCACACTAGCATTAGGTTGACCATCCACAGTGATTGAAGAAAGGCGATTAAGCGCGTCGTAGTGATAAGTGAAAACCTGACCGTTGGCATCTGTTTTACCGATCAGGTTTCCAGCCTTGTCATAAGTGTAATGAGCCGTGCCTGTGTCTGGGCTTTGTACTGAGAGAACATCGCCATATCCGTTGTATGAATAGTAAGTTCTCCGCCCTCTTGGATCAGTGACTCTCGTTACTAAGGCATTATCGTTATACTGCATTGCAGTGGCGCGGTTAACAGGGTCAATTGATTGGAGCAGGTTGCTAAAACCATCATAGCGGTAGGCATAAGCATTTCCAGAAGGGTCAACTTTGCCCGTTAGGTTGGCTGTCTTGTCATAGGAATAGGTATAAACATTTCCCGTTCCATTTGTTGTTGATGAAAGCCAACCATTCAAAGTGTAACTATGCAGTTGCTTCCAGTGAGCAATGCCACTGTTATCTTTCAGCTCAACTTGCTCAATATTTCCTAGTGAATCTCGATTGATACTTTGTCGATTTCCATTTGCATCAATCACGGCCATCAGCTGCTGAGCAGCATCGTACTCATAAGTGAAAGTGCTATTGGTTGGTAAGGTGATAGATACCAAGAGTCCTGATTCATCGTAAGAGTACAATGTAGTTCCATCTGGACCAGTAGAAGAAATCATTTGACCTAACGTGTTGTAGTTAAGCGAGTAGCTTACTCCATTGGCATCTGTGACGCTCTGAGCCCTTCCATGAGCATCGTAATTGTCAAATGACACTACGTGCCCAAGAGAGTTGATAACTCGGCTTAGGTTGGCTTGAGCGTCGTATTCAAAGCGCGTTACATCATCAACATCCACCCGTGGACCATCCACTGATTTCAGTTGTCCAGGAACACCAAGAGAGTCTGGATAATATTCAAATGCCCACTGCCTGACATCTGAGTTGGTTCGGTCAATCAATTTAAGCGTTAACAGCCGCTGGCGGTCGTCATAGGTAAATTCTTGGACCAAGTATGACGATGTAATTTTGGTTGGTTTTGGGAACTCTGAATGCCATTGTGTTGTGATCGTATCACCAGTCGAGCTTGTCCTCGAAATTTCAAGTCCTCTTTGGTCATATTGGTAAGAGAATGATTGGCCTTCTTCATTGATAATTGACTTCAACTCACCGTTGGTATCGTAGCCAAACGACTTCGTACCACCAGCAAAGCCAGTACATGCAGCACCCTGTATACTGTCAGGCTTTAGTTTTCCGTTATAACGACTAAACAGATAATGTTGTTCGTGACCTAGAGCATTCGTTACCGTAACTGAACCATCAGGGTTGTATGTAACACTTGTCCTATCAACACCACTGCTATGTTCGCTCAGAACAGCGCGACCCGAAGGATCATGAGACCACGTAGCAAATCTGCTTCCCTTTTCATCCGTAAGGCCAGTCAAAAGGCTTGGGTTTAAACTGTCTTCATAGTGGTAACGTCGCTGATTGGCATCCGGTTTATGCACTGCAACTAACAATTCATTCGAATAATCGTAAGAGAAGGTTTGTCCAGCAGGGTCGATCATCTTTATGATCTTCCCTTGATCGTAACTAAACCTTAAAGTCCGGCCAAAACTGTCAGAAACAGAGTCTAACTTACCGTTGGTATAATTCAGATCCAGCTCATTTCCCGATGGATGAACAATACGTATCAACTGACCATTACTATCATATAGTTCGACAACACCATCAGCCCTCTGATATCTCCAACCAGAATCTTTGTATAACCGATCATCACTTTTCCATGTTGGCATCCAAACCGCATTTGTCCGGTAGAATGCTAACTCTTTCCCATCTGGCCGATGCAAGACAACCATATTCTCTCCGTGACTTTCTTTGTCAAAAATCACTTTGTTTGAATAGTTGTGGCTCCATCCAATACCAACATCGCTTTGTTTACCACTCAAAGCTAACTGGCTGTTGTAATGTCGTGTGAATACAAGAGGCTCCATACCAGCGCTTACATAATCGGTTTCTTGCTGATATTTATTACCAGTAGCTAGGTTGATAGGGTTTCCAACGCACAGTTCTGTCTCTGGTTTACCAAGATCTCTATTGAGAAGTGGAGAATCAGTCATCTCCCCAGGAATTATGAATTTTGTCAGTGTAGTTCCAGAGAGAGCTCCAAAGTAACAAGTGTCAGGGTCATAACTACCTGGAGCATCACTACGATGCATACATAGCCATGAGATTAGTCTTCCATCACTATACGTTTCACTCGGGTATAGCTTTTCACTCACATAGCTGTGTGTGCTTGCGAGCTCGTTAATTCTATAGTCCCTTAAAAATTCATGCGCTTGCTCTGGGAGATCAAATCTCATTGCATCAATTTCTGAACTACCACTGGCATTGATACGCCACTGAGCAGAAACAGCACTAGGAACTATAAGTGCTAACAAACAAGCTCTTGCGATTAAGTTAGTATGAAAATGATCCACTGGTTTCTAAAGTCCATTAATTACTTTCTACACGGACTCTATTATCAACTTAATCAAAGAGATTAACTTCATGCTTAACTGCCCTATACGGGCGCATACAGACATGAAACAATGGCTAATATGGAAGCGGGTTTTAATTGAATCGCTCGACTTTGTTTTACTGCTCATAGCAGTGAAACGAAGTTGAGTGATCAGCGAAGCCGCATCAGCGGTGAACGCTACTGATCATATATAGATCCATAGGATCATAAGATCATGCAGCGTGTTAGGTAGCTTAATATCAGGAAATTTCCTAACTTTAAGCTTTGTTTCTGTAAGCTAAAGCTTAATATTAGGAAATTGAAGCTTAATATTAGGAAGTTCATCTCTATCACATAGCTTAATATTAGGAAACACACCTATATCTAAGCTTAAAATGAGGAAACGCCTTAATCCGTATATATAGCTTAATTTTAGGAAAAAGGCGTTAAGCAATAGCTTAATTTAAGGAATTGGATTACTTGGAGGACTTACCAGTACGAAGTTCGGAGAGCTCTGATGCCATGCCACCACCAAATGGGCCATGACTGGTTTGTTGGGCCAAGCGCTTCGATTCCTCAGATAGAAGGGAGTCATCTCTGTGTATCAATCCTGGCTCTTCTGAAAGACGCGATAACCGTCTTTTAACTGGTTTATCTGCTCCTGGCTTTTTCTCATTATCACTATCACCGTCTAATTGATCATTTCTAAGTTGGATAACGACTTCTTGATCAACGTGCA
Organism: Vibrio sp. 704; assembly: GCF_033339295.1. Taxonomy (NCBI): domain Bacteria; kingdom Pseudomonadati; phylum Pseudomonadota; class Gammaproteobacteria; order Vibrionales; family Vibrionaceae; genus Vibrio; species Vibrio sp. 704. The sequence continues at coordinate 48,497 of NZ_JAWOUH010000020.1, read as the reverse complement.
ATAGTGAATTGTTACTCCAGTGCAGCCTTATCGGTTTTCTCCACTGCTGGTCAAAAGGCACATAGTTAGCTTTGATATGACGCAAACGAGTCTCTTGTACCGTTCCATCTTTCTTGTCTATCAACTGATCTAAATACAGATGAAGTTTTGACTTTGAGAGAGTGGAAGATAAACCAGAGCCAGAGACGCTGTTGATTATCTCCTTTCCTCTGCTCACATCTTTTGTCGGATGGTGAACAACAAGAACCGCGACATTCGCTTCATTGGCAAGCCTCTCCAAAGCAATTCTGATGTAATAGTCATCATCTACTACGTCAGCTGAGCCAATTGCATCACGCAATGTATCTATAACTACCAAGTCGTACCCTTTGGCCGTGGCAATAAGTTTTTCCAGTGCACTGGATGCTTCTTCCCACTCTTTAGTATGTTTAGATGAGCCTGAACTACAAATTGGATCAGAATGCTTGTATATCCCAATGCTCGATTTTAATCGGTCTTTGATGCTGGTGGAGAACTCAGTCAAATGTGCTTTGATACGCGGAAGTGTTCCGGGCAAGGAATCTTCGATCGGCCATATCAAAGTTCTAAGCACTTTGTTTTCCTCATCCCGTACACCAATTAATGGGTACTCTGGCAAAGCCATCTCATAAGCTATTGATAAAGACAAATAGCTCTTACCAGAATCAGGTGGAGCGATCAGAAATCCGACACTGCCTCGAAACAAACCTTTCAAAATCTGTTCTTTGTTGGAATTGGCTAAACTTTCATTAATGTCTTCTTCGCTTAGAGCGATAACATCCTCATTGTGGAGTGTTGTTGTCATGTCGTTACCTCTTCTTTCTCTTCATCGCCCAGGTACAACAGCATAATATCTTGCTTACCATCGTCACGTACTTTCTCTTGGAGTAGCAATCGGAAATCTCGCAATAACACATCCTTTTTCAAAATGACTTCGGCCATAGTGTTATTGATATGGCGACTCAGATGCTGTTTAGACACTCTAACCTTGTTGGCATAGTAATCTTTAATAAGGTGACTCAGATACTTACCATGTACATATTCACGCTTATGAGCATCAATATATTTACAGAAGTCAGTAACAGCATGTTTGCCCGTTAGCTGCGGGTAGACTTTTAAAAAACGTTTCCGGCTAATAGCTCCCTCTTGTCGCAAAGACGCAGTGAAAGTCTTATGCACTCCAACTATGAAGTGAGTGATCGTATCTGCCCTGATAGATCCTTTATTTTTAATCCCATCCAGAACCAGCAATGGAATGTAGTTGCTGTCCACCAGCTTCATTCGCGTGTGGTAGTGAGGTAGCGTTTCACCATCCTTCTCGTAATCCAAGACCAGTAACATTTGTGATAGCCTTTGAAGTCTTGTCATTACTGTGTTCTTGTTGGCCTTTTGATTTTTCAGGTTCAAGAACTCAAACAGTGTTGTGAAGTCACAAAGGAAGTAGTCGTATACCCCACTAAACATTTTTGTATCGAGAAGGTTGTGGTATTGGTGTGACAACTTATCCAGTTCGACATTAATCTGCGCGAGCTCAATAGCCTGGCGAAGCGTTAAGCCAGATAGGTCTACGTACATCCCCCCTACACTAACGATCCCTTCCAGTAGATGTCTGTCATCGGCCAAGCAGACAGCACTGTATACGTCGATTCTAACGGCATCGAATTCACGTTTATTAGTCCCCTTCTTCCAGTATGGCTTTGACAAGCTGGTGGATAGAAGAGGCTTTTGTGCCAGTAGCTGTTGCTCAAGTTCAGCCTTGTTACCACTGATCCTTGTAATTAAGTCTCGCGGAATTCTACCTGGCAAAAAGATGCAATCCATTAACGTAGTAGTCGATGGCCTGCTGCCAAATGCCTCGTTGACTATCTCAGCAGGGAAATACCCTTCTAAATTGTCTGTGTTACTACTCATTTTTTAATACCGTAATGTTTTTTTGAAGCATACCACATACCTTAAAAAGAGGAAAACAAGCCAAATAGATGTGATTTATACCTTAAAAAAGGACAATAGAACGCTTTACATTTCACGTTATAGCTTAATTTTAGGAAATGTTCGACCATACCTTAATTTTAGGAAAAGCCAGATCACGCTCTTAGGCATTGCTACATAAGACTTTCACATGTGAAAGTGGGCTAAGCGTGTTTCTGGGTCACGGTTGCATTTTTTAATTCCATGATATTATGGAAGTGTAAGTTGAATTGAATGAGGGCTTGACGGTGATGCCGAGATAGCTTTCCAGAGTCAATTAAGGAGACGAAAAATGAGACACATACTTAACCTAGTTGCTTTAGCAGTGATTCTTCTTGGCGTTGCTATGATTGAAACTAACGATAATCAATGGGGTTTGGCTGTAATCAGCGTAGCGGTTGTTTTCTGGTTGATGCCTCTGCTTAGGCTTGTTCATAAAAATGCAGTAGTAATGGTCGTCTTTTGGTCTGGCGTAGCTTACTTTTCATGGCAGGTTGCCGTAGTTGCTCTTTTGGCGTTTGTTGTTTTTTCGGCCACAGCTTCAATCAAGCGCGTTCCAAATACTCCTGCTATTAAAAAGCAACGGTTTATAGTTAATCCTTCTTCTGGTCTGGTGATGAAGAACAAACACTTTGATATCGCTGGCAATGGATTTGCCATTCTCTAGGAGCCATCCTTGCCTCCTAGAGCCCTTAGCAATCTACTTCCACTGAGCCGAGATTGGCAATCTCAATTCTCGTATGACTTTTCCCGTTTGCACTAACAGCTGATATGAGTATATGAGCTGACAATTCAGCTGACTCGTCCATAGTTAAGCCTTGCTCAATACAACTCTGAATGAACATTTCCGCAAGCTCTTTCTTTTTAGGGTCCATTCTATTTGTTCTCCGTGATAGTAATTGCCATAGTTAGATGCTGATTTTCGCTCTCTGGCGCACCTTTTTTAAAAGGAATGATATAGCCGGATTCTGGAAAACCTTCGGCTACCGTGTAAACAGTATCGCTCCCCTCTTCTGTTGGCTTTTGGGCAAATAAAGCTAAAGCTTGCCCTTGATGCTCTTCGTTTAGTAGCCAGAAGGATTGGTTTTCATGTGTGTGTAGCTCTCCATTTGGATGACGCACAAGATATTGTTCAGAGCCATATGCGTCACGCTTCTCTCGTACTTGAACGATATAACCAACAGCATGGTCGAAATCATACTCACTACACATATGTACGACAGGCCCTTTGCTGAACCTGTCGAACATCCTGGTTATTGCACCAACGGCTTAGTCCTGCTTTATCACATTGCTCTGGCATTCTTGCTATCCCAGATTTTTTTGATGTTGCAGAGTATTGAAACGCAACTTGCTTTTAACCAAGCAAAATGTGGCACCTAAGATGGTGCTTGCGGCTAAATAAGCAACGGAGATAAGCGTGATGCGATCCCAATCTAAAGGTGAAGTAGAACCAGTAAAATGGGTTACAGCAGCAAACTCCAGAGCCAGGACTAAAATACAAAGCATGGATACAACCAGTGTGCTTGGTGTGTTTGAAGGTTTGTTCATAATGTACTCTCCAGTAATCACGAGTTTATTTAACACTTCGACCGACACAGGCCAAAGCAGGATTCATCCAAAAGCCAGCAAACGAGCTAAACAACTCAGCTTGTGTTCGCACGTACTCTAAAATTAAGTCACATGCAACCCAACGTCGCCCCGCTCTCTCCGCTGCCAGTCCGGTTTTATTGCTACCAGAAAAGAGATCAACCACCAGCTCATCTTCATTGGTTAGGAACTCAATAGCGAATGATGGAATGTCTGTAGGAAACATTGCAGGGTGTGGTGGTAAACCCAATTCCTTGGCTATCTTCCTTACTGCTGATGTATCAGCACAACGATGACCTCGTTGGATTATGTTTTTAGGGATCTTGCCTTGCGTTTTATTGGAAAAGGCATTCCCTCTTAATCGGTAAGCACCATCACCGTAAGTAGCGATACGACTATCGCCCCCTTGTTCGAGTAATTTCTTATGTTGCTCAGTGTGCTCTACCAAAACTCTTCGGTTATCAGAGCGAACTCGGTCTGGATCGTTCGTAAACCAGTAAACAGGTTCCCACGCGGAACAAAGCTGCATACGGTTAACGCAAGCCCATTGGGTTGGAGCTGGTGGCTTGGATGTGTTTATCCAGGGCCAACGGTCCATTAATGAAAGCCCTAATCGATCATTTAGAGCTAAGACCATACGTTCAAGGTAAGTTGAACGCGAAGGGCGTTTACTTTCAAAAATGTCGTTACTCACGTTGAGTACCACAGAACCCCCTGGCACCAAGTTTTCTACAATTGGTTCCAAAGACTCGGTGATAAAGTCCACCCATGCCTGTTCACTAACATTCCCATACCCGCGCTCGATTTTTAAAGGATACGGAGGGGATGTCACACAAAGGTGGATCGGTTCTCCAAGCTCTGTGAATACCTTTTTGCTATTTCCCCAAATAGCGATGCCTAGATTTGTTGAATATGCGACAAGCTTTACTTCGCCCATTGCTTCATGAAGCCCTTTTTTATTTTTGTTTGCCAGCTTCTATACGCCACGCTCACCGTCCACTTTTTGGATGATATTCATGGACTTTAATGTTTGCTGAAACCAACGAATTTTTCTTTTGATAGGGCTGTGTTGTGCCTTGGCTTTGCCGATTTCGGCTTTAGTATTGATTTCAGCCTCTGATAGCCCGGCTATACTTGCTACCTTCGCATATAGCTCGGCATTGGTCATTGGACCATCAGCTTGTGCATAAGCTTCTTCCACATGGAAAAGCTCCAGCTGCCCCTGCATGTTTGGTTTCATTTATGCTCCAGACCAATATTAATAATTCATAGAATCATTTTATAGTTCTTTAAATGAAATGGCAATATCTAAATCCTGTAGAGATGTCGGTATATCTCTTCGATGGAATTGAACTAATTGGATAATGGGAGCTCTTTAAAGTGATTCATTGTTGAGTTTATGGCGACTTAGCTAGGGTAACGTTTTGTAAAATATGAGATTCCTGCCAACTTATGCCACAGACTTTCACATGTGAAAGTGCGAGTTGGATCTTCTTTATCTATAATGAGATCCTTGCGATGTTCTGACAGAACATTTTATGTTCATTGATAAGATCTACTATATTAACTATTACTTATCGTGAACCTTTGAAAGCAACTTATTTATTGGGTAAATATTAGTGTTTAAATTAAATACACTGCACGAAGCTGTGCCTGGCGTGGATCTAGATAGCCTGCCAGACATTAAAGCAGTAATAGGCCAAGCAGAACCGCTTGAAGCAAGTATGATGACGGTAATTGCATATCGTGAAATGCATAACGCCAACATTTTGAACCTTAGTGAGCGAGAGCGATTTTTTTTGAGTATGTCTTTGATGAAATGCTTTGTGGAGAAAGGGCTTCTATCGTCAGGTGATATGATGAAGTACCGACTTTCACATGTGAAAGTCGGCTGAGGATTTAGTGGATTTGTGTCGGTTGCTGGCACATTGGACAAACGTTACCGCGATAGTTAGGCAATACCAAAACTCTACTTGCCACGTTAACTAAGATTTTGTAGAGCAACATTCTCGCCGTTACCAAACCAACTGCAAAACACCCACCGTAACCAACAACTCTATTTTGAGCAGCTTTTAAGTACTCTTGCCCTATGAGTTCTTCTGCGTTCTCGTAGTTTGTAAGTTCGGTCATAGTTGTTAGATAGACACCTCTAATCTCTTGGGCAAGGAATGCCGCAACACAAAAGATAATGATGGTACACAGTATTCTTACATGGGTTAAGCGGGATATCCCCGCTTTAAACTCATAGTAGATATTGAATACAAGGGAGAACATAAGAGCAAAAAGTAGTGGCTCTGGAAGCGTCAGCTGGTGGAGGTATATCCGGATCAGGCTGATATAGACAAAAATACCAAATACATTCAAAGCCAATGTGCTTACATCCCTACCCAGTTGGTTGTTAATGGATAGTTTCACTTTTTACGTCTCCATTCCCAAGGTGGCATTCTTTCTGCCTCCGGCAATGCCCATAAGCCTACACCATTCTGTTTTGCCTCTTGCTCGTAAGAAAACAGTTCAGTGCTTTTTGCATACCGCCTGTATACCCATGCGTTACCCGTTTTTACCAGTTGTCCGTTTACCCACAAATCATCGACGTAGATATGACCAACAATGCGGCCATAACGATCAACGTCGGTTTGTTCTACACGAACGACTTTCCCACCCACTATAGAAAGAAGGGCTTGTTTTGCTTTCTTTCCCCAGGGTTGTTTCGACTCGGGTGTGTCGATTTCTGCAAGTCTAATACGGTGTTCTTTTTTACCATCGGTACACTGATAGGTGCCAGTGCATGAGGCATCTGTGAGGACTTTTATAGTGTCACCATCGCTGACTCGTACCACCTTCCCATAAAAGGTTTCAGCCATAATTGGTGCATTAAAAACGAAGTAGAGAAGGGTGGTAGTTAGAATTTTTTTAAGCATGATTAATTCCTTACTGTTGTCCTGATAGAGCATTCCACATTTGTTTGTGTAATGCCGAAATAGCGGTATAGGCCCCTTTCATTTCTGGTCGCTCCAGTTCCTTCAAGAACCAAAGAGACCCTAAGAGAATCGCTAAACATCCACCAGCCAGCATTAGATCATTGAACGTCATGAATAGGCTGTACCCAGACAAGCAGACATTGCACAGCATCCAAATTTTAGTGAAGAGCAATCCAGTTGAGTGATAGGTTACAAGCAAGTACGAAATGAAAGATGCGCATACTAGAACTAAAATTGGACCTCCCAACCACGTCGTCCATGTTTGAGTACCAAGAGGCGAGGGTAGTTCTAGTAACCATACTCCAGCACTCCAAATTACAGCTGATGCCATCATGTAGGCTGCTGCCATTTTTATCATCATTTGTGGTTTCATAACACTCCTTACCTATTCCACTTTCACATGTGAAAGTTGTTTTTAGGTTGTTTTTTCATTTAATTCCGATCCATAGCTGTGACGGATACTGTCATCGTTGAACCAGAAGCCCTTTTTGGATGGGGACTTAGTAGTCTCCAATCAAAAAGGCCCCAATTACTGGGGCCGCTTTCACATGTGAAAGTCAATTTGTGCTGATAGAGATAAATACTGACTTTGTGCCATTTACATCTTTCAGCCATGACATTGCACCATAATCTCCATCGACCATCGCGCTGTACCGTTCCCGCACACCTAGACCACACAAGAGGTCATCAATCGCTGTTGTTGGGTCACAGGATGGACGATATGTTTCTTGCCAATGGATATCTCCAGATTCGATGTATGCCTCTTTGATATGGAAGTACTCGCCATTCCAAGTTGTATATAACTTGTCGTCATTTCCAGAAAACAAACGTGGATATATAGCACCGTTTGAATTGAGCTCTGTGACGTTACTTGCTATGGATTGTTCTAATGTGGCAAACATTAGCTTCTCTGTTCTGATGGTATTGCCAACAACATTGTCGCGTTGACGCCACACAGCATGAACATCTCCATTGGTACTGGTTAAGCTAGCTTGCCCTGCATCGGCACTTATATTGGGAATGCCTGAGATAGGAGAGTAACCATTGTTGTCATTACGCCATGTTACGCCGATTAGGTCAGAAGAACCCGACCCTCGGCTTTCAGACCATAGCGCATAGCTAGTAAGGTTAGTGTTGATAGATGCTAAACCACTCTTGACTCCATCATCATCAATAACGCTGCGTTCCACTACAGGCGTATTGAATGGACCAAGTTTGACGGTATGTTTGGCTAGGACATCATTTTCATCATCAGCGCCCTTTTCGATACTTAGGATTTCAAGTACGCCAGGAGAAGTTTCTACTGAATGTATCGAGATAGCACTTTTAACTTCACCGTCACTGTTTGTTTTTATATTTCTCGAAAGTTCTGTCGTTGCAATGATATTGGCTTTTGTGCCGTCGTTGCTTAACCAGGCTATTGCCAATGCATTTGTATCGGAGCCAAAAATCGGAGTTTGCCAGATAACGATGCTTTGTCCTGACGGGTCAGTGAAGAGAGTGTTGTCGGTGATTTTTACTCGACTTTCCTCATTCGTAGCTGCCGCGTCAGTCATAAGTACATGATCAACTTCTAATGGTGGGGACCATTCTTGTGTTGTTGCGTCGTAATAGGAAACGTTCAGTTTCTGGTTGTTACTATTGTCTCTCTGTACCCATGTAATATAGGCATTACCATGATTTGAAAGGCTCATTTGAACAGAGCTCTTGTAGTGGTTTTCATCGACAATGAATGGTTGCCAGTCTGATCTTAGTATTTCACCAATATCGGCACTTATCTTGACTTTGTTAGGTACATTGCCATTCGCATAGTCTTCGATAGGGGCTACAGAAGCATATAGCTCATCCGGTTTGTCATTGTTGGCTTCTTCGACCCAGGCACTGTATAGAACAGCCGAACCATTTTCGTTTTGTAGCTGGATGACAGGAAGTGTTGCATCTCTTGTTGGAGAGCTCAGTAACACTTCTTTTTGCCATTCTCGCTTAGCGACCGTTGTTGTTTCTGTTGAGTTGTCTTGGTTATTGCTTTCACTACCATTGCCATTGGAAGTAGTTCCAGTGCCTCCACTGGAACCACCACATCCTGCCAACACTGATAGTAGAGCAGCTGCTAAAGCTGTTCTTCTTAACATCAATTACATCCTCTGTTGTTAGTTGTTTTCGGATTCAATCATCATTTTTCGAATGATGGCCGCGATAGCTTGTGATGGCTGTGCCCCACGAATAAGCTGAGTTTTCCCAGTTTGGTTATCTACGATGAAAGTCGCTGGTGTACCTGAAATGCCATTTTCAGTAGCTTGCTTCACATCTGCTGCTATTTTCAGGTCGTAACGGCCAGAAGCTAAACACTCTCGAACTAGGGAAGCATCGGCACCAACACTCTCAATAACTTCTGCCAAATTAGGCACTCCACCACCATTGCCTTGTGATTTGGCAAATACTTCGTCTAAGAACACCCAGAATCCACGGTTGCCTTTTTGTTCAGCAACACATTCCGCTGCTAACGCTTCTTTTTCTGCCGCTGGGTTATGAAAACTCAATGGCAGATGTTTCCATTGCCAGTTGATATTCCCGTTACTTGCATCCACCACTTCTTTTGGTGTGTCGTGGAATTTTTTGCAGAACGGACACTCCAGGTCAGAAAATTCCACCAGCGTGAATCGAGCGTTCAGGTTTCCATATATGCGTTTATCGTCAGGCACTTGTTCGGGAGCTGATTCGTATTTTGCGTATTTAGCCTGAATATCCTGTTCGCGTTTCTGTTGAACGAAATGTTCCAGTGCTTTTTGAACTGCATTGTTAAAGCGCTCTTCTGATTTAAAGCGATAGTCACTTTCTAGTTGAGTAATCTTCGACTGGAGAGAATCGCGCTCTTGAATGAGCAACTCTTTGGTCTGGTAAATTTGATATCCCACTGTAGCGACAGACGCTCCCAAAATTAGGGTCATAGCAGCACCAACGGCCAGTAGCTTTTTCTGCATTGGACTGAATGATTTTTGTTGTTGTGGTGTGGTTTGTTCTGACATTACATTTTGTCCTTAGTAAACTTTTACAGTTGCCAATTCATGAATCAGGGTTGAAGCTTCCATTTTTGCGCGTTGTGTTAAGCGCTTAACGATGTCTTCACTTGGTGAGTAATCAACGAGGTTTGTTTCTTCTATAACATTGCGAGAAATAGAGTGTAGGCTTCCTAAACCATCAATTAACCCAATCTCAAGTGCTTGCTCTCCATTCCAGATCAATCCAGAGAACACTTTTGGATCGGCTTTGAGTCGTTCACCACGGCTCTCTTTTACTCGCTCGATGAACTGCTGGTGGGTTTTCGATAGCACTTCCTTCCAGAAGCTAGTTATCTCTTCTGAAAGAGGGGAGAATGGGTCTAACAAAGCTTTGTTTTCACCAGATGTTATAGCTCGTCTTTCAATACCCAATTTTTCCATGAGCCCGGTAAATCCGAAGCCAGAACTGATGACACCAATAGAGCCAACCATACTTGCTTTGTCCGCATAAATTTTGTCTGCGGCCACGGCGATGTAATAGCCACCAGATGCACCGATATCATCAATTACAGCGATAACTTGTTTTTCTGGGTATTCTGCTTTTTGAGCTTGAATCTCTTCGTATATTCGACCTGCTTGCACAGGGCTTCCACCAGGACTGTTTATTCGTAGAACGACAGCTTTTGCATGGGGATTTTTGAAAGCAGCCTGAATGGAAGGTATTAGATGATCTTCATCTGCAAGTGAACCCGCAGCGATTTCTCCTTTGATATTAATGAATGCAACATGTGGAGTGTCAGCTTTGGATGTCTGCCAAGGTAGTCCTCCTGGATTTGAAGCTACGGTTAGAAATGCAACTATCATAAGGACAAAGCCAAGGGAGCGAATCAACTGAATCCCTCTTCGCCATCTTCTGTCTTTTACCTGTTCCTTATGGAGGGTAAAGACCAGATCTTTAATCATGTCTTTTTCCCATGCTTCTGGTTTATTGTTTTCACTCATGTTTATTCCTTAGTTGTGGTTTGTTTTCGACCTGGGTGAGGTGGAACCAGAAACAGCTCCCATTCTTCCTCGGTTAATTTGTTCTCTTTCGCTAATTCAAGTTTGTCGGCTTGTTTTAACCTCTCTGATAACGTGGATTCCGCTAACCCGAAATTAGTAGCGACTGCCGCAACGGAAGGGTATCCCTTGCCATTTATCACAATTTCAACATCGGCTTTTCGATTAGGGGGAATAGCGTTGAGTACCTTTTCCCAGTCCATATCTGAAAGCTCGTTACATCGTGCCTTTTCCAATAATTCTCGATGTCGAAGTCTCTGGTAGAGAGCCGAGTACGTTAAGTTAGCGGCTTCGGCTAGATGGTTTAACGTGGGGTAGGAATCACCTTTATAGGTGATAGGTTTGTTGGCCGCCTTTGGGCCCTTGTTTGGAGCTGGTGGTTCAGATAAGACTGAGTTCCAGTTCTCATCTGTCATAGTGTTGGTTTGGTAGGCTTTTAATAGCCCTTTATCCCTAATCCTTGAATAGAGAGTCCTTTCTGCTTTACCAGTTTGTTGGGCCAGTTCGGTTAAACTAGCGTAGGGTTTTCCTTTGACGTAAATAGGTGAACTCTTTCTTCGCCTTGCTTTACGTTTTTTAGTCTTTTTTTCTGGGCAAAATGTGCCAGCTTCTCTTTGTTCTATGAAGACAGAGCTAGTTTCTGCGTTGAAGAACTCATCCGCTATTCTATTTTTAAGCTCCGTTGCCCTGGCTATGACGACATCAAGCATTCGATCAACAGCCACAGCATTTGCTGCACTATACGGAACCAGCTTTCCTTCGCGGTTGCGTTTAAGGCTAAGTGCTTCTGCTTCTCGGCAAAGCTCTGTACATTGAATAGCGAAATGTCCGGTATCTTTCATTAGGTATGATGAAATGATGCCGCTCATTTTCCTCGTGAATCTTGAAGTCATATATTGAACATGCCCATCCATCAACTCCTGGCTTTCTATACCAAGCTTTCTGGACAGCTCTTCAATATCTTTTTGTTTATAACGGAAAGCCGAGTGTTTTAAGCTTTGTGCATTACGAATAAGCTCTTGACTCGCGCCATGTCTCTCCAAGTCGGATATTAGGAATGGGGCCAATAGATCCATGCGCACTACACTCCAACTCCAATGACCTTCAAGACAAATAGGCATAGCATTGAATAGAAGGGGGTTAGCAGTAGAGATGCCATGACCATACCGAATACTCGTGCTGGCATTTTTTTAGCGTACATAACCATCCAAGGCATCATTGCACATAAGGCAGCGATCATTGCTCCACCAGCGCCAAGCTCAGGGAAAAGCACTGATTGGATAAGGATAAACAGGCATTGAGCATAGCCAGCTTGATTCAATGGCTTGTTACTAAGGTTTTCTTCACTTTTTTCTGGTGTTTGAGTTCTTTCCACATTTCGCTCCTTACGCCAACTCTGGTTCACCGAAGTATTGACGGTATAAGTCGTGATCATTCGCTAACAGACGCTTGACTGTGCTTTCATCAATCTCATTAATTGCCATGATTAGGATTTGGTCTTTCCCAATCACACTCATATCTACAGTGAACCAAGTGCCTCTGACCGATTTAGCAAGAATTTGTAGGTTCCAAGGCACTTTTATCTCGTTGGCCGCAGTGATGTTTGAAACCTTAACAACCGTTGCATCCTTCCCGAGCCAGCGTTTGTTATCAATGACAAGATCCATATTGTCGAACGCTGATTTGGCTGCTTTTTTGCGGATTTCTATGATGGAGTTTGAGCCTCCATTCTTGGCCGCAAGCCAAAGAACTACCCCTAATGCTGTACAGGCGACGATAGGTTTACCTGCAAGACCAGCAATTACTCCGCCGATAGATATCAGCAACATCATTGCTTTATTGATTCTTGTTAATGGCATAAGCCCTCCTTTGCCATGAGAGTAACGGATAAACAGCAAAAGCTTCTCACGGCAACATGCCCAATAAGGGCAACTGAGAACTCAATGAAACAATCCCTCACACGAACAGGACGTCTTTATTAGTCCTTGCCTAATAGCCTGATATTTGTAGTAGAGAGAGACGACTTTTTTTTCATTCAGTAACTTTGTTCTGATGTAACGAACCTTGTTCTTTCCGTCGGGCTGTGGGACAACCGTTCTAACGTACCCGTAATCGGATACCTCTAAGTTGTATTGATTTTTAAGAATCACTCGGTATACAGATAGCTGGATTACATCCGATTCAAAGATCCTGTTATCTTTCCTTAACTTGGTATCCAGAGGGATAAGGACTTTCTTTTTTGATAAAAAAACCTGATCAACTCTTCCATGCAGAGGTACAGGTAGTGTTGTTGCCACATCTTCTTCACAAAGAAACAGAGTTGCGTTTCTCAACTCTTTTGGCATGTTTTCTTCACTCCACCAGCTGAGCACCTCATGCAAATGCTTTTTCCGCCATAGGTCTACTTTGGCAATTAGAAATGGAGCGACAATCAGTGAAACTAACAACAAGACTATATTCATAAGATACTCTCGATTACTTTATAGTATCATTATATAGCCCCTTAAATATTTGTCACGTAGCCACTTAGGAAGTACTAAGCATTTAGGTTCGGTATGAGGGAAGGGGTAGCGTGAAAGACTTTTAGGGCAGGGAAGAGCCCCGTGTAGAAGGGGCTATTGCAGCTGGTGGAGCACTAGTGAAGCAAAGAGGGGACTTTCACATGTGAAAGTCTACCGTCAGACATCATATCTAAGGTGTCTACATCTAAATTTGAGTCTCTTAGCCCTTTTCCTTCGTAGACGATATCTGGTGTGCAGCTTGATTTAAATACGCCGTGGGGAATATGATCGAAATCCCCAAGCCACATTCTAAGTCTGAGATCAACGATGTAGTCTCCTGGCAATGTAATCCAGCAATGAGGGGTTACTACGTCTCCTGACGACTTTTCTGTTACATAGCCGAACATGCAACAGTGTTCAACGTTGGCTTGTTTCAGAAGATGGCTTACTAGATAAGTCATTCCATCACAGTCAACCTGACAGTCCTCCAACACAAACAGAACTGTTTCTAATTCAGAAAACCATTCCTCATTGATCATTTGAAAGTTCCTTTTTATTTATCTCATTCTCAAAAGGGTACGGCTTTCTTCTTTCCGCCAATTCAATGTCTGCTCCGCACTGTTTACATAACCCCTGTTCCTTTGCACAGCTGTCGCAGACTGCATCAGTAGCAGTTGAGCCGAACTGCATTGTTTCTTCGCAAACACCACAAGGTTTTGATGTTATCGCAGCTCCTCCTATTCGTTGAGAACGAGCGTAATAGCAACATAAACACAAATGCATGGACTCTCGTTTTTCCTTTTCGACGTCAGAGGTAATCCTTTCGGCAAGTTGGAGTATGTGCTGGATTTGTTCTTTAGCTCTTTTGTTTCTATATGAAATTGTTGAGCGTGTAATTTGTTCTTTCTGCTGCTGCATGTCTACCTCCTGAAAAAGGCAATCTCCCTAAGCAAAATGCTTGGGGAGAGCTAATTAGTTCTCTGGGTGTATGAACAATAGAGGTTCGCCATTGTCGAGTAGATAAGGCGTTTTAAATTTAGATTCACCTACCTGTATGTTCCCAGATGCTACGTAAACATAAGCCCAAGAGGGAAGTTTTCCGCTTACAAGTGAATATATTTTGTCGCTTGGGACATGGCTACCTTTGCCGGGAGTAACTCGGAATCGGTTGTAGTAAACACTGTGGTTTGATTCAAAAGCATACGAATCAATTTCATCGACTCCGACAAAGCTAGGGGCCTTTGCTTCGCGGGGCTCAAAGACTTCGGTTGCTATGTAGCAGAGATCCACATTTGTCATGCCTGGTTTGTATATGGGGCAACCGTACTCTTCACTGTGAAAGTAGAACTCTACTTTGCGTTCGGAATTGCCATTTGTTGCTTCATACTCTAATCCCATTTCTTCTAGCGTTGATTCAATGGCCGTTTTCATTTCAGACAAAAGTTTTTCTTGAGCATTTTTGGTGGATGACGCTTCGGACTTTGGCATCCATGCAATTACGCTGTTTCTGGATGCTGTGTCGGGCTGCTCTAAAAGAGAGGTGACAAGCCCCAATCCTAACCCTGATGTTAAATCTAGGTTCGCACCGAAGGAGGAGGTAAACAAAAGAGAGTTTGTCGCAGCGCTGCCTGCAAATTGCAAAGACTCGTAATTCTCTCTTGGGACGTATTTGTCACTTACATCGTACAATCCACCAGCCTGCGCGATGTTATATGCACGACTGTGTGATTCATCGTATGACACTGGTTGGGAAGTTGACGCACAACCAGTCATTATTACCGACATTATTGACACGCCTAAACCTATTAGTTTTCCATTTATCATTACCTAACTCCTAAGTTGTTTTTAGGTTGCTTTTGTGTTCCTTTAGTGAACAATGCAACTTTACCTTATCTATCAAAACACTACCTTAAAGGCACTTTGCTTTTCTTGACGGCATTCAATCTATTTTTATGCATACCCAGCATTCAATCTAAATGTCGTCTTTGGGTTGCTTTTCGATATTTCACATTGAAAAGCCAAGTCCGTTTTCGGTTTGCCTTTTAAGCTCATTATATGACCTTATAAAGATGATGCAATACACTAATTCACGGCTGGTTAAAGTAAATGTCAGTACGGTCGATTAAAGAAAATCAGTGTCCTATGCTTTTTATTGGACGCTCAGAATTGGCTTGGAGAGCCTTGTATGGAATTTGTCGTTATTACTTTCTTTGGATTAGCTATATCCACGCTGGTGGTGCAATACACTTCTCGGCGTACTAACGGAACAACGCTAAGTTATTCCCAGTCTTTTAAGGTCGTCTTAATTCGCAGTGGAGTGGCTGTGGGGGCTGGGTTTTTGATTGGTAGATTGTTCTCAGTAGCGATTTCAAAAGGCTTTCTGAATAAGGATGTTTTGATAGAACAACCTCTGGTTGTTGCAGGTATAGTTGCGTTTTGCGGCCTAGCTTCGTTCCTGGCATTTCAGTGGGGTTACTCAAAGATTTCCGGCAAACAGGTCTCTCTGTTGTCAGCTCTCAAGTTCGCAGTCAAAGAGATAGGGTACTTTATGTTACTGCTTGCTGGAGTGTTTGTTCTTTCGTTAGCTCTGTTTGGTATTGTGGAGGTTATGGCGAGTAATGGTTCTGAGTTGTCTATCCGGTCTTGATTCGATGTGTGATGTTATTTCGGTGCTCGGAAACATCACCAAACCGGGTTCTAATTCATTGATTAGCCTCTAGTGCTATTTATCTTCTTTGCTTTCACCAAAGCAGTTCCTATGGACCGAAGGAAACACAACTAGGTAGTACCAAGCATTACATAAATCCTTCGGTATCTTCAAGACATTCATATCTGCATCATTTTTTATGACGTTCATCGTATGGCGATAGTGAGCTGGATACCGCGTTTGCAAAGGTAATAAAGCTCGCAA
The DNA here is from genome assembly GCF_033339295.1 of Vibrio sp. 704. NCBI lineage: Bacteria > Pseudomonadati > Pseudomonadota > Gammaproteobacteria > Vibrionales > Vibrionaceae > Vibrio > Vibrio sp. 704. Next base: position 32,473 of record NZ_JAWOUH010000020.1, on the reverse strand, counting down.
TACTTGAGAATAGAACTTCTGAGCTGGCCGCAAGGCAAGTATACACATTGATTTTCTGGATTAACGTAAGACCAGCAAGTGGTTTCGTTAACTCTAGGACCTGCACTGTTGGAGTCTTTTAGGTTGCTAATTGGTAGAGCTCCCTAATTTGGTTTTGGGGTAGGTTTGATATTGATTCATAGACATAAGGCGCGATCGGTTAACTGATCGGGTCTGTATGTTAATTGGCTTGGTGTGTTCTGGTGCGTCATTTGTGTTTTGTCACGCTATGTTCTGCTGTGACATTGTTAGAGCTCTCGTCTCGTTCGAATTTTACCTGGCAATCATGTTTAGTATCCGATTGGTGATTTGTAGAGGGCAGCGTTGTGTTTGGGGGTAATCACCTAATGGAAGTAAGCCGAGAGGATGTAAGCCATTATTTCGACTCTGACATTAAAACCTTTGCTGTGTCTCAATGCTGCTCTTAACAACGTGCAAATTCTGTGTATCAGTAAGGTTTGTTGTGAGGTGACAAATGATGTTTTTATCCACAGAAAAAGTGGATAAGTTTTGTACTAACACCAATTCCTCTGTGTCTTGTGAGTGCAAATTACCCTTGCTTAACTTGCGTATAAAGCTACTAGTGATAGCAATCCCATAGCGAACGCACCGCTTAAACATAGTTGCAGCACACGACGGCATTTAACTTGTTTGTCTGTCATAAAGCGCTGTGTGGCACTCTCATAGGAGAAGTGAGCAAATTCACCTCGCAATGTATCACTGGTTCCGTTAAAAGCGTTAGAGAGCTTTCTAGGCGCTCTCTCGTTGATCCTTTTACTCACTCGTGATCGTTTGATCATTTTTTCACATTTGCCTAATTTTGCCATTTCAGTGGCTGATACAGAATTCATGTTGGTCTCCTTGGTTCATTGTTCTTATAGTTCAACCTTTCGCTTATCAATAAGTTTTTCGTAGTCATTCAGAAGCCTACGGATCTTCATTAGTACATTTGAGCGTTGTCTTAGCACTGCGTAGTATTCTTCGGTCATTTTTATGGACTTGAACTCATCGTCAGTGGCTTTTTTGAATGCTGACAAGTCGTATTGATTGCCTGTCCCTTTCTTGAGGTATGTTGAATACACTTGGGATTTACCCCCCTTTGGATCTGGCTTGAAACGGTTTAAAAACCATTCGGCAGATAGGCTTCTTCCATTCATTCTTGCCCTAGTTCCGAATCGCCATTGATTATTTTCGTCCTCTTCTTCTCTGGCTATTCTGTTTGATGCCCAATGTACGTCTGCTCTTTTCTTTGCTTCAACGATAAGAACTTTCATCTCTTGCTCTAGTGCGGTTTGTATCTCTAGAACAAAGTCTCTTGATATTGCTTCAATGTCATCAAGGTACAGTTCAGATCTTTCATCCTCATTTTTGGGATCTAACAAAAGATCCCAGTCTATATTTGCCTTCTTACTGGTTTTATCCGTACTCATTTCTTAGGCTCCTGAGCTGGCTTTAGCGTGGCTAATAGCAAAATTCCTAACCAATTCCTATCCAAATACCTATCTATCTGGAGGATTTAACTCTTTTATCCAGATAGATAGGTACTCTCTTACGATAGCTCGTGAATTATTTTTGTCAACGCTCTATCTATCTGGATAATTTGTTACCAATATCCTAGATATTGCAATCTTTATGATTATGTATCGGTTTTATCCAGATAGATATAGGATTTCTACTCATAAATATTTCACTATACACCAGCGAGGTTATTAAAGAGTCTTGAGCAAATGCTTCGATTGTTGCTTTTTTTTGGTTTTTTTAATCGAAAAGCAATCTAAACGCCCCTTTTGGGCAATTGTGGAGGCGGTCTTGGTAAATGTCGTGATGTAAATTGTCTCTCATCGGCTGAATTGCATCTAAAAGCCATCTTGTGATTACTTTTTGATTTAATAGGAGTGGGGCATGTTTGTTCTTGGTCTAGATATTGGATACTCAAACTTAAAACTTGCATACGGAGAGAAGGGGGAAGAGCCTAAGGTTGAAGTTCTGCCTGTAGGCGCTGGGCCAGCAGAGCTTATGCCTCAGCAGTTAATGGGAGGCGCGTCTAATTGTATCCTGGTGGACATAGACGGAGAAAAATGGGTCGCTGGGGTAGAGCCAGATCGATTGCAGGGTTGGGAAAGAGAGTTACATGGTGATTATCCCTCAACCAAATCGTATAAGGCTTTATTTTTAGCTGGCTTACTTTTGAGCGGACGTTCAGAGATTGATGTTCTTGTAACTGGTCTTCCTGTTGATCAGTTTATGGATAAGTCTAAGAGAGATGCACTTGTTGAACGTCTTACTGGTGAGCATCAAATTTCACCTAAAAGAAAGGTGCTGGTGAAATCAGTTGTAGTCGTGCCTCAGCCTGCCGGAGCGTATATGGATGTGGTTAGTTCTTGCGATGATGAGGAACTGTTAGAAATCATAAATGAAGGTCGAACAGTTGTTATTGACCCTGGGTTTTTTAGTGTTGATTGGGTCGCTCTCGAAGAGGGGGAGGTACGTTATCAATCTTCTGGTACGTCTCTGAAAGCAATGTCTATTCTTCTACAGGAACTAAATAGACTAATACAAGAGGACTATGGTACGGGACCTGGATTAGAAAAAATCGAAAAAGCTATCCGCTCGAATAAGAAAGAATTGCTTCTACACGGTTCGAAAGTTCCTCTTAGTGAGTACTTCGATAAGGCTGCGTCTAAGGTTGCTCCAAATGCATTAACGCCTATGAAGAAGTCTATGCGTGAAGAAGGTATGGCTGCTGATGCTGTGTTGCTTGCTGGTGGAGGAGCTTCGGCTTACAAAGAAGCTGCAAAAGAACTGTTCCCTCATTCAAAGGTTGTGGTTCCTTCCAACGCAGTGGCATCGAATGCTCGTGGTTTTTGGTTCTGCGGCTAGTTAAGGGGGACATATGGCTAGTAGTGATTGGGATGGGAAAATTAGTAATTTCAAAGTCTCAGAGCAGGCATTTCCCGAGCTTTATCAAGAGCTATCTCAAATGCATCATAAGGAACGTTGTGACCGTCTTAGATGTTTAGCTATGTTAGGTATGTATGCTCTTAGAGGTGGGGCAATGACTACAGTCCAACACTTTAGCCCTCCACTTGAAGAGCAGGTTGAAGAGAAAAATAATAAGTTAGACAAAGCTAGGAATGGGTTGAAAGGTAAATTGCTGCAAAGTGTATGACGCAGATTGTAAATAGAGCGTTGTTCCAATAGAAAAGGGGTGAGAAATCTCACCCCTTTTTTAATCAATGAGCAAATCAAGCATAAGAATAGTTGCTTTCATGGGTGAGCGATTCTTCTTCATTTTTTCCGCTACATGCTTGGTTTTTACAGAAAGGGCAATCCACACTTGTTCTTTGATTAACTGATGTGAAGTAGTTGCACTTGCAGCTATGACAAGTTTCTATCATAGCTTCACCAGAACGCAGCTCTTGGGCTAAACACCACGCATCGGTGATGTCGAGCATCTGCCAACGAGTTCCTTTCATTCCAGGCGTCTCATTTCTAATAGCGCAATACATTTGGTAAGCCACATGGAGTGCATCAATGTTTATTGAACGAAGGGCCGCTTCGCCAGCTATATTGTAATAAAGCTGCATCAATAGAGACGCTTCAATCTTTGATGTATGGCTATGAATCAAAGTTGCACCTCCACGCGCAGTTCTACTCTTCCTGCAAATTTCAAGACCTTCATCTTCTAGCTCTTTGTACATTCTACGTACTTGCTTGTAGGTAAGTCCTGTTTCTACCATGATGATCTTGGTAATGTATCCAGCCAAAGCCATGTTCCTAGCCGATATCCATCGGGCCAAAGAGTTTGAATTACAACTCATTGCCGCCTCCCGTTGTAGTTATAGATTGTTGATGCTTCTTTAAAATGAGGTGTGTAACCCTTTGTTCGTCACTGTCCAGAATTTCTCTCACCAGCTCAGGTGAAAACCTGATCGAAAATGGCATGTCCTGGCTACATGCTAAGTTTCTTAGTTGATTATCAGAGGCTTGAGATACGATTTTTGTAAGGTTGACTGAGACCCCGAAAGTTTGCGCTGCAATATTAATGTCTTGCTGTGACACTTTTCCCATAAGCAGCCAATATGCAGCCCCAAATCCAGAGTCAGAAGAAGGCGTCAAACAAATTTGATCGAAGGATTGCTCCAAGTGTGAGATATAGATTTTTTCTGGCGAGGAAAGCTTAAAAGAAAGGATTACACCTGATGATAAGAGCTCTAATTGATGCTTTGTAGCATCCGCAAGTGCTTCCACTGTTTCCAGTGGAAGAGAAAATTGCTCCGAGACTTCTCGTGGGTGGATTTCTGCTAGGTGCTTCAACAATGTCCATAAAGACAGATCAAATTCGTAAACATTTCTATCAGCCTGGGATTCACTAAGAGAGGCAATATTCATATTGTAAGAACATGAGTAGTCCATCCTAAATGCCCTCAGTATCCAAGTTTCTATAAATGGCAAGGATTCGACTGCCGTAATTTCTTGCTCTAGCTTCATCAGACCAGGTGTAATAACGACCGATGCCTAGCTCCAAATCTCCAGGAGCGGACGAAATGCACTGGGCTAAGTAACCAGCTCCGACGTCAACGTTTTTAGCAGGGTCCAAGAGCTCATCTGGAGAACTTACTTTATCTCCATGCCAACGCAGATTGATTTGCATCATACCTACGTCAACATTTCTTCCGTGCTGAGCGAGAAGTGCATCGAGTTTTAACTTGGCTGATTCGAGAGAGGTCTCGTAATGAGGACCACCTTTGAGTGTCCTTAATGCCCAAGGCCAAGGGCTAATGTTTCCATCACCTCGACCTGTAGCTGACTCAGCCAACGCAACAGAGTACAAAAGCTTCGCTTCTACACCGTGTTTTATTGCTGCCTTTTCGAATACTGTACCAGTTAAGTCAATCGCGTTTGCTACGCTAGACATCCCGAGCAACGTAATTGCTATAAACTTCTTGACCCTTGCCATATATGAAAACCCTTATTTTCCTAGCCAGTCCTTCGGGGTGATCCCTTAAACTTTCAATTTTTCTTTTGGTAATCCGTCTTCGTATCTTTCCGGCCATATCTCAGTAGGCTTTTTGTTTAACGCTTGTGCGATAACGTACTCCCAGCGCGGGGACGGTTCGTACAAAGTGTTAGAAAGTACTTGTCGAGATGTTTTGTGCTCCCTTGCCAGGGATGCCAGGGATTTCCCTTGTATCTTTAATTGATACTTTATCCAACTGCGTTTCTGTTCTTCGTTTTGGGGAATTTCGCTATTCAAATACATCCTTTGTCTCTCTATTACCAAACTCTTTTTAAAGTTGCTTTCTTGTCGTTTGTTGACATTTCTTGACGTATTATGACCTTATTTATAGGATCATAAAGTGAGCCTATCAACAGAAAAAAACTTTAAAAATAGTTTTATCTTGCGTGGTAACGTTTTTTGCAGTAAGCGAATTGAAATTTGAAGTTTAATTTTTATGCAGGTGCTTTTGACCTGCTAGAATTTTATGCCCAGTTGGGTTGGAGTCATGGGCTATAGGCGTACCATTCGGGGGAGTGGTACGAAGAGGCAGAGTACCAAAAAGGAATGTACTCTACGTGTGTGTAGTAAGCTAAATAAGGTTTAGGAACCGAGCGGGCGCTGGTTCCTAATAAATTCACAACTAACCCTAAGGGTGATTCTTATTAATACTCTGACTTGCAGATGGGATCAGATGCAATTGCAACCATTACATTTGACCGAATAGGGTGCATTTTAACCACTAATAAAATTATAATCAACTGATTTCACAAATGGTTCTTTATTATATTTAGCGTATTCATCACATTTTTGCTGAGTGAAAGTCACATTTTTCATATTTTTCTATATGAAGATGGCGTTATAGGCACTTTCACATGTGAAAGTGAGTAGTAGAAGACGGATTCATGGTTGCATTATTTGATTCTGTGTTATATTGGTATTATGAAATTCGTTGAGGGTAAGAGCATGAAGCATGTCATTAATATTATCGGTTTGTTTCTGTTGCTGCTGGGGTTTGTTATGGCAGCGGATACTGCTTGGGGATGGGCTTTGATGTCTGTTCCTGTAATGTACTGGACGTTGGGGTTTGTGTTATTGGTTCATAAAAGTCCATTTGCAGCGATTGTTTTCTGGTCTGCTGTCGCATACATACAGTGGCAAGTAGCATTGGTAGCAATGATGGCTTTTATTCTTTTCGTTGGGATGCGCGCTGTTTATTCTGGTGGTGTTAATAAAATAGGAACTGGGAGATGCGCAAAGAAAAAACGACACAATCCCGCTACAGGTTTGCCAATGATGGGCCACAAAGGTATGGATGTAGATTCAAATGGTAATCCTTTTAATACCTTCTAAATAAAAAGGAGCACTTGGTGCTCCTTTTGGATTCGGGTGAAAGGGAAGAATTAATCGAATTGCTGATTTGCAATGTTGTAGCCACGAACGGCAGTAAGATAACTTCCTGATCTATCTCCAGCGTCACCTGCATTTTGTAAAACATTCACAAGTTGGTCTGTAAACTCTTGGTTTTGTTGAGATAAAACAGGGCTGCCATCTTCATTCATCATTACTGAACCATTAGCATCAGTTTCAGCATACTGCATTTTTAAGTTGTTAACAGCTTGACTCATTCTATCTTGGTTAGTATCAAAAGATTCAGCATAAACAGCCGCTTGTTCGTTTGTTAAACCGTATCTCGATGTCCCGAGCTCAGCCATAGTTTGCTTGAATTCATCTCCATATTGTTCCATGAAATTAGCTGCTGCACTACCGCCAGCTTCCGCTGCCGACGCTGCCGCTGCTGCGTAGAATGCCCCTCGTTGTTCTAAGCTCATTCCTTTAGCTGCTTCTGAGAGATCCGACTCTCCCGTTAACCACTCTTTGGCTGCGTTGTAACCGCTAGCTGCTGCGCCAATAACATTACGACCTAATTTTGCCGCTGCAACTGCCATTTCTCCGCCAAAGCCGTACTCTTCGGATATATAGTCGTCACCACGTTGAGTCGCTTCGATAAACTGGTCCCTTTGTTCTGGTGTCATGGTTCGCAACTGATCCATTGCATTTGAAAAATCGCTCGCTGTCGCCTGTCCACCAGCTACTGCTGCACCACCAACTTGCTCAGCTCTTCGAGCCAACCAGTCTCCAGTATTGTCTACTGCCCCCCAAGTGGAAGCGCTCCATGACATATCCGGCAAAGCATTGAGCATATTATTTCTTGCTTTTTGCTCTTCTGGGCTAGAAACAGCTCGGTTAGTCTGATTTGCAAGATTGCCTAATTGTTGGAGGTTTGCATCATGTTCGCCAGTTACCGGAGTAACAGGAGGTGTTGGTGGCGTTTCTGTTACCGGAGCTGTGCCAGACGTACTGATTGTGTTCTCCCTAAAATTGGAAGGTAAAACAGGACCGCTTCCAACGTTGCTGCCAACTGTCTGCCCTAAATTCTCTGGCACAGTCGGAGGAGTGAGGCCGCTGTACTGTAGAGGGTCGCTTTCAAATCCGCTATTTCTCCCGGTAGCTAAGTTGATTGCACTAACAGCAGCTTGGAAGCCTCCAACTTGTTGCCCTGGCTGATAGTTGTTGGTATTTGTCATAGCTGTCAGTCTAGCTGCCGCTTTAGCTACACCTGGGTCCATGCCATAACCACGATATCTTTGTTCGAGATTTGCCGCTTCTTTTCGAACTGAGTCCGGTGCATTTTGATAATGTTGGTTGAGGTAATCCATTGCTTCTGGCGAGCGAGCGACTTCGCCACCCAATGTTTTAAAGTCGCTATTTGTCATCGAGCCCATAGAGTTTTGCAATTGATCCATTGTTGTATATGCATTAGTGGCAGAAACAAGCTCTTGTGCAGACTTAGATAGATTTTGAGATAAATTATCACCCCATGACTGTTTAAAGGATTCGCCACCTTGTCTATTAATGCCATGAGCTAATTGATTGGTAAGTGCCTGAGAATCAGTCTTCCCCCATGAAACATTTTTCATGAATTGCGATACATCACTGGCAGACCATGTTGACGTATCTGTTGCAGACGATTCCGTTTTTCCCTGGGCTTGAGCAGTTAGACCTACAATATCACCACCACCGCCTTTGGCTCCATCCTCTTGAGAAGGTATAGTTGCCAAACCAGTTCCTTTGGAGGGACCTTTAACTGCATTTTTTACTGCTGCACGAGCGGTGCCCATCAGTGGCATTACCATTGCCGCAGCTTCTTTTACATCTAAAGAGCCTGTAGCCTGCATTGCGAACGCGCCTTTTACAGCATCGGCATGTTGATCATCAACTTGAAACTTATCCATGAAGCTTTTAGCTTGTTGATTAACCAACTGGCTTTGTTGAGTGTTTTGTGAACCGATTGTTCGGCCAATGCTAGAAAGACGGGAGTATGCTTGGTCTTGTGATACGCCATGAGAAAAACCTCGGCCAAGGGTGTCTGAGAATGCTTCTGACTTCTGGCTTTGTACTGCCCTTGCTGAGCTAACCCCGCTTCCAATAGATGAGCCAAGAGAAAATGAACTGATCATGCTTTCCGCTCCTGTTGCCATCGTCCCACTAAATTGGTTGTGGTTATATGCAGGTTGACTGTTCATTACTGGGCCTTGATTCAAAGCGTCAGGCGACTGAATTTTCTCATTGACATGATCAGAACCGTTAACCCTGTTAGCTAGACTGGTAAATGCGTATGTTGATCCTGTCACTATGAATAGTGAAATAATAGGAGTGGCTGCTGCTAACATTCCCCCCGTAGCGATCCAGTTCTGTAGAATGTCTCCTGTTGAGGATAATGCATACATTGAGTTTAAGCCTGGTGTAGACAGGCTTGCCATTTCATTAGTCGCTGCTGTATGAATGAATAGGTTTGTTATAGATAGAACTGGCATCCATAGCTGTATCCAGAGAACCGTTTGGAAGTATTTTCCTGCCAACGTCATTCCCATTGAACCCATAACGATGATAAAGCCCATTATAGGAGTTATCGCGTAAACAAAACCTTCAAAGAACGTTAACATCGGTCTGACGACTGACATGAACATAGATTGCTCTGCTGCCCATTGAGTGTTTCGCTGTTGAATCGCTTGGTTAATCATCAATGCAGAACCATAGTCTTGAAGGTCCTGGTATCGTCCGGCAGCTGCTTCATAATACAAAGGCTCTAGTAGAGCGACTTTTGTATATTCTACTGCTGAGGTGGAAATTGCTCCTACTGCTTGTAATGAGTCAGCTATCTTTGTTAGAGCATTTACACCTGTATAGGTAGGATCTACACCAAGTAGATTGTTTAAAGCGTTATTTACATTGGACCCACTTAGGTTATTTAATGCCCCAACAATGCCAACCCCCTCAGCTGTAGACCATGCCTCACTACAAGTAAAATCACCACCATCGGGATTCGACGCGTTTAGATATACACGCGTTCCGTATAGTGAAGAATTGAATTGTAAGGCTTGATCTAAAGGGAGTGTTAGAAGCTCATCTAAGCTCATCAGGTTGAGATCTACTTTTGTTAGCGTACATTCTCTAATGTAATTAGAAACTGAGCGACGAACATCAACATAGCCACCACCTTGCTCTTGGTTTAGGGCTGTAAAAATAGCGCTATCGTACACACCGCGTCTTACATCATTCAGTAGCTTGAGTGTTTCAGAAAAGTGAGTTTCAGTAACATTGGGTACGATAATGCCGTAACCAGTCTCAAATAATTTTGTTAGGGTGTAGCCAACATTCGATATAACACCTCCGGCAAAGCCTATACCAATCGGCACGTTTGCCACAGGACGAACTTGCCCGGTGTAAGCATCTTCAATCTTGACTAATGAAGTCGGTACGAAGAAGCAGGCGTATAGTAGCCACCCCATAAAAATTTGCTGAATATTGATCTGTTTTGCCCCTTGGAAAACAGATTGAACGGTTATCATCACTACACCAATAAGCAACCCAACACTGACCATCTTGGTGAAGTCATTGGTCCCCGTGATCATGGCTACAGCAATTAATATCTGCTCAAGAAATGCTGAGTCGCCAATGGAGTAAATAGTAAATTCAGGCATGAAGTTTTACTCCTTTGTTCTTGGTGCTTTAGTTAGCGTCGATAACATATATTTTTGCTTTCGAACGTTATTTAGGAGGTTGTTGTACTTTTCGATTTGAGAAGAGAGATCTCCATATTGAGCTGTAAGAATTGAGTATTCGGCTCTCATGTTGGCTTGAGATTCACGTAATACTTCCAACGCTTGCTGTTTATAAGGACTATCACTGTTTGATATAGCAATAAATGCAGCTCTGAAAAGCTCATTAGTAAATGAATACATCATTGCTAGAGAAATCGCTCCAGACGACTCTGAGGCAAATAACATTGCAGAGTCTTTAGATAGAACAGAAAGATTTCGGATGATTGCACCTATACCAACAGGTAAGCTAGCTAAAAAGTTTTGCTCGCTAGTTGATAGTGTTCCAGCATTACTAGCAAACTTGAAAATAATACCTGTAGATGTACTTGAACCAATAAGCATATCTTCAATTTGGCTCTTTATGCCTGTGATGTTGACGGTTTTAACACCGCCACCAGTTGCCCCAGCGCTTAGGCAATTTTCAGTATCTGAACCACATGAGTATATTTCAACGTTACTACCAGTGATTAGATCTGAAATTTGGATTTTATTGCCAGGTAAAGTGGTGATTGGTGTCGTTTTTTCCGTAATACTTGCGTGTGAATCATTAACAATATCACCGATTATTACTGTTCCCGTCACAGACATTATGGCTTCTAGTAATGTGTTGTCTCCGTATGTGAACCATGCGTTTGCATTATTTTTCTTCAATTGCTTCCAGATGATATTACCAATCATTTTCTTGTACTCATCTGGGTTGTTTGATTTCAATTGTTCGAGTGGTGTAGAACCGCCTTGCTCTTGCTTAGATGAGAATACATCGTCAAACAGACCCGTTGTGGTAGCTGTAATGGAAGCGTCAGTTTTGTGTTTAACATCGAATGAAGAGGTAGCGTCATTTACGATACCTTGTGCAAGTTGACAAGAATTACCCAAATATTGGTTTAATTGTTGTATTTTCTTTTGGAAGTTTTCTATCCATTTTGCACCATCAGGAAAGACGTTATCCAATGCTAATTGGAATGCGTATCCCTTTGCATTTGCAGCTACCGAACGCAGCAAAGTGACGATTTGTTCTGCGTTAACAAAGCTCAATGAGCCCCCAAATAGGTCAACACCACCACAACCAGCTTTCCATGATGGAGGTGTGAATGACACTAGGTTTTCATTAAATATGCGTGTTTTCGTGGTGTATCGACCACCAGCCAGAACCCCTCGACGCTGTGTTTCAAATACACCTGGTTGAGTGACATTGCTCATTTCATTGAAAAGGGCGTCCATTTCAGACTTTAAGCCGTTAGCTGTAGATATACTCGGTACTGTCCACAGAACGGATGCTACGCAAATAGCGAGAGCTTTCTTCCGCAGCTTGTTCTTTCTGAACATCTTATTTCTCCTTAATTTTTTCGCGGATGAAGTCCATCAATTGTTCCGGCGGGATATAGTTCCCTTTATCATCCGTCATGATTTCTTCTAAGGAAGCCTCACCTGTTTTATCGGTAAGAATTTCCGCAATGTTGTTGTCGGTATTAACCAGTGCTCTTGTTTTGTTGAATTCGTCATCACTGATCCAACCTGCTCGGCGAGCAGTAACTAGAATTCGATTGGCTGTATCTGGAAGTGACATTACCCCTTGCCCAACAGGAGCAAAACTCCCATCTGGTGAAGCTAAGAATAAAGCTGGGTAGGTGACGACACCTAGCTGTTCGGCATGGCCGTTATCTACTTTGAACTCGGGGAAAATGTTTCCTGGGAAAGGGGTGCCGTCAGAAGATACTGCCACGACAGTAAATCCATATCCTTGCTCAAGCATTTTGACTATTGGAGCCTGTATTTCGCACATTTCGCAGTTTGGCTGGTAGAAGAAAAATAGACCCACACGACTTGCTACAGTCCCAAGTAATGTCTGCCTTTCCTTCCCAGCCTTACTATCTACTTGCTGAGATGCGAACGTGGCATAAGGTCTTCTGGACACTTCATCAAGATAAGGATCACCTAAAATAGCCAGTTCATATGCATCTTGCGCTTGTTCTGAACGATCCATTGCGAATCGCTGCATGTAAGCAAAAGCTTTAGCGTTCTCAATGGTTGGGTTATCCCACCAAGCATCTTTGTATTTAGGTAAGTTCTCTCTAAACCACGCAGCAGAAAAATATTCAGGTCCTTCACTCTGGGCCATCTGTTCTTGCTCAGGAGGTGGTGGGGGAGGTTGCACTGCTACTGGCTTAGGTTTAGGTACTTCTTTTTCTTCTGGCTCGACTTCATAGAAAAACCATCCTTCCGCCTTTCTATCGTAAAAGCCGGGCCTACTGTCTTCTGCTACGGAGATATTTGGCATTGAGGCTATCAATGCCAGCGCTAAAGTAGCTTTCTTTAAAGTCTTGTTGTTCATGTCACCACACATATTTTCCCATTCAGGCATATGGTAACGGGGGGGAGGATTAAGGAATGCATCTGAAACCTCCCATTTAGGGCAATTAGGGGAGGTTTTATTGTTGTATTTTTGGTCGATTAGGCTGTTTTTATGTGTTCTGACTGATTGTTAGTTGCTTCTTCCTGCTGAATCTTTTCAAGTTGACGCTTATGGGTGATGTACCTGATCACCATTTCCACTGAAGCGTTAAGCGCAAGTGCTCGCATGGCTCTCGTGCTTGCAACGTAAAGTAGATTGATCTCATCATCCCGTGCCTCAGGTTCTAGCTCGGGGTCCAAAACGTCAGGGAAGTCATCAAATAGTTGGACATAATCCCACTCCAGTCCCTTTGCTCTATGACTGGTAGACACAGTGACATTTGCAACCAATTCGTCTTTTACGGTGTTAAGGCGTAATATCGCAAGATGTTCAGGAAGATCTTCGTAGGCTTCGATAATTGCCATCGCTCTAAACATCTCGTTGTCTTGAGTCGCACGAGCTATCTCGGTGAACTCTTGATAGTCCTCATAATCATTAAGTATCTGCTTGTTTCTGACACGTTCTCTTTCTTCACGTGAGAACCAAAAGATATCTTCCAGATAGTCGATTTGGTAAGACTCTATACCACCAGCCCAGAAAACTTTATGTCCCGCACCTGTGTAGCCCAAAGCAGTTTGAATAACTCCCATTACCGTGCGGTGTAACACAGCATGATGCCCGATATTTTGAGGTAGCATCATAAGAACCTGATCTTTAGCTCCGCGCCCAATTACCGGCTTGGTCTCTCCTTTTAGTTCGAGAAGGGCATTAGCAACCATCGCTACATTAGGCCCAAATCGGAAACTATGTGTGAGGTAGAGTTGATCTGCGTTCGAGAAGCGGGGGTTATTCATCGCATCATTTGCACCTCTGAAACGATAGATTTGCTGGTGGACGTCTCCAACAAGAATAGTCCTTGAGCGCTGCCTAATTACAATGTCACTAGTTACTGGGTTAGCGTCCTGTGCTTCATCAAAGAGGATTACCTGGTATCTCAATGATAAATTGGGGTGAGATAATTGGTACAGCTTTAAGTATCCATCATGAACCATAGGGAAAGGATCTTGAGGTTCACACATCCTCTTCCAAATATCTTCTGCACTTTGAACGACTTCTATTACGTATCTCTCTTGCTTTGTTGTTAGTAGTAATCCAGTATCTGCTCTTTCGAAATGGTCATACAGAATTTGGTCATCTGCGCTGCACATAAATGCATTTAGCGTATCCAGGCAGTCTCTTGCAAGAGTCCAGTTTTTTGTGTTTAACGCTTGTGCTATATCGGTCAGGCGAATGTTTCCCACTAATTTGTGCGCAAACATACGTCCAACAGATGCGAATGCTAGTTGATGAGAGGTTTTGCACGTAACATTTCGGGGAAACTTTTCCGCAGCTTCATCTCTTATCGCTCGGTTGTACGCGATATACAGCATTCTTAGGCGAGGATTAGCAAGAGCATATTTGATGAGGGTTGTTGTCTTTCCCGTGCCAGCATAGGCCCTAACTATCAGTTGGTTTCCTTGATAGTTGGTGATTCGGGCTTGCTCTGGGGTATCAGGTGGTAATGTTTTGTTCATCGCGTGTACTTCACTATGGGAACGCCCCAGAATAAAATCCGGGGCTTACGATGGAATTAGTTGGACGTTTCTTTAAGGTCACGAACTAGCCGCAGATATATATTAGATTGTGCTAACGATGCGAACTCAGTTCCTTCATTGAAATCAATAACTCGCGCTTTCAACTGAGGGTTAACCTTGCTGTCAGGAGTGTTTGACCAATAAAGTACTTTTGGGGTGCTTTTGAATACCTCCAATCTGATCGCAGGAGCTGAGCATGACCTTTCGACAATGGAACCAAGCTCTTTAATGTTGGGTAGTCTCCAGTCAGAGTACCCTAGTAAATTGCTGCTGTTAGCGTCGTCCACAGCTAGTAACGCATCAGACCAAGTAGGAAATGATTTTAGAGTTCCAATGCAGTTATCGGCACTATATCTTTGTCCCATAGTGCAAGTGGTCCACATCAAGCCTGTTGCGGCGTCAGTAACTGTGCCGTCTTTATGTACTGTAAATTGCTCTATATTGGTGGTGGGAGCGATAATATCTGACTTACAAGTCTGTGCGTAAGTTTGAGTTGATATCCCTACAAGACAAAGAATGCTTGCCGCAACGGTTAGTTTGGACTTCATCACTGTTTCCCTCCTCTTGCTAAACGAATGCTCGCCGAGTTGCTTTGTTTATGACACAACTTAGCTTGTCCATTGCTTGAGTCCATGCACCATGCTGTACCTTCACCATTTGAACTCGGGGTTCCAGACCAAATCGGTGCGCCACCTTCGTAGTTATAGAAATAGTCGGTATCGAGCAGTGTTTGACTGTTTTCATAATTGGCAATAGAACGTAGCTCTTCAATGGAAGGTAATCGCCAATCTTTATAGCCACAAACGGCTAGCTCGTTGGCCGCACGAATGTAGTCATCGGTACTACATGATGTGACTTTTACATAGCCAGCGTTATCTGTCGTAGGGAACGCGCATTGTGCCTTATCGTGAACAGGAGCATTACGGTTTTGGAATTCTAGTGAAGCGCCACCAGCACTGCCACCGTCATTAGTTCTATCTTTGCTGTACCAGGTGTATAGGTAGTTTTTAGCTTGCCAGTTTTGATGCCAGTGATAATAAGGGTAAGGAACATAATCCTTTGAGCTTGGGTTTCTGCTGGCACGCCAAGCATCATTTACTAGGGCTTTGAATTCTGCTTCCGAAAGTGAAGATGGAATATCAGTAATTGCATCACCTTTGTTTTCCCAGACGATCCCTGTTCGGTTATCCAAGACACATGACCATGCCGTCGCTGTATGAGGAAGGTGGTTTCCGGAAACGTCTAATTTTGTAAAAGAGAAACCTGCATAACCATCTAAGTAGTTTGGTGAGTCAGTATCAGCGCCAAATTCAGCATCTTGCCCAGGAAGATCATTAGGTGCGCCTTGGGCATCGAAGTCATTCCCATTTACATATCTGGTGACGCCAGTATCGTTTAACACTAAGTCTCCAAGGATAATAACTGTCGGAGGACATTAAAGTTTGAAACTTTTCTATTTCCGAAGTGCGTTACTATCGTGGCTAAAAGAACCCAATACTGACAATAAAGATCGACACTTAGACTCAATCAATGTGGCTATCCAACGAAAGTGTGACAACAAAGTTTGAAACTCGCTTTTGGACAATTTCGTTTCAGTGACTTTACTAAATTAGTAGAGTATGGATAACTTCAAGTATAGAAAATTCGAAAAACTCAGCCGCTATAATTGGTGGTGCGGTTTAGCATGGCCCCTTTATGATGGACAGTGCTTTAAACGAGGATGGAGATTAAATCGTTATGTTGGTCACTAAAGTAATTAGGCTGTTTGATCGAGTTCAATTCCCACTTCACCATGCTTGGTTGAAGCTTTTATCTGAAGCTATAGATGGCAGCGTGCTCGATAAACCATTACTCGATGAAGCCAACTGTATAACAAGTGCAATGGGTTTAGAGTATGTAGCGATCTTGAATTCATTGCTTGAAGATCACCCTGATGTGTTTAGTGAGTTCTTGAGCCTGAAGGTTTGTGTGAAAAAACGTAAGTCAGTTGAAGGTGCTGAGTTTTCAACGAATATAGAGTTTATCGAGTCAAAACTCGCTAAATATAACACGACAAAAACTCCTCAAGAGCAAAGAATCGAGCAACAAAAAGCACAGGAACAAAAGCTAAAACAGCGGCAAATAGCGTCTGACAAGATGTTTGCAGATCTTAGAGCTAAGTATGATAAGCAATTCATCGACTTCCCCTCACTCAATATTAGTTCGATTCGTAGGCACTCTAAAGCAGCTTATATTCTCACGACTCTCAACAAAGGTATGATCACTGATGCCGACTACTTGTGGCTTAAGCAGAAGGGCTTTGAGAATGATCAGGTGAATAGCATGTATTACCTTCGTCGCGCAGAGAACTCCAAGCGAATATGGAATACGACCAATAAGCCGTGGAACTTGGTTAATGCTCTTGCTGATTATCGTAAAGCAGATAAGGCAAAAACAGCCCTAACCTTGGTGAATAAGCACTTTCCATTCAAATTTGCGAATGGAAATAAGAAGTTAAAATCTGCTTTGCTTACTACGGCTGGCGGTGTTAAACGTGATTTAAATATGCTAGAACAAGCTATCGAATTTGGCATACAGGCTCATGAATTGACTCTACAGGACTACCGCCCATGCACTTTGATTGGTGCGTGCAAAATGTTGAGTGGAGATATCTCCCAAGGTCATGAGTGGTATCAAAAAGCGATTAACCGTGGTTTTGAATCTGATTCTTATGAGCAAGAAATACGCTCTATATATATGCGAGCTAAAGCTAATGACAGAGCAAAAATCAGGAAATTGCTCATGAGTGATGGATGGTGCTACAAGTGGCTCAAATAGTAATTATGACATTTCAAGTTAGATATACTAATAAGACATGCAATAGCATCTAGCTAGCTTTGGGGCAAAATCGTCTCAGAGAAGAAGGCAAACTACGACAAATGGCACCGAAAAGTTTCGTACTTTATTGTCATAGTTCTAATCTTTATTGTTCGAGTTTCAAACTTTGTTGTCCACCGACAGTCACACGACGATTCGGAAAATATTGTACGCTAAGAACGTAACTTTATATTTATAAAGGAATAATCGCTGTAAGAGGGTTAATACTAAAAGGCAGCAAGGTATTCCTCGCTACCTTTGTTATTTAATTCTAGGAGAAGAACGTTAGCTAATCTCAGGTTTGTTATTGTGTGGCCCAAGAAATCGGTCACCATTGAAGTGAATCATATGATCTGGATTATCAGCAATCCAAACCTCCGTCTCCCAAGCAATGTCTGCTGCATTTTTTCTAAACTCAACCCTATGGGGAAATGCGGTGACATAAACACGCCCCACAGAACAACCGTTCAAAGCTTTTTCAAGCTCTAGCCATCGTTTAGGGCTGACTGGTCCATGGCTCGTTACAGCTTCAATTAAAAACAACCATTGGCGTTTTTCATCATATACAACAACGTCAGGCAACTTGTCGTGAGACATAGGAGGGACGTTCAATGATTCAAGATATTCAGTTTCAAGAACCATATGTTTACCACCTTCATCACGGCTACTCGCTGTATCGCCGATATAGAGGACTTTACCACCTTCCCCCACAAATCTAGGACAAAATTCGTGAACAATATCAGCATGAAGTTGGTTATGAGCACCTGGGGACAGCTTGATTTCATTACCGTCAGGTAAGAGCACAGGAATCTTCTCTTTATTAAGAGTGCGTTCATACATCTCTTGCAGCGTTGGAACATCAGAAAGGAACTTCTTCACAAGCTCTTTCCAATTACCGTTAGGATAAGTATGTAGAATCTCGATGACAGGTTGATTCAATGAGTAGTTATTGTCTTTGCTATTTGTAGCTCTAGCAGGATTATCACGGTTTCTATCAACGATTTGAGCTTGGTCGAACTGGTGGAGTGTTTGTCTTCTAATCGTTTCACGAGAGTTCGGTTGGTAATCTTTTCCATACTCTGAGCGTATAAAACTCATAATATCAACAGTCGGTAAAAGTGGCGCTGTCGCTACACTCCAATCGTCAGTTGGTTTTACATTAGCAAGAGCAAGAAAGACCCAAGCGGATCTGTCGTTGTATTGCTGTTTTGGCAAGCCTAAAGCTTTGAGAATTTCTTTAGCTTGTTCTAGTTTTTTGTCTCTCATTTTCTTTATTTATCAGCCAGTAAACTAACAGATCCCACAATGTAACCTATGTGCAGGTTTTTTTCTTCCTTTTGTGCAGGTTTTTTGCGATACTGCCCGTCCAACACACAACTGTATAAAAAAACATATATGACTGAATTGGCTCAAAATTTACCCCTTAACTTAAATGATATTGCGGATGTTAACCGAGTTGCGGCAAATGGAAAACTCGATGAAAAGCTTAGAGGGAAATTAGGTCAGTTTATGTCATCTTCTGCTGTATCTAAGCTTCTTGCTGATATGTTTGAAAATGTAGATGGTGAACACCGTCTACTTGATGCAGGAGCAGGAGTAGGATCGTTAACGGCTGCGTTTGTTGAGCGAGTTAAGAACGATGCAACAAGCATTGATTCAACTTGCTTCGAACTATCAAGCGTAATGAATCATTACCTGTCTGATACATTAAAGCATTGTTCAAATACGTGTGAATCATATGGTGTCCAGTGGGATCAAACCGTAGTTGAAGATGATTTTATTCAACACTCAGTTGAACAGCTCTTAAACGACAATTTCAAACCTAAATATAACAAAGTCATTCTTAACCCACCTTACTTAAAAATTTCTTCAAAAGGCACTGAGCGAGCAGCACTAAGAAAGGTTAGTTTTGAAACTGGAAATCTATACTCAGCGTTTGTAGGGTTAGCGATAAAATTATTAGAAGAAGGCGGTGAACTTGTCGCAATCACTCCCCGTTCATTCTGTAACGGTCCATACTTCAACGATTTCCGTAGATTGTTATTAGACTCTTGCTCAATCAACAAAATTCATGTTTTTAATAGCCGTAAATCAGCATTCAAGGCTGATAAAGTGCTGCAGGAAAACGTTATTTATCACTTAACAAAAGGTGAACCACAAAGAGACACGGTTATTGTCACTTCTAGCTCTTGTGCAGAAGATCCAAGCCCGTATGTTTATGAAGTGCCTTTTGACAGAGTAGTAAGTGAAAACAATCCAGAGCGTTTTATTCATATCATCACTGATGAAGAAGAACAGAGCGTAGCAACTAGAGCAGGTGGTTTACCGTGTTCACTTGAAGATCTTGGTATTCAGGCAAGCACAGGTAAAGTTGTAGATTTTCGCACTAGAGAAAATTTAAGCACCGACTTTGTTGATGGTTCAGTGCCTTTAATCTTTCCACAACATTTACAAAAATGTGCGATTGAATGGCCAGTAGAAAATGCCAAAAAGCCGAACGCACTTTTAAACAACGAAAGCACAGCTAACCTGATGGTTAAAAACGGAACTTATGTTCTAACTCGCAGACTGACCGCTAAAGAAGAGAAACGTAGAATCGTTGCGTCAATCTACACAGCTGATATTGCTGATGTTGAAGTAGTGGGTTTTGAAAATAAAACAAATTACTTTCATGCATTGGGTGAGCCGTTAGATGATGGTCTTGCAAAAGGTCTATGGGTATTCCTTAACAGCACGTTAGTAGATAAGTATTTCCGTCAGATGAACGGTCATACTCAAGTAAATGCTACAGACCTAAGAACATTACGTTACCCAACCAGAGAACAGCTTATTTCTATGGGTGAAGCAATTGATTTTGCAGAGTTTAATCAAGCATGTGTAGACCGGATTATTGAGAGTTTCATTTGATCTGTGTTAGCAGCTATAGGAAAGTATGATGATTTTATATGGGTAAGAAGCTTAGCGTACGTTTTCGTTCCATTGGGCTTCAGACTTAAAAAAGAGCCGATTTTTGTCGGCTCTTTTCATTTCAGCTTACTCTTGTGAGTAGTTTTTGGGTTTACCCATCGAAAACTGGTTATCTTGGCTAAGATAATCATTGCGTTAGGCTCTTAACGTACAATGTTTTCCGAATCGTCGTGTGACCCCTATACTCGATGAAAATTACGCCAGGAAGGAAATCCAATAGCTTTATTCCTTTTAGCTGCTAGAAAACAGCCTAACCTAGCCAATTTGGGTTGGTTAAATTGGGCTGGTCAAATAGCCTTGCTGTTCACTTATATTGTCCTATCAACATTCACTAGGTAAATAGAGCATACCTAAAATGAACACCTCTTAAAAAGACACATGATTGTTTTTACGCCAAGAGTAAATGCTATCAATTTTTGAGTGGAGCGTTAGCCCTAAAGTCTTATTGCACATTGGAAATAATGAAGAAATAAATTAAAAAAAGTAGACACCGCCACAGCGGGGCGGTATAATTGTTTACGAAAGGTCGGGAATGTTCCATGACCTATAAATGGAGAAACGCAATGTTTACACCAGAAGAACAAAGCATCATTGACCAAGCAGCCGCTATTTTTGCAAAAAAAATCAAAACTTGTGATGCCTTTACCAGTCCTGATCTAGTTAAAGGCTTTTGCCAGGCTCGACTTGCTACATCTGAGCGTGAAATTTTCATGCTGCTAATACTCGATAATCAGCACCGACTAATTGAAGCCGTAGAGCTTTTTCAGGGAACGATTGATAGTGCCTCTGTATATCCGCGTGAGGTTGTAAAATCCGTTCTCAAACACAATGGCGCAGCTGTGATCCTGGCTCACAATCATCCGTCAGGTGTTGCAACCCCATCTAGTTCTGATCGTCGTATTACACGAAGAATAAAAGACGCTTTGGAGTTGGTTGATGTTCGTACTTTGGATCACATCGTGGTCAGTGTTGAAGAAACTTATGCGTTCTCTGAGCATGGGATAATTTAGTTATGACTGCGCGGCACACTGTGTCGCGCTCTAAGGGTTTGTTAATATGAGTGAAGATAAAACACTATACAGCGGCTTTGAACCGCAAATGACGCTAGATGATCTAATGAACTCTCAATGCACTTTGCCTTTGAGTGATCCTGATTATCTTTCACCGACACCAGAGCAAATAAAATGGCTGCGAGTTTATCTTGGTTTGTCTCAAGCAAAACTTGGCTATTTTCTTGGTAAGACGGTAAGTCCCAAAGGTTGTTCTATTGTTCGTAAATGGGAAACTGCAAGCGATAAAAAAGAACACCGAGAAATTGATGCGAACGCATGGCGCAGAATGCTATATGCTGCGAATTTAGCAAGTCCCGAAGATGATATTAAGCAAGTTCGATAGTGGACAGTACAAGTAGGTATAATCACAGTTTTTGAGACTTTCAATAAGAATAAATCAGAGAGGAAAAGTAATGTCTGATATGGAATTTACTAAATACTGGACTTCTGAGCGTGCTCGAAAAAAGCAAACGGCACTGACAAAACTTTCTAACGGCTTGCTTAAAGAAGTTATCGAGAACCCATTAGCAACAGAACTGTTTGAGCCAGAAGAAATCGAAGCTATGAAAGTTGCGGCACAAGCTTTGAGTCAAGCCAAGCATAAATTTGCACATATCAAAGAGAAGAAAGCTCGCATTGAAAAGCGCAAGGCTCAAGAACTGGCGCACATGAAATCCCAATGCAGTAAATACGCTACTCAGGTCTTGGAATCTCTGAACTCAGACAGTGATATTTTCACCAAAGAGCAGTTTTGTCTATGGGTGACTGCGGCGCACTTTACACGTATGCGTAACATTCCCGAATCTTGGGAGTTAAACATTAACGATAATATCGAGAATCACTACCTGGACAGTGATCATACGCTTAGGCAGCGTCATATTTGGACTATGCGCGAAAAGGCTCAAAGGTCTTTTGAGGAATACCTCAATCAAGCGTGGGAGTTTTCGTTTGAGAAAGATTCTTGGGTAGCCAAAGTGCCAATTAAAGACGCAGTAGCAAACCTTCTCGAACTAACTAAAAGTAGTGAGTATTCAAATGTAGAAACACGATACGCGCACCTAATAGAAACATTGGAAACCTTTAATAGAGAGGTTGAAGCGCGTAAACGTCGAAAAAACATTAAATCGGTATTTTGAATATATGATGACAATTAACAAAGTAGCCAGGGTCTATTTGCGAGTTAGTACCGAATCACAAGATTTAGAACGCCAAGAACAAATCATCGAGGGCGCTAAATCGGCTGGTTACTATGTCGCTGGGGTTTATCGAGAAAAAGCGTCAGGAGCGCGTTCAGACCGCCCTGAATTACTTCGTATGATTGACGACTTGCAACCTGGTGAAGTGGTCATAGCTGAAAAAATAGATCGCATTAGTCGCCTGCCTTTACCGGAAGCTGAAAAGCTGATTGATTCAATTCGTGTCAAAGGCGCAATGCTTTCTGTCCCTGGCGTTGTAGACCTCACAGAATTAGTTTCTGGCGCCAGTGGTGTTACCAAAGTTGTATTGGAGTCAGTCCAGGAACTATTACTAAAATTGGCTTTGCAAATGGCTAGGGATGATTACGAGGACCGACGAGAGAAGCAAAAGCAAGGTATTGAGCTTGCAAAGAAAAAAGGTAAGTACCAGGGAAGAAAGGCTAATCACAAACAACATGAACTTATCCTTTCTTTACGTCCAAATCACACTATTGAGGAAACTGCTCGGCTTGCTGGGTGTAGTACAAGCCAGGTTAAGCGTATATGGGCTGAGTACAAAAAAAAACTTGAAAAAAGGGCCACTATCTAGCGGCCTTTTTCTTTTGCTGCAACCAACTCTTTAATGTCGGAGGACATTAAAGTTTGAAACTTTTCTATTTCCGAAGTGCGTTACTATCGTGGCTAAAAGAACCCAATACTGACAATAAAGATCGACACTTAGATTCAATCAATGTGGCTATCCAACGAAAGTGTGACAACAAAGTTTGAAACTCGCTTTTGGACAGAAATGAGTTAGAGCCGACCAACGGCTCTGTGCCATTTGCGGACGTTGTTAACGCCTAGGTCACATGCTGCGCAAACTAAGGCACGAAGAGTTTGCTAAACTGCCGAAGGCAGAGCAAACCGAGTGACGTGTTAGCAGTCATGTGCACCGACTTGTTAGATTTCATTTAAAGAGTTAATGCCCTGTTCATGTAGTTTATTTAAACCATCTTTCATTGCTTTAACTTGCTCTATTGAATGACCCTGCCAGCTTGATACTTCACCTACAACTTTAAATGAATGGATTGAACGATATGACATAGTTGGATTCCCTGGGAACTTTCTATCCGTTAGGTCAGGATCATTTTCAATTGGACCTGTTGGCTCAACCAAATAAATTCTTTCGCGACCATTACCTAGGGCAAGCTCTGCTCCCCAAATGGCAGCATCTAGTGTAGCTGTCAAAAATATATACTTAGCCTTATTATTTTGTCCAAAATTTGAATTAAACCCTGTTTCTATAAGATCTCCCAATTTAAGATCTGCTTTGGTTCCATGAAAAAACGTTTGAGAAAAAGGTTTTGCATTTTTTTGGGCATTCTCAGTCATATCTTTTTTCCTAGTTATGGTTTTTATACTAAATATTGCGAAATTATAGCTAACATGAAATCTAACGTTTTAGTATTTATTTACACATGAGTGTAAATAAATCATTTGTTGAACGGACGGCGACTTGTGAATCACTGTATTGGAATCATTTATGCTAATGGAATTTGCTTTTTTAAGCCTGAGGATGATTGATGACGTTATCCGATTTATCTTCATCATTGCATTCCATTGTCACTGTCGTTCAGTCGATTAATGGTCTTAATTTACGTTACTTTTCTGGTTAATTGCAAGTGTATTTTTTACACACGCAAGCGCCAGTCTATCAGGCGGCATTCAGTCTAATATTTGCGTAAATGGTTTGACGTCATCATTGTTTAACTTGAATCCAATCCTCTTATCTGTTGCGTTAAGGGGAGCACGATAGCGACGAATATCAATTGCCCTTGATGGCAGTGCGAGCAAACCCAATGCAGTTTGGTTTCCACGTTATCCATGGCGATTTTATCGGTTAAATCACGGCACTGTGCTCGAATGAGGGGGATGCGCTTGTTACGACAAGCATTGGCTAAAAAGCCATAATGGCGAATACGCATAAAGCCTTTAGGCAGGACATGTTGTAAATAGCGCCGAATGAACTCATCCATACTTAAGGTCATGAATTTGGTTTTATTGTTGTCACGATAATCCTTGTAACGAAAGCGCACACGACTGGCGTTATAGTTCACTAATCGTGATTCAGATAAGGCACCTTTGCGGGTATAACGTGCAAGATAGTGCAAGAGTTGATGTGGGTAGACACAGGCTTTGCTGTACACGCACCAAGTGGCGGGTAATGACGGTAGCGCTATGGATTGTGCCTTGAGTGCCGCTATCATTTTACCTCGAAACACAGTGGATAAAGCCTTAACAGGATAGAGATAACCTTTAGTGATAGGTTGCCACTGCGATTGTCGATTGAGGCTACCTGCGGGGATTAAACAATGCACATGAATATGTTGGCTGAGGTTTTGCCCCCAAGTATGCAACACACAAGTCATGCCGAGTTGACCCTGATGACGATGGGCAGCGAATGTCATGAGTGTTTGCCAAAGGCTCTTAAATAAACAGTGATAAAGCACGTTAGGTGCATAGTGTGCGATTAGGTTAAGTTCATGCGGTAAGGTAAACACTAAGTGAAAGTAAGGGCAAGGTAGCAGTGACATCGCTTGTTTGGCAATCCAAGCTTGCGTGGCTTGTCCTTGGCAGCGAGGACAATGCCGGTCTCTGCAACTACAACTAAATTGCTCCTCATGACCACACTGGTCACAACGCCACTGTTGATAACCGAGTTGTCCTGTTCTACACGCCAAGATATGTGCACACACTTGATATTGTTGACGGGTTAATCGGTGCTGTTGTTGGTAATGCGGTAATCCTTGGCTGAGAATATCCGCCAGATGAAGCGGTGGCATGCGTTACTGCAAGTTGGCTAGTAAATCAACGCCCCCATGCCCAAGCTCTGGCAACCAATGCAGATAGCACTCGGTCGTTTTAATGCTGCGATGCCCAAGCTGGTGCTGTAATTGATGCAACGGCATCCCTGCCTCTAATTGATGCGTGGCATAGGCATGGCGTAACTGATGCGCGTTCACTTTATCCTTAAGCCCAAGCTGTGCGGCGATTTTTTTCAGTGCCTTCGTATAGGTGGAGCTACTGAGAGGTTGGGAGGCTAACCAGCGAGAATAGAACAGCCACTCTTTGGGGTGATAGGCTTGCCAGTACACGTGGAGTTGATGCAATACCGTCTCAGGAATCACCACATAACGAGACTGGTTGCCCTTGCCGTGTTCAATAAAGGCCGTTTTACGTTGCCCATCAATCTGTGCCACTTTGAGGTGGGTTAATTCATTTAAGCGTAATCCACAGCCATAACTGAGCATTATCATGGTTTTTAAACGTAAATCTTGGCAATGGTGAATCAGTAAGTGGATATCTTGTCGGCTTAAATATTGGGGTGGCTTATGCCGTTGCTTGGGTAAAGTGATGGCTAATTGCAACGGCCGGTGGAGTATGTGTTTGAATAAGAAGAGGACACTATTAATTTGCACCAATTGGCTCGCTCGGGTTAATCGGCGCACCTCAGGCTCATTAAAATAGTGATTCAATTCCGCATCCGTGACTTGCGCTAAGGATTTACTGAAATAGTTCTCAATGCGCTGTAAGCAACCACAGTAGGTCTCGCGAGTTCGTTGTGAATAGCCCATGAGTTCAATTTCAGTGGCGACTTGTTCAATGAGAGAGTTCATTGTTACCTCCAGATTAATGGGTTAAATCTCAAGGTAAGTGTGGTCGTTGATTGGGATGTTTGCGACTCCGCGCAGCGGCTTAGTTCAACAATTTAATAGTGTGCAAATCGCGCATATTTCTACCACGTAATAGCTCACTTTTCTGGTTCATACGTTTTTATCAAATTAGCTAACCTTTTGCTAGCTATGAAAATATTTGAAAGTTAATGACGTGGTCTAAGGACAAAAATGCGCAAATTGCTCATTTACCTGAATATGGGGGAAGTTTGTTGATTTTGGATATAAAAACGGTATCAGCTGAACATTTTTCACCGTCCGCTGATCGCTCATTTGCGACGCTCGACTAGACTTGTTTTGGGGCATAAATGTGTTGACTCGTTTTTTTGTAAGAGCCTCTTGCAAAATTGGGCAGTGGGATTTGTCCAGCAGCCTGTTGGTCAATTGCGAAACAATTTGCTTCACAAATGAGCTGTCCTGAATTTAGTCAACAGCCTGTTGACCAAATTATTCTTATGAAGGTTTACTGCGTTCTAAACACGTTTAGGAGCAGAAATGAGCCGTTTAAGTAACCTCAAGCCAAAGCTTAATGTAATGAGAATAAGGAAAACGACTATGAACATAAATATTGGCTTGTAGAAATTAAACGGTTCTTCAGTACGGAAAAAGTACTGATAGATACTATCTCCAGCAGCAATGCCTAATGCGATATAGCACTTATCGGCAACTTCCTTTGTCATATATCCTCCTTCGCATATAACGCATTTTATACGGCTTTTCATAGTCCTATCATGCAGCCTTTTCAATCACAGTTCAATTAATAATCAATAGTTTAATGAGATGTTATCGGTATTAGATTGCAAAATGACGTATGATTTTTAAAAAGCTTACTTCGACACTTCCTCGAATAACTACAAGTAAGGCAAACGTACAATCACAAATTGTGAGTAGACTTTCGCGCAGAGAAGGAATGGGGCAAAATCGTCTCAGAGAAGAAGGCAAACTACGACAAATGGCACCGAAAAGTTTCGTACTTTATTGTCATAGTTCTAATCTTTATTGTTCGAGTTTCAAACTTTGTTGTCCACCGACAATAACACTGGTCTCAAACTGTTTGCTGAGTGTGGCATTGTTAGCCTCGGTAAGTTTAATTTTTATTGTTTCACCGCCTTCGGGAACGTCATCTTGAACAATATTTAACTCAAGAAACTGCTCAGTAGTTCCAGCCGGGAAAACAATAGTGCTGTCACTGATGACACTATAATCTTGGCCGTTAATAGCTAATCCACTGAGTTCGTAACTGACGCTTACATCTTTTCCTGATGAAGTGTTTAGTTGTAGCGGAATTTTAACGCGACCACTTCCTTCTGATGTGGTTCTGATTTCTGAGGTAAATGATATTTCTGGAGAGGAGTCATCATTGGTGATTGTTACGGTAGCAGTATCTCTCTCTATGCTGGAGGCACCAGAAACATCGAAAATTTGAACGGAGAATGTTTCATCATATTCATCCTTTACATCACCAATGATAGGGATGATCAAATCAACCCGAGTAACGCCATCTTGAAGCTCAAATTCTCCAACAGTTTCCAGGTAATCTTGATCTGATAATGCAGTTCCAGGGGTAGTTCGGTATTTACCTTTAATTACACCATCTTTACCACCGCTACGAGTAACACGCACTTTGGCATCACTGTTACCTGAATTTCCTTCTTTTATCGAGATGTTATCAATTTTAATAGAGCCAGATTTTGTTCCTGGGTTGGTGTTTGTATTGGAACTACTTCCTCCATCTTCTCCACCGGAACCACATCCGCTTAATGCTGCAATCAAAGCAATTGCCAATGCTGAACGTTTCATTAATGTATTGCCCTCTTTAATTAGACCTGTTTGAGGTTTCCAGTCTAATAGGGTAGGTGCATAGATTATGACTCTGTATCAGCCCATTTTGGGCAAATACGTCGCAAAGGTTAGAGACTTCGTGTAATGGTCCATTTTGGGCAGTTTGGGAGTGGAAAAATGGAGTAACGAAAAGGAAAATCTAATCGTCAATTTGGTTTCGCGCTGAAAGATGCTCAAATCTCTGACCAGTCCTTCGACTAGACCGCCCTGTGAAAAAGGTGTTTTTATCTAAACCAATATGTTTCGTGTAAACCGGAGCGATGTTAGGTAATCAGGGCATCCTATAAACTCGCTCTATTGGAGTTGACATGAAAAACCTATCTAATGACGTAACTTTTGCCTCTAAAGAGGCTGCAAATTCATTTGCTGATAACCTTTCCTCAGTTTTGAAACAAGACCATAGCATCTCGCTCAAACCAATAAAACTGCTTCACGCCACGGCTAAATGTCTCGGGTATAAAAACTGGAATCACTGGTGTGGCTCTGCATTTAGCTCCAAATCTGATCTCATGTATTTATCAGGTGATAATGGGGATGATGAATTCTTTGTTTCTCATGAGGAGCGCACTC
Organism: Vibrio sp. 704; assembly: GCF_033339295.1. Taxonomy (NCBI): domain Bacteria; kingdom Pseudomonadati; phylum Pseudomonadota; class Gammaproteobacteria; order Vibrionales; family Vibrionaceae; genus Vibrio; species Vibrio sp. 704. The sequence goes on along the minus strand of NZ_JAWOUH010000020.1, from coordinate 4,048 downwards.
CAATTCAGTTCTTAGATGCGTCTTGTATTGATGAAGTTAGAGCTAACGATAGCGAAATAGCTTATTTATGTGGTAGTAAGGTGCTGTCTACACTAGAAAAAGCTATCGAGCATATGAGGCCGGATGACGAGTACGACTTCCATATCGAAAACTATGGAGGTGTGATCCATTCATTTGTTGTTGCCAAGCGTTTTATGATGACTCACGAAGAGATCGCGGAGCGAGCAAAGTTATCCATTTTATCGCAATTAAAGCGTGAACCTGATTCTTATGAACTGAAAAAACAATCTCAGCTTGATTATTTTGGGGTCTATGATAACCCTCGTCTTAATACACTTTACTACCGTCTCGATAATGCCATTGGTGCTTTTTTTAATGAGGAACTGGAGCACAGCATTGGCTTTCACTATTTTTCTCCCGTGGAGCAATTCGCTTACTTTGATAGTGAAGGCAATCATAAGGTAATGGATCGAGATGAGCTTATGGAATTTTTAAGTTCTATTGAAGGAAACATCCCTGTATTGGCTGGTGTTTACAGACCTCTCTTTGGATAGGCTCCACTATCAAATTGCGTAATTACCAACCATCCGGAAATTCCGGATGGTTGGATTTTGAACAGATGGATTTTGGTTCCCTCATCTATGAGGGAACCAAATTTATGTGTGTGAATGTATCAGTTCTCTGCCTGATTGCCCTCAACGGGCAGTTCTACAGTGTGTCATTTGATATGTACTTGCTATCATTCTGGGGTCATTACGATTTCGCGCTGAAATATGCTCAAGTCCTTGACCAGTCTTTTGACTAGACCGCCCTGTGAAACAGGTGATTTTATCTTTGCAAATGTCTAACCGTGTTAATGCAGATTCATTTAACTGGGGGCTTGGCAGGTAATCAGGGCAACCTTTCATAGATACCCCGTTAATTTGGAGTTGCTTTAATATGAAAACTACCACGATATCGTTTGGCTCGAAATCAAACGCTGAATATCTCGCAAGAAAACTGTCATCAACATTGAAAGATGATTTTAATGTTTCGCTGAAACCAATCAAACTCCTTCATGCACTAGCTAAGGCTCAGGGTTATAAAAATTGGAACCACTGGGCTGGGGCTGGGCTTTCTGAAAATACAGATCAAGCTTTAACTGAGCGACCACCTATCGCTTATGACTTAGATCTTCCTGTGCCTTTTTTAAAACGAGCTCCGGTTGATGCGAATCCTGACGCGGCAACATCCTATATAGTTGAAATATTGGATATTAATCTTTTTGACTCAGTACGAGTTATGTCAAACGAATTATCCGCCGAGCTTTGTGAGAGGAGAAGAAAAGCATACTCGGAAAACCCCAGCATCACAGCAGGTTCAATGACTGTGTACACAGTGGTTATAACAGGCAAACGCTACACTAATGGACGCGGAGGTTATTGGTACTATGACCCTGAGGTTAAGTATTTTCACCTTCCAAAGGATTCTGATTCAGGTACTTTTGTCACTGAAAAATATTTGAATGAATTGAGGAGCGTTCAGTCCAATACAGTTGTCGAAATGATGCCGCCTGAATACGATGGTTTAGGTCATGCTGTTATTTGCGACAAGTGTGGTTTGAATTACGTGCCAAACTTGGCTGAGGATAGAGTTCTACATCATCAGTTCTGTACTCTATTGTCTTCTGCTAGTGAGTATTTCGGGAGACCTTTGTTTACTTATGAAATGTTTGAAAAGGCCAAATCCGTTCAATTGAACGATCCTAATCCAACTATCGCTGACCAAGCTGCTTTATATAAAAACAAATTGTGGGGATATTTTTCTCGCTCAGTGCAAGCCTGGATGAGGCAACGTGATTTTAAGGAACATCCTCCCTTTTTTGTTTACTCACAAGCAATGATAGCTTCGGACTTGGATGATGGTCACGTGTCTCATGATGTAGCTCAGTATGTTGCTAAAGATATGGGAATTGAGCATCTTGAACAATCTCCAGCAATGCCAAGCGGCTCATCGTATTGGGCTATTGACGACAACATCTAACAATCCTTAAAAGCATCAGTTGTTCGGTTTAACCGAACAACTGATATCAATTTCTTCTGTCTTCGTTTTACGTTGAATCTTCTTTATTTAACTTTTTGGGAGCTATCTGCTCTATTTGTCGGCCAGCGAACGTGCCAAGGATAGTTGAGCTTTGTTTGTCCGAGCGTTGCTTTCTCTCCACTGCGGCCACAAACGAAGCGATCTGTCCAGCCTTGAAGGGTTCATCTTGTACCACGATGATCGGCAACGGAGCAGTCATGGTTTTCTGCCCAGAGAGTTTTACCACATTGGCCGCTGGCTGTACTTTAACATCCCGACGAATTCTCAGTGTCATATCAGGGGCGCTGGCGACTTTCTTGATGAGCTGGGTCAGGGGCAACTCGTTCTCAGGGTTGGCTCGCTCCAGTTCTTTGATCATTTGGCTTATTAGTACTGCTTTGTCCGGTTGGTGCAAAGCATCTTTTCTCTGCCAACTGAACTTCACTGATTTGACGTCCGCATCGACTAGGCAGTGGATTTGTCTGTAGAGATGTTTTGTCATGACGCCGGGGCAGTTGTCATGGATTGCCTTGAACCGTGCTTGCCGGGTTTCGTTTTCAGTGATCACCAACTCCTCGATGTCGGCCTTGCTTTGGTTGATGCTATGTACCAACTGAACAATCTCAGCGCTGTTGGGATTAGAGGGCAGCAGGTGGATCACGCCAACATAACGTCTGGCAGATTTCTGTGAGTAGGGGTGTTTGATGTGCAGATCCACGTAGCCTTCACCCGCCAGCTTCATAGCGGCCATGCCGGAATGGTGCTCGGGCATGATGAGTTTTATTACCTCATGCTCATTGCCTTTATGTACTGGAGGTATCCGGCTCACTATCGCCATGCTTGGCATAGTGCTCGTTAGTAGTTTGTTCAGACGAGACAGATTAAATGTCACGTCGTCAAAGAGCGTTTTTATCTGGCTCATCATTTATTCCTTGCGTTGTTCTGACGGATCATTGATTACATTTTAGCCGTTTTTAGACCATCATGCAAAGTGGGGTATAAGCCTCGGTCGTCGCTAACGCTCCTCCTTCGGCTTTGTTGAGCCGGGGCTCGCCCCCGAATTTAGAAAGAGAGAGATAAATAGAGAAAAAGAGAGAAAAAAAGAGAGGTCTAGCAAGGTGGTTAGGGGGGGGGTGTACTTTCAGTTTTCTCGGTGGTGGAGGGGATTGGAGCTGTATCCGGTATTGCATGATGGTCTAAATTGCTATGTTTATGGGATTATATTATGATACTGTGAGTTGAGTTAAACAGAGGGGAGAATGAATGTCGCAAGTGCATAGCGAAATCCGCAAGGCAGTTCAGGTAATAGAGGCGGCTAGATATCGTATGGGTGTTGCCGAGTTTGTTTATACATTTATCGACCACTGGGCATATCAGCAGACCGGGCTGTACCCTCCATCATCAAAAATGCCAAAAGAACTGGAACCTACGGCTATCGAATTATCGCATATCTTGAGTGCGGCCATGAGAAACTATCCTGGTATTGACGTTCTCGGCATGTTTTTCTCCGAGTGTGGTTACTACAAACAAGGACAAAACTTCTTTCCTACTCCACCAGAGCTGGGGCGTTTACTCGCAGCACTCGTAGGATCGCCTAGTGACCATCACAATCAAGAACTTTCTTTCTATGAGCCATGCTCCGGCACTGGAGCGATTGCGATGAAGTGGATAATGGAGAAGATTCATAACAACGGTAAAGAAACGTTGGAGCAAAGCGTTTTAGTGCTTGAAGATGTTGATCGTACTATGTGTAAGGCAGCGTTGATTCAGATTATTAATCTTCTAAGTAACCTTGAGGTGAAGGTTAAAAGGTTGAGTATTAATGCTGTTGATGTACTCAGCCGTGCGCCCAAAGGCTTAGTGTATATCCTTGAGCCTCAACCTTTAACCTATCTAGATAAAGCAGGTTAAGCACTGATGAATCCCCTAATGATTTTTATCAAAATCATTAAGTTAAGGTAGATACACATCTTGTCATATGATCAAA
>NZ_JAWOUH010000019.1:0-85517 GCF_033339295.1 Vibrio sp. 704 | reverse complement strand
ATACGTTGAAGAATGTTAGTGGTCTCGTTCATTGCACCTTCAGCAGTTTGTGCAATCGAGATACCGTCGTTCGCGTTGCGAACCGCTACATCCAAACCACGGCTTTGTACGTTCAAACGGTTCGAGATTTGTAGACCCGCAGCGTCATCTTTTGCGCTGTTGATTTTGAAACCCGAAGACAAACGCTCCATAGAAGTTTGTTGAGCTGAGTTTGCGTTGTTTAGGTAACGCTGAGCGGTCATCGCTGATACGTTAGTGTTTACATTCACTGCCATGGTGATTTCTCCAATTGATTTTCCGGTGTAGCGGTTTCCGACGTCTCGGAAAACCAAGTAGTTCTCTCAAAGTTACTTTTATTAACGGCGCATACCCTGTTTTCTTTAGAGAAAATTTTAGATTTTTTTGAAAATAATTCGTTTGGAGGGGTAATCGTGACAAAGCGGATAAAAAAGCAAAAAAACTTTCATTTTTCGCTAAAGCTTCTTTTCGAATTGTCGATACAGGCAGGTTTTGCGTTAAATTCGGGCAAGGCCGTTCATCAGCCAAGCAAGGTCAATGCTAGGTTTGGCGCTTGTTTTGCTTGCGCCAGAATAGAAGTACTGACCTGTTGTAAAATCTGTTGCTTCACCATTTGCGTAGTTTCTTTGGCATAGTCAGTGTCTTGGATACGACTGTTGGAAGCGGCTAAGTTTTCGTGGATGTTATCGAGATTATTGATCGCGTGATTAAAGCGGTTTTGATACGCGCCTAACTCCGCACGACTGCCATCTACCGTTTTCAAAGCATCATCTAAAATGCCGACCGCCATCTGAGCGCCACCGACCGTGCTAATATCAATACTATCTATCGTTCTATTTACGGTGGCATACTTGCCAAGTTCTAACTCATCAGCCAGGCCACCACTGAAGGTTGGTCCAGGGTATTTTATGGCGTCCTTGTGGGACATGAGTAACTGCAGTTGCCCCTCTTCATTAACAGACGCTTTCACTTTATCGGTCTGCCCGTTAATGTAAGTCGCGAGTTCTTCTATATCGTCGCCAGCTTTAGCTTCAATACGGATCTCCTGCTCTTCAAAATTGTTATCACGGTAGCTGATAACAATTTCATTATTTCCGTTTTGAACCGTCCAATCTGAACTGACTCTTTGATATGAGCTCATTGAAAAGCTACCTAAAGATTCCGGCTGCATGGTCCGCAGGCCAATTTGTACCGCTTCACCAGCCGTTGTACCGATTTGAAAAGACGATGTACCGAATGTGCCATTCAGCAATTTACGTCCGCCAAAGGAGGTCGTGTCTGCAATACGACTTAACTCATCATTTAAAGCAGAAACTTCTTCTTGCAGTGCAGTGCGCTCCGCTTTGCTGTTTGAACCATTGGCTGACTGTAGCGACAAATCACGCATACGTTGCATGATATTGGTCACCTCATTCATCGCGCCTTCCGCAGTTTGCATGATGGAAATGCCGTCATTCGCGTTACGTACCGCGACATCCAAACCACGCATTTGCGATTGCAGACGGTTGGAGATTTGCAGACCCGCCGCGTCATCTTTTGCGCTGTTAATACGTTTCCCTGAAGACAAACGCTCCATGGATTGGTTCAGCATGTCAGTTGCACTGGTCAAATGACGCTGTGCGACAAGTGCTGCAACATTGGTATTAACGGTGATCGCCACGAATAAAGAGTCCTAAAATTAAGGCTTTGAGTACTTATCGACCAAGTAACAGAAAAGTTTAGTGTTTTTTGAAAAGAGATTGGAATAGAAATAGAAAACAAAAGCCCTCCATTGGAGGGCTTAAGAAATGAAGTCTGAGAACTTACTTGATGGCTAGCTCCGCGAGCATTTCTTGCGAAGGAGCGAAGAAGTACGCACCAGTTACCGCTGTTGTGAAACGAAGCATTTGGTCTGTTTTACCATCTGTCACGCCGTACATACTTTCTAGCATCACTTTAATGTTATGAAGTGTATTGCAGTAAGAAATAAACAGCAGGCCATGAGGCCCTGTCACCGTCCCGTATGGTAAGCTGTGGCGAACAATCTTCAAACCTTTACCTTCTTCTTTGATATCAACTCGACCAACGTGTGATGCAGCAGGAACGTCTTCTAGCTCGATAGAGTCTGGCTTGGTACGACCAATCACTTTTTCTTGCGCTTTGACATTCAATCGATTCCAAGCGGCAAGGTTATGTTCAAAGCGCTGAGCCATAACATAACTGCCTCCAGCAAATGGGCCCTCTTTTACTAGAGCCACATCAGCGCGAGCCTCCCCTTTCGGGTTTTCTGTACCATCAATGAAGTCTGTCATATCACGAGCATCAAGGTAACGGTACCCATATGTTTCGTCCACAATGGTGACATCTTGTGCCGTCTCTTCTAGGAACTTACGCAACACGTAAAAATGCAAGTCGTGACGAGTCGAGTGACAGTGAATCAGTACATCTACGTCTGTTGCTGGAGCAACGATGTCACCTTCGCCAAGTTGAGTAAAATCAATAAGCTCTTCTGGCGCGTCTACATTAAGGTGTTCCCAAAACGATTTTGTGAATGCGATAGAAAGCGTCAGCGCTGCACCCGGCTGGGTAATGTTTAACTCTTCCACCAACTTTGGCAGTGCTTTCAGTTTTTCTAATACGTTTTCACGGTTTTGGTTCACTTTGAGTTGAGTGTACAGTGCAAATGGCCCGGCTTCTGGCACGATCGCCGTTTGAGCTTGTGACATTGAGGTTTCCTCTATTACTTTGCCCCAGAGTGGGAAGTTATTGTTTTTAATTCTTTGAATGCTGCTGTTCATCGTGCGCCAATTGTGGCACATGAAAACAGTCTTTTACCCATCTTCCATTTAGAAGATAGATCATAAACCAAGCTAATAAGGTAATGGTAAGGGCGTTTGCCCAATTAAACACTCCATGTTCTAGGTACACATGATACATGGTTTGAGCAAGTTGAATACCGCACAAGATCAAAGTGATCTCGCGACCATAGCGAGTAATTCTGTTTACCCATCCTCTGTCGGGATGACGAAGCCCCATTAACCACATAAGAAGCAAACTTGGAATGCCCATCGCCAAACCTAAATACAACGTACTTGAATCTGGGTAAACAATAGCGAGTAGCTTACTGCCACTATCACGACTTACACCAGCCATGGCAAACACCACCCATGAACGCACAAGAAACATCCATCCCACCCATAAAATGATCGGCGCCTTTAAAAATCCATGGGCGTCATATTGGTCAAACGAATAGCGCACAACATCTTCTTCTTTATGTGATAAAAACGTCACTTTAACCTATCGTTTCAGAGTTGCAAGCCAACAAAGATGAGAACTGAAGTTCATTTCAGCACCTTACACAGGTAAACTAAACAAAGATTTACAGCGACGTTGATGAGAAACATGAAAAAAAGAACTCCTGCCACCCCTGTGCCTTCTCAAGAAACTCAAGCCGAAGCGATGAGAATTGCCAAATCCACGCAGAAACCGGGGCAAACCAAAGAGCAAACCAAGCTCATCGCTCAAGGTATCGAAAAAGGCATCGCGCAATATAAGAAACAACAAAAAGAGCGCAACCGCCAAGCCGATAAAGCGAAGAAAAAACAGCAACGTGAAAAACAACGTCAGCATGAAGAGATTATCGAACAAGACAATATCACCGACGATGCGCCAAACCATTCATCAAGCAAACTGCCTTGGACACTACTTGTCCTGAGCTGGATTGGCTTTGCTGCTTACATAGTATTGGGGAAATAGCTAATGAAACGCCTGTTACTTGGACTTTTTGTCGTGCTTCTAACGGGTTGCACGATGCCTTCTCACCTTACTCATGCTCAAAGTCAAGATGTTCATATTCGCATTGACGCGCAATTCGACCCTGAGCGATGCGAATACAAAGGCGAAGTCACCGGAAGTGAAGGCCATTGGTATAACTACATTTTCATGACTAATGACGCGATGATGCAAGGCGCGATGAACGATTTAAAAAACAATGCAGCGGCTATCGATGCGGACACCGTTTTTATGGTTTCCCCACAAGATTTTATCACTTCATTTAGCGTGCTGGGTTCCGCCTACCGCTGCAATGGATGAGGCCTGAATATGAAAAAAGCCAGCAATTGCTGGCTTATGCACGAAATCCAAGACTGCTAGCGATATCTCTCTCCCGCTCTAGAACCCATTGGCTATCAAAAGGCCCCCAATCTGAAAGTTGATAATAGCCGTCATTATGACGTCGGCCATCTTGAACGAATATGAGTTCAATGCCGATCCCAGGTAACGCCTTGAGTACATCTTGAATAGTACGACGAGGCCACCCCGTTTTTTCGATCAACTTTGGCACATTCGGCCTTTCTAGGTTTTCCACCAACAAGGCCAAATATAGCCGCCTTGCAAAAACAGGACTCAATTCCATTGACACCTCCTAAAATTGTGCTGATTCATTATTTCGTTTTTGCTCAGCGAGGTGTTGCGTTTGATCAATAACTCGACTTTTCCATTTGATTTAGACGAATTTTTATTCGATTTACAGCGCATTCATCGTAAATAAGTTATGTGACATTAGTTATCTCAATCTATCTGAAAATATTTTCCACCGCATTTTGTCAGTTTGATTGCTTCTTGATAGGATGCTTTAACAGCCCAAATCACTTAAGTGCGTCTTAACCGCGCCAGTGAAAAATAGAACAAAGAAAAAGGAAACACTATGTCGATTACCATGTTTGGTATTCCCAACTGCGATACGATCAAAAAAGCCAAGAAATGGTTAGAAGCCGAGGATATTGCTTACGACTTCCATGACTACCGTAAGCAAGGCATTGATGCAGAAATGGTAAGTGAATTTTGTCGCGCTTTAGGTTGGGAACAGGTGCTCAATAAACGTGGCACAACCTACCGCCAATTAGCGCAAGAGCAGAAAGACACACTTAACGAGGAAAACGCCATCGCTCTTTTGGTAGAAAACCCTGCGATGATTAAACGCCCAATTTTAAAAGTGAATGATCAACTTCATATCGGTTTTAAAGCTGATCAATACGCTAGCATTTTCAACTCTTAAATAAAGGAATACTCAAGGATGACAGACAGTCCAGTATTGGCACTTGCTAAAGATCTGATCAGTAGACAGTCCGTAACGCCGGAAGACGCAGGTTGTCAGGATTTGATGATCGAGCGCTTAAAAGCACTCGGGTTTGAAATTGAAGTGATGGTATTTGAAGACACCACGAACTTCTGGGCTCGACGTGGTTCAGAAGCGCCGCTATTTGCGTTTGCTGGCCACACCGATGTGGTACCAGCTGGCAAATTGGAACACTGGAATACACATCCGTTTGAACCGACCATTATTGATGGTTACTTGCATGGCCGCGGCGCAGCTGACATGAAAGGGTCGCTAGCTTCTATGGTCGTTGCTGTCGAACGCTTCATTGAAGAAAACCCAGACCACAAAGGCTCAATTGGCTTTTTGATTACGTCAGATGAAGAAGGGCCATTTATCAATGGTACCGTTCGCGTTGTAGAAACGTTGATGGAACGTGGTGAGAACATCGATATGTGTATTGTTGGTGAACCATCCAGCACCGACGTGGTTGGCGATGTAGTGAAAAATGGACGCCGTGGATCTATCACTGGTGATTTAACGGTAAAAGGAACACAAGGTCACGTGGCCTACCCTCACCTAGCCAGCAATCCAGTGCACGAGTCTCTACTCGCGATTCATGAACTCGCGACGACAGAATGGGACAAAGGGAATGATTACTTCCCACCGACTAGTTTCCAGATCCCGAATGTATCGGCTGGCACTGGTGCGTCTAATGTTATTCCTGGCGAGTTCCATGTTCAGTTCAACCTACGTTTTAGTACTGAGCTTAACAATGACGCAATTGTTCAGCGTGTTACCGAAACATTGGACAAGCATGAGCTGGACTACGACCTAAAATGGACATTCAACGGTGACCCATTCCTGACCGATACGGGCGCACTGCTAGACGCGGTTGTAGCTGCTGTGGCCGAAGTCAATGATACGAAGCCAGAGCTACTTACAACTGGCGGTACGTCTGATGGTCGTTTTATTGCTCGAATGGGAGGTCAAGTCGTAGAGTTAGGCCCTGTTAACGCTACGATTCATAAAGTGAACGAGTGTGTGAAAGTCGACGATCTTGAAAAGTTGACGGACATGTACGAAAACACGTTGAAACACCTATTAGCGAAGTAATCAGCGAGAACACAATGACATCAGAGCAACTCACCGGAATCACTGATTCCCATCTTCAATCCACACTAGTGGGGCAAAAGGCATTTATGCTTCACCCTAAAGTAGTCAATGACTTATTGAAGATGATTAATGCCGCAACCGAAGCAGGTTTCAAAATGGAAATCGCCAGTGGTTTTCGTGACTTTAATCGCCAAAAATCCATCTGGAACGGGAAGTTTTCTGGTGAGTTGCCAATTCTCGACATCAACTCCCGCCCTTTGAATAAAGCAGAGTTAAATGACGAAGAGAAATTGATGGCCATTTTGCGCTGGTCGGCATTGCCCGGAGGAAGTCGTCATCATTGGGGTTGTGATTTTGATGTCTATGCGCGCAATTTATTGCCTGCTGACACCAAACTCAAGTTGGAACCTTGGGAGTATCTTGAAGGCCACCAGCAGGCGTTCTACCAATGGTTAAAAGCCAACCTTGGTCGGTTCGGTTTCTTCTTCCCTTATCAGCATGATTTAGGTGGCGTTTCGATTGAGCCTTGGCACATTAGTCACCGCGCTGTCGGGCAGCAATGCCTCGAGCAGTTGACGCTTGATGTACTCAGAAGCCAGTTGATTAAACAAAATCAGACCGACAACATTGCAGGGATTGACGTCATACTGAATAATTTGGATAACGTCGTTGCCAAATTTATTCACAATATCACGCCGCCGGAGGCTCTATGATAGAAATACTAACCAATCCTTGGGTCATTATTATTGTAGTGTTGAGCGTGGTCATTGGTAATATTGCCGCACTCAAATATACCGCAAAAATGAAGTTTGGTCAGATGGATAAAAGCCGTAAGAACGATTTAGATAAGCTGAACACATTGGATAAACAGCGCTACGCTGAAGAAGATAAAAACAAAAACGAGCCTCGTTAGTTACTCACCAGCTTCATCTCGACACATTTAATCTAAACATCAAAAAAGGGACCACTAGGTCCCTTTTCTATCATTAAGTAAACACGCCGCGTTAAGCTCGCTTTGTTTACTGCTTCACTGTTGCAGCCAATACAGGCGCTAGTGATTTCAAAAACTCTTCTTCTACTGGCTTGCCAGAGGAGTCGGTGATATTGATAGACGTACGGTTGCCTAAATCACCAAGTAAGAATGTGTACTTACCAGCGGCTAACTCCACTGGTTTAACGCCGATATCGTTCCAGAATTCATCATCCGGAGACGCATATTTCGCAGTGATTGTGCCCTGAGACTGGCTACGCTCTTCAATCTTAAAGCCCATCTTAGGTAGAATATTAGGCAGACGTTGCCAAAGCATGTTGTATTGCGCACGCGCGATAATCACAGGAAGTCCGCTGCGGTCTTTACCCATTGTGATTGGGATCTGTTTAACCAACTCTTGCGCTTTACGCTGTGCTTCTTCACGCACTTCTTGATCGTAGCGAGCGGTGACCAAGTTCGTCATGAACACATTGTAGCGCTCACGGTTGGTCGCCGTTACTTCTTTCACTTGATTGCCTTCACGCCAGTCAATAAGGCTCACCTTAAAGCCGTGTCGACCATTTGCTTCAGCGCGTACGATTTCATATCGGCTGCCAATTTCTAGCTCTTCATCTGGCGAATCCCAAGTCACCCATCCTGTCTCGATGCGAGAGTCTGTTTGGCTTTCAACTGGAATCTCGTTAGCCGCGACCATGTTTTGCACCGTTTGCCAAACTTTATCTAGTTCATCTTTACGAAGTAGCCAAAGTGTCACTTCACCATCACTACTGCGGTCCAAACGTGCACCGGGAATAAGCTCTAGGACTTGTTGAGGTGGACGAATGTCGACATCTTTACCGACACCACCAGCGTAGTTACCCTGAGGGATCTCGTAGTTAGGGTAAAACTGAGGCTGTGCACCCTGTGGGACATTCCACTCACCCAAATTTGGGGAGTTCAAATACTCGAAGTCATCTTTTGCTTGACGACGTTGATTGGCACCACCTGAACAGGCAGTCAATACGAATACAGCTAATGAACTTAACACTAACTGGCTTGAAAGCTTCATCTATACTCCTAAAACACCGAGGGGCGCTTTGGCCCCCAGTATGAACTTCAATCCTAGTAACTCAATCTTAATAGCTCAATCTTAATAAATATGGGCGTCTGTTAGCGCCTGCTCGACGATCGGCTGCGATTTTTCAGAAAGCGTAGTTAAAGGAAGACGCAAACCACCTTCTTCAATCAAACCAAGCTTTTGCGCTGCCCATTTTACTGGGATAGGGCTTGCTTCGATGAAAAGGTTTTTGTGTAGAGTCATCAAGCGTTGGTTAATCGCTTCTGCTTCTTCGTACTTACCTTCACTTGCCAAATGGAACATGTCTGCCATGTCTTTAGCTGCAATATTGTTCGTTACTGAGATAACACCATTGCCGCCAAGTTTCACAAAATCCAGCCCTGTCGCATCATCGCCACTTAGTAAGATAAAATCTTCGCCACAAAGTTCACGATGAATTGCAATTCGTTCCAAATCGCCCGTTGCATCTTTTAGAGCCACGATATTATCAAGCTTTGACAAGCGCGCCACTGTTTCTGGCTGCATATCAACAGCAGTACGGCCTGGTACGTTGTACAAAATTAGAGGCACATCACTCGCTTCGGCAATTGCCTTGTAATGTAGAAACAAACCCTCTTGAGTTGGTTTGTTGTAATACGGTGTCACACTCAGGAAGCCAGCAATACCAGAATCAGCCAGTAATTTGCTAAATGTTACTGCCTCATGGGTAGCATTTGCACCCGTGCCAGCAATCACAGGGATGCGACCGTCGGCAAACTCAACAGTTTTATTAACGACCTTTACATGCTCTTCAATGGTCAGTGTCGCTGACTCACCTGTTGTGCCTACTGCCACAATACCGTCTGTACCCGCTTCAACGTGGTACTCTACTAGCTTTTGCAGACCATCAAAGTCTACTTCGCCATCTGCTTTGAATGGCGTAATCAGCGCTACAATACTTCCTGAAAACATGTTTATCTCCCTCATTTAACTCTTTCTGCATGGTACTGTAATGCGATTGAAAAACACAAGAGCGTAAACTCGCTTACAAAGTACAAATGAATGAATAATTACCAGTTGTTAGAGGTCTAGCAACTTAATTGCTCTATTTGGTTTGATTAACGGCAATATTGATAATCGTGTTGGGCTTTCGAGTGACTTTAGAATCTATCAGTGATTTGGAAAATACTGAAGAGCACAAGCAAGGAAAATATACTCTTTGGTCTTGTTAGCCAAGTCAGATCTAAGTGAATAAAACGGCCAGACAATAGGCAAGCACATCATGCAAACGTTTTGTTTATCCTGTAGCCTGCATTTACTGTTTATTTCCCACCGCTCCCCTCAACATCCTCCTGCTTTTTATAGACTAAAAAAGAACTGGCTCGATATTTCTTCGCAATATCTGTGCTAACATCTCTCTATTGAAGAAAGGACAAGAAGCTCATTTATGAAGCAACATCTGGTACTTACAGCAGTTGGAACGGACCGTCCAGGCATTTGTAACCAAGTCGTACAGCTCGTTACTCAAGCTGGTTGTAACATAGTCGATAGCCGTATCGCTATCTTTGGCAGCGAATTTACGCTGATCATGCTCCTGACTGGGAACGCCAGCAGCGTGACTCGAGTTGAAACGCAATTGCCCCTGCTTGGCCAAGAACATGACCTTATTACGATCATGAAACGCACAGCGGCGCACGAACTGCTCGATAACAGCTACACCATGGAAGTGTTTATTGAGTCTGAAGACCGCCCTGGGTTAACTGAAAAATTTACTAAGTTCTTCGCTGATCAGCAGATTGGTTTAGACTCTCTTAGTGCGCAAACCATCAGCAAGTCGAAAATTCAACTCGATTCTGACCAGTTTCACATTGCGATTACTGCATCTGTAAGCGCGGATTTTAATTTGATGCAGTTACAAGAAGACTTCGATGAACTTTGTAAGTCGCTCAACGTACAAGGTTCTCTGAATTTCATTAAAAACACACTATAAAGTAAAGGAAATCAAAATGAATACGCTGACAGCAGGCTCGCCAGCGCCAGCCTTCTCTTTGCTCGACCAAGACGGAAATACCGTTTCTCTTGAAGACTTTAAAGGTAAGAAAGTACTTTTCTACTTTTACCCTAAGGCGATGACGCCGGGTTGTACTACACAAGCAAAAGGCCTTCGTGACATCAAAGCTGAACTCGATGCACATAACGTGGTGGTACTCGGCGTAAGCATCGACCCTGTAAAGCGTCTAGGCAAGTTCATCGAGCGCGATGATTTAAACTTCACTCTGCTTTCTGATGAAGACCATGCCGTTGCTGACCAGTTCGGAGTTTGGGGCGAAAAGAAATTCATGGGCAAAGTATACGACGGTCTTCACCGCATTAGCTTTCTGATCAATGAAGAAGGCGTGATCGAACATGTGTTCAACAAGTTCAAAACCAAAGATCACCACGAAGTCGTATTAAACTACTTAAACGAAAACGCTTAAACGCTATTGTTTTTCTACAAACAAAAAGCCCAGCAAACTGCTGGGCTTTCTTTTAACCATCGTACCTTTGGTAACAACTACTCTTGTTCGACAGGTTCGTTTTCTTCCGTGCTTGGTAATGCATGCCATACGGCTTTGACTAATGTCGCTAAAGGAATGGCGAAGAACACCCCCCAAAAACCCCACAGCCCACCAAAGACTAATACAGCCACAATGATAGCAACTGGGTGTAAGTTTACTGCCTCGGAAAACAGAACAGGAACCAACACATTACCATCCAGCGCCTGGATAATACCGTAAGCAAGCAACAACCAATAAAACGGAGGCGTTAAACCCCATTGGAACAAACCAACGATAGCAACAGGTACAGTAACAGCCGCCGCACCGATATAAGGAATCAAAACCGACAGACCAACGGCTACGGCAAGCAACGCCGAGTAACGAAGATCTAAAAGGGCAAAAGTCACGTAGCTCACACCGCCCACGATTAAAATCTCTAACACTTTACCGCGAATGTAATTTGATATCTGCTCGTTCATTTCATGCCAAACTTTATTCGCCAATTTACGGTTTTTCGGCAGAATACCGCTTGCGATTCGCAGCATTTCTTCTTTGTCTTTAAGCAAAAAGAAGATAAGGAGTGGCACTAAGATCAAATATACCGCTAGCGTTGCAATGCTAACTAATGAAGCAAGCGACCCTTTGACGACACTTTCACCCAGCCCCAGTGCTTGGTTTTTGGCGTTCGTCACCACGGTTTCTACTATTTCTAAATTGGCTAGTTCAGGATGGCGCTCTGGCAATGTGACAATAAACTTTTGTAGCCCGTTGTACATGTTCGGAATATCGTTAATTAGATTACCGACCTGAGTCCAAATCGTCGGAACCAAGCCAAACAACGCAATTAACATTAACCCGACAAAGACCAAGATCACGATAATAACCGACAAAGTGCGCGGCACGCCCATACGACACATTTTGACAACTGGCCATTCAAGTAGATAAGCCAAAACGATCGCGACAAGTAATGGCGCAATCAAGTGTCCAAAGAAGTAAATGGTGATAAAGCCAAACAGCAAGATCGCGACGAGACTTACTGCGTGAGGGTCAGAGAAACGTCGTTTATACCAACGACTAACCATTTCAAACATCTTATGCGGATTCCTTATTGAAGACAGTCAATGTGTAGTGCTCTGATGTAGATTGGCAATCAACCGAGTACCCTTGGGCACTAAGATAGTTCACAATGTCTCGTTTAGAGCTGTTGTCCACTACTTGAATGACAAGTTGATGATACTGCTTTGCTTCTCCTTGAAAGACCTCAGCAGCATGACGCTTTGCAAGTAACAGTGCCATAGGACAACGTTGCTCACGCAAATCAAGTAACATGGATTCCATTGTATTGCTCTGCACTTATGATAGGGTTGTATTGTAACGGCTTTTTGAGCTGGTGCTAGCACTTCTGACATGATTTAACCACATGCTGAAATAGCTCGGATATAAAATAATTTACGAAACCAATTCATTTATTTCCGGTCTTACTGTTAGCTTATATCCTCACGGATAACCAAAACGTATGTGGCGCTGTTAATGGGCTCTCGACCTGTAACCACATGCTTATGTATTTTGGAGAACCTTTTAAACGTATGTTAAAACGCACTCGCTCGCTAGTTTGCTTATGTCTTGCTGCTGCCATCAGTTCGCCGACAACTTATGCCAATAGCATTGACTTGCCAGACATTGGCACAGCTGCTGGTGGCACGCTTTCAATAGACCAAGAGTTGATTTATGGCGACGCCTATATGCGTATGCTCAGAGCCAGTAAACCTATCGTTAATGACCCTGTCATCAATGAATATATTGACTCTCTTGGGCACAAATTAGTGGCCAATGCGAATGATGTAAAAACGCCGTTCCACTTCTTTATGATTCGCGACCGTAATATCAACGCGTTCGCGTTTTTTGGTGGCTATGTAGCGCTGCATTCTGGGTTGTTTCTTCATGCTCGTTCAGAAAGTGAGCTGGCCTCTGTTGTCGCTCACGAGATAGCGCACGTCACACAACGTCATCTTGCTCGGAGTATGGAAGAACAAGCACGCCGCTCTCCGGCCACATTAGCCGCACTTGCGGGGGCACTACTGCTTTCAATTGCCTCACCCGAAGCGGGGATGGCTGCAATTACAGCAGCAACCGCGGGCAACATGCAAAGTCAAATCAACTACACTCGTGCAAACGAAAAAGAAGCGGATCGCTTTGGTATTTCGACACTAGCAAAAGCCGGTTTTGATGTTCAAGCAATGCCAAGGTTTTTTGGCCGTCTTGCTGATGAGTATCGTTATGCGAGTAAACCGCCACCAATGCTCCTGACTCACCCTCTGCCTGAAGATCGAATTACCGATAGCCGTGCGCGAGCAAGAACCTATCCTCCAATGCGTGTTGTGCCTTCAATAGACTATCATCTAGCTCGCGCGCGCATTGTGGCTCGTTACGCTGGCATTGATGGACAAGCCGCCCTGAGCTGGTTTGAGAGAACCCAAAAGAAAGCCTCTGCGGACATTACACCTGCTTTCGATTATGGTCGAGCACTCGTGCATTTAGACAATAAACGCTTATCTCAAGCGGAACCAATTTTGAAAAAGTTACTGGAACAAGACCCAAGTAACCCGTTTTACTTGGACGCTATGACGGATTTATACATCGAGAAGAAGCAGCCAGAAAAAGCAACCGAGATGCTCCGCAAAGCGTTATCTCGTAACCCTCAAAATAAAGTATTGACCATTAACTACGCCAATGCGCTACTTGAGGACAATAAAAACGATCAAGCCACGCGAGTTCTTCAAAGATACACTCATGACTATCCTGAAGATACAAATGGCTGGCACCTAATATCGAAGAGCTACCACGCGCTGGGGCGTAGCGATGAAGAGTTGGCTGCTCGAGCAGAAATTTTGGCATTGCGAGCAAATTGGAATAAAGCGATTCAATATTATAGTGAAGCAAGTAAAATGGCCAAGTTGGGCAGCTTAGAGCAAGCGCGATACGATGCCCGTATCGACCAACTCATGATCCAAAGAGATCGATTCATGGCATTACAATAACGAAATGGAGAAAACCATGTCAGTCGTGATTTATCACAACCCTCGTTGCTCAAAGAGCCGTCAAACACTTGAACTGCTTGAGCAAAATGGTGTTACACCGGAAGTCGTCAAATACCTAGACACACCACTTAACGTGGATGAACTAAAAGCGCTGTACGCCCAGCTTGGCTTTTCATCTGTACGTGAAATGATGCGCACTAAAGAAAGTGAATATAAAGAGCTTGGCTTAGGCGAAGACTCCGTCAGCGATGAGCAATTATTCGAAGCAATGGCGAAAAATCCAAAGTTGTTTGAGCGTCCGGTAGTCGTTGCTAACGGCAAAGCAAAAATTGGTCGCCCACCAGAGCTAGTGTTGGATATTTTATAAATGGATTGCCAGATCCTTATTTTGTATTTCAGCCGTCATGGCTCGACAAAACAACTGGCAAGACAAATAGCAAGAGGAGTCGAATCGACTCCTCAATGCCATGCAATTTTGCGTACAGTTGAAGAACTGTCACCTCACTCACACTCCCCTTCTGATCCAATTGTTACTCTAGAGGAACTAAAAACGTGCGACGGTCTAGCGTTTGGCAGTCCCGTCTGGTTTGGCAACATGGCTGCGCCTTTAAAGCACTTCTGGGATCAGACTACATCTTTATGGGTCAGTGGTGACTTAATCGATAAGCCTGCTTGTGTCTTTACCTCTTCGTCCTCAATGCATGGTGGTCAAGAAACAACGTTACAAAGCATGATGACCCCTTTATTGCATCATGGGATGATGGTTTTGGGCATTCCTTATTCCGAGCCAGAGTTACACACTACGCAGTCCGGAGGCACTCCGTATGGCGCCAGCAGTGTAGGCCATGAGGCAACCCTAAGCAGTGAAGAGATTCGCCTGGCACAACAATTAGGCAAAAGGCTGGCAACTGCAGCGTTAAAACTAAAAGTCTGTTAGTAAAATCAAGGATAGTTAATCGATGTCTGACTCTTTAGACCAAACACCACTCGGTACACAGGCTAAAACCTATCGTTACCTGGCTTTATTTGGCAACTTAGCCTTATTAGCCTGGGTCGCTATTTGGCAGCTTGCGTTATCCCCTCACCCTCACCTCAGCAGCACAACACTTGCTATTGCTTGGTGTATTCCGCTACTACTTCCGTTGCCTGGTATTTTAGCTGGTAAGCCTTACACTCATGCTTGGGCTAACTTTGTTCTTATGCTGTATTTCTTGCATGCGCTGACCATCCTCTATGTGGATGGGGGTGAACGCTGGCTTGCGGCAGTGGAACTGATACTGACTTCACTCGGTTTCGCTGGCAATATTTTGTTTGCTAGAGCGAGAGGCAAAGAGCTAGGCCTTAAGTTGAAACGCCTCTCTCAAGTAGAAAAAGAAGAAAAAGCGAAATTCAATAAATAACGCCAATCGCAGTCAATCACTGATCATTGGTTCGAATACGAATTTAGAAAACAAAAAGAGTCGCTATTGCGACTCTTTTTTATGCTTACCACATTGGTGTTTGATCCTTGCGTTTCACGCCTGGAACGCTACCAAGGAGATTACGATGCCGAGCGCCACTCGTAGATCAAGTCATACTGTTCTCGGACAGGCTCCACAATCATCGGCTGAGTTGGTTGTGTTTCGTCACTTGCTTCTGCCACAACATTTACTGGTACTTCAGGCTGCGCTTCTTTTGGCGTCGCGGCGTCTTTTGCTTCATTACTCTGAACCAATGGCTCTTCTTCTTGAGTTGAAGCTGGGGCATCAACTTCACCTAAAGGATCTTCAAAAACCATTAATTGAGAAATAGAAGAAGCTTCTTTCTCAAAAGCTTGTTGTGATGCCAAAAGGTGGATGTTGAGCGTTAACTCGTCCCCTTGAACACGCTTAATCTCTGTACCCGCAACCGAATTAAGTTGTTTTAGCGCATTCTCTAAACGGAAGAAGTCCGTGGCAGAGGTTACATTAAGGACTTTCACTGCTAGCGCTTTTGAAGACTTTCCTGAAACCACAACTGCACTCTTACTTGCATAGTAGTCTGCGATGCCATCCACCATTTCTGCAATAGCATTAGCACCTGATGCAGACTCGCTACGCGGAGAACGTTGCGCTTCTACAATTCTCGTTGGCGACTGGTCGTAGAGTGTCCAACGAATTTGTTCACCTTGAGCCCGTACAACCAAAACGGCGTCAGCTGGGTAGCGCTGGCTGGCTTGACCAATTGGCTCAATAAAGCCGCCCCAAAGATCAGAGACATTAACACCGGTTACATCATCAAAATCCCCAACCGGGATAGTGATTGGTAGGCCTCTTAATTTCGCTGCGCTACGAAGTGCTGCAACATTTGAAGATTCAGAATGTTCCCACGCAATGTTACGATCGTAACCCTGTTCTTCAACCATCCAAACTAAAATATTGGCACGATTTGGCGACCAAGATGGCAATTGTGCTTGTGTTAAAAGAGAGCTGATTTGGTCGTTGTTAAACAACATTTTTAAGCTCGCTTTTCCATCAACCTGCCCATAGCTTAGTTGAGAAATGTAACGCGCACTTGAGCTAAGTGCCTTTTTAATCACTGGATTGCTTAAAGAGGATTGAGAACCGGTCGCTCGAACAATCACATCCTGCATACCTTGTTGACGAGCCAAAGACTCACCGTCGTTCTGCTCACTGTCGATAACCACTTCGGCACGATAGATATCCACCTGAGTTAATGCATATACTGGTAGGGACAACCAACCTATCAGTAAGAGAGCTAAATAGCGCATAGTTTTTATAATCCTCTGAACAAGAACCCGAATAATAAGCAACTATCAAATCTTGAGCAAGGTAAGTACTGAGTAAATTGTCTGTATTATGACCAGCTTTGTTAACTCGGGCCTCAACCAGCACTTCAGTGCTATTTTTTATAATAAACTCATTGCTTATTAAGCTATCTCAACAAGTTAGGCTGTCCATTTTTCATCTTCACGCAAGACACGTAAAAGAGGACAATTTGCAAGAAAGCAACTCTCAAAAGTGCTATTTATGGGAAAAATTCAATCGAAAGTTTGATCTATGCAACATTGCAAACGATTGCAGGATGATAGTATTCGCCGGATTTGTCTGCGTATCTTGAAAATAGGGAATTATTATGAAAAACGCGTTACAAGGCGCTCAAATGCTCTTTGTCGCTTTTGGTGCTTTGGTGCTTGTGCCGCTCCTAACTGGCCTTGATCCAAACGTAGCCCTCTTTGGTGCCGGTGTCGGTACCCTCCTCTTCCAATTAATGACTAAACGTTCTGTTCCCATCTTCCTTGCCTCTTCTTTTGCGTTTATTGCTCCTATTATGTTCGGTATCCAAACTTGGGGTATCGGTGCAACGATGGGCGGCTTGATGGCAGCTGGCTTAGTTTATGTGGCTCTAGGGGCGATGATCAAAGTGCGTGGTGTTGGATTTATCCATAAAATTCTCCCGCCCGTTGTCGTTGGCCCTGTGATCATGGTTATCGGCCTTGGCCTTGCCCCAACAGCAGTGAACATGGCGGTAGGTAAAACTGGTGATGGAGCTGCACAGCTAGTTAATGGTGATGCTGCGATCATTATCTCGGCGGTCTCACTGCTCACAACCATTGTACTCAGCGTTTTTGCAAAAGGCTTTTTGAAGCTCGTTCCTATTGTTGGTGGTATTCTTGCTGGTTACTCTGTTTCTCTATTCTACGGTGTGGTTGATTTCACTCCCGTAGAACAAGCGGCTTGGCTAGCCATGCCAAACTTCACCGCGCCAGAGTTCAATATCAACGCAATTTTGTTCATGATTCCTGTCGCTATCGCACCTGCGGTTGAGCACGTAGGTGACATGCTTGCTATCTCAAACGTTACAGGTAAAAACTACCTGAAAAAACCAGGCCTTCACCGCACAATCGCAGGTGACGGGGTGGCAACTATCGCAGCTTCGATGGTGGGTGCTCCACCAAACACCACTTACAGTGAAGTAACAGGAGCGGTAATGCTAACCAAAGCATTTAACCCTGTGATCATGACTTGGGCAGCAATCACCGCAATCGTACTTGCATTGGTAGGTAAGCTAGGTGCGGTTCTTCAAACGATTCCAGTACCTGTCATGGGCGGTATCATGATTCTGCTGTTCGGCTCTATCGCAACGGTAGGCCTCAACACACTGATCAAGAATAACGTTGATTTACATAAGTCTCGTAATCTAGTGATTGTTGCCGTAACCCTTGTGTTTGGCATTGGTGGTATGGCCTTCGGTATTGGTGAGTTCAGTCTACAAGGTGTGAGTCTATGCGGTATCGTGGCAATTATTCTTAACCTTGTGCTACCAAACGATTTAGGTGAAAACCACGTTGTAGATAACGCACAAATGGAAGAAGAAAGCGCGAAATAGTTCGTTTGCGCCGCTTTATTAGTTGGCGTGTCTTACTCTTCTCCTCTTGTAGATACAAAAAAGGCTTGGTTTTCACCAAGCCTTTTTCTGTTCAGTCATAGTAATACATCAAAGAATTACTTAGTACCGAAGATCTTATCACCTGCATCGCCTAGACCCGGAACGATGTAGCCTTTGTCATTAAGCTTCTCATCGATTGCCGCAGTGTATAGCTCAACATCTGGGTGTGCTTTTTCTAGCGCTTCAATACCTTCTGGTGCAGCAACAAGTACCAGCACTTTGATTTGGTTACAACCTTTCTCTTTTAGGAGATCGATCGTAGCAATCATAGAACCACCTGTTGCAAGCATTGGGTCAACAACAAGCGCAATACGCTCCTCGATGTTTGAAGCAAGCTTGTTGAAGTAAGGAACTGGCTCAAGCGTTTCTTCATCACGGTAAATACCCACAACACTGATACGTGCGCTTGGCATGTGCTCAAGAACTCCATCCATCATGCCTAGACCTGCACGTAGGATTGGCACTACGGTTACTTTTTTACCTTTAATCTGGTCTACTTCTACCGGACCGTTCCAACCATCAATGGTCACTTTTTCTGTTTCAAAGTCTGACGTTGCTTCGTAAGTAAGTAGGCTACCGACCTCAGTCGCTAACTCACGAAAACGTTTTGTGCTGATGTCACCTTCTCTCATTAGACCAATTTTATGTTTTACTAGAGGGTGCTTTACTTCAACAACTTTCATGTCCATCTCCGGCTATAGTTGGCAATATTTAAACAAACCTTCAGATTATACATGATTTTCACAGGGATATCAGGATAAATCACTAAAGAAAAAAACAGACGCAAACGTTTGCTATCTATGTTTAAGCACTGTTAGAATAGCGCCGTTTTCATATCCAACTTAATACCGAGGACTTCCCTGTGAGTGGTAACAACTCTTCTCTTAGCTATAAAGACGCTGGTGTAGATATTGATGCAGGCAACGCGCTTGTGGATCGTATTAAGGGTGCGGTAAAACGTACTCGTCGCCCTGAAGTTATGGGTGGTATCGGTGGTTTTGGCGCGCTATGCGAATTGCCAACTAAATACAAACAACCTGTACTGGTTTCTGGTACTGATGGCGTTGGCACAAAACTTCGCCTAGCACTGGATATGAACAAGCACGACACGATTGGCATCGACCTAGTGGCAATGTGTGTAAATGATCTTATCGTGCAAGGCGCAGAGCCACTGTTTTTCCTAGATTACTACGCAACAGGCAAACTAGACGTTGATACCGCAGCGGATGTTGTTTCAGGTATCGCAGAAGGGTGTGTTCAAGCAGGTTGTGCCCTAATTGGTGGCGAAACTGCGGAGATGCCTGGCATGTATGAAGGCGAAGACTACGACGTAGCTGGTTTCTGTGTTGGCGTAGTAGAAAAAGAAGACGTGATTGACGGCACGAAAGTCGCTGCTGGTGATGCACTTATCGCTGTTGGTTCAAGCGGCCCACACTCAAACGGTTACTCCCTTATCCGTAAGATCCTAGAAGTATCTGGTGCAGATAAGAGCGAAGAGCTAGCAGGCCGCACTATTGGTGAGCACCTACTAGAACCAACAAAAATTTACATCAAGTCAGCACTTAAGATGATTGAGAAACACGACATCCATGCGATTTCTCATATCACTGGTGGTGGTTTCTGGGAAAACATCCCACGCGTACTGCCTGAAGGCACGAAAGCAGTTATCGATGGTAACAGTTGGGAATGGCCAGTTATCTTCAAGTGGCTACAAGAGAAAGGCAACGTCGACACACACGAAATGTACCGCACATTCAACTGTGGTGTAGGTCTAATCGTCGCACTACCGAAAGACCAGGCAGATGCAGCAGTTGCTCTTCTTAAAGAAGAAGGCGAAAACGCGTGGGTGATTGGTCAAATCGCACAAGCAGACGCGAACGAAGAGCAAGTTGAAATCCAATAATTTGCAAATCGAGCTCAAAAGATAAGAAGAATGAGGACACTAGATGACTAGGTCCTCATTTTGCTATCTAGAACACTAAAAACCATTCTATTAGTAGGTAGTTTAGAAGCTACATAACTCCAACCTACAATACCAAGGCGCTCTCGACATCATGAAAAACCATACCCTAAAAAACATTGTGGTCCTCATCTCGGGTAACGGAAGTAACCTGCAAGCTATCTTGGAAGCTTGCGAAGACAGCATGCCAAACGCACGAGTGGCAGCCGTGTTCTCTAACAAAGCAGATGCTTTTGGTTTAGAACGTGCAAAAAAGTTTGATGTGGACGGTCACTTTGTCGACCCTAAAGCATTCAGCTCGCGTGAAAGCTTTGATGCAGAGCTAATGAGTCAAATAGATGAATACCAACCAGACGTGATTATTCTTGCTGGTTACATGCGCATTCTGAGCAGCGCATTTGTTTCTCATTACATGGGTAAGATGATCAATATCCACCCTTCTCTTCTACCAAAATATCCTGGGCTACACACACACCAGAGAGCAATTGATGCTGGCGATAAAGAACATGGTACGAGTGTGCACTTTGTAACGGAAGAGCTTGATGGTGGCCCTGTCATACTGCAAGCAAAAGTTCCTGTGTTCGAAGACGATGATGCTAGTGTACTTGCGGCACGTGTTCAGGCGCAGGAGCACCGAATCTACCCTATGGTGGCTAAGTGGCTGGTAGACGAGCGGTTGATCATGAAGGATGGTAAAGCCTATTTAGATGGCGCAGAGCTTGGCGTACATGGGTACGCCTCAGATGAGTAGCCCTGAATAATAAACTCCAAGCACAAAAGAGCAGCCTGAGGGCTGCTCTTGGTTGTTTTAATACTTATAAACTTGATTCAAGAAAGCCGTAGTGAGACTAGAAACCTAAAACCCAACATTCTAAAAAATCCCATAACCACTTGAGTAACATAACACTCGGAAAGTAGATTCTGAATCTGGTTCGTTCTTCACCGTTCAGACTGACGAGGTGTTTTATGAGAAATTTCTATCAGTTACGTCTTTACAGCAAGCCTTAGCGAGACTAGGACTCTACTACCAGCACTCTAGAAAGTAAGAATGCTCATCCGTATCCGCCCTCGGTTTAAAACGCATAAAAATAAAGCTCGCGATTAAGCGAGCTTTATTTTTATATTCAGAGTAAGAGACCATCACTCTAACGGTTCGGTTGGCGCTTGATTGCCCGGCTTAGCCGCCGCAAACGGCACATTTACCAGTTCAGAGGCATTATTTTTGACTAGTTCACCTAGGTGAAACAAGCCGTATTCGCCAGGTTTCATACGCTGCCAAGCTTCGTTGCCCGTCAAAGGTTGAGTTGCAATCACAGAAACGATGTCGTGTGGCGTTGTTTCTTCTTGGAAGTTAATTTCCACATCTTCATCAAGCAACGCGGCTTTTCCAAACGGTGCGCGTCTTGTGATCCAATACAAATGATTGGTGCAATACGTCATTACATACTCACCATCACTCAGAAGCATGTTAAATACACCCTTCTCTCTTAGCTCATCACAACATTTAGCAACATATAAGAATACCGACTCCATATCCTTTGGTGGCTCAGGATATCGATCTTCCATTTGCTTCAATAACCAGCAAAATGCCAGTTCACTATCTGTTTCACCGACAGGTCGATGTCGACCTGTATGCAAGTCTTGATAGCCAGAGAGCTGACCGTTATGCGCAAACGTCCAATACCTACCCCACAGCTCACGTGTAAAGGGATGAGTATTTTCTAAATTAACACCACCACGATTCGCCTGTCGGATATGACTAACGACCGCACGACTTTTGATGGGATAATTTTGTACCAACTCTGCTATTTTAGACTCACAACTTGGCTTGGGATCTTTGAAGGTTCGAAAGCCCTTCCCTTCGTAGAAGGTGATCCCCCATCCGTCACGGTGTGGGCCGGTTCGGCCTCCACGCTGCATGAGCCCAGTAAAACTGAAACAAATATCCGTTGGAACATTAGCGCTCATACCGAGCAATTCACACATGGTTTAAAAAACTCCCTAACAACACAGCTCGAAACGGTGGCCGTAAACGATTATTCCATCTCTTTTTCGATCAACTGAATGATGATATGAATAATCTTAATATGAATTTCCTGAATGCGGTCTGCATAACCAAAGTGTGGCACGCGGATTTCAATATCTGCAAGGCCTGCCATTTTGCCGCCATCTTTACCTGTTAGCGCAATCGTCTTCATGCCTTTCGCTTGTGCTGCTTCAATCGCTTTCAGGATGTTACCTGAGTTACCTGAAGTCGACAGACCAAACAGTACGTCACCTTTTCGACCAACCGCTTCTACATAACGTGAAAACACGAAGTCATAACCAAAGTCATTACTCACACAAGAAAGGTGGCTTGGATCTGAAATAGCAATACCAGCATAGCCAGGACGATTTTCTCGGTAACGGCCTGTTAGCTCTTCGGCAAAGTGCATTGAATCACAGTGAGAACCACCGTTACCACATGACAATACTTTACCATCTTGTTTGAATGAGTCAGCAATCATTTTCGCCGCTGCTTCGATTTGCGCAATGTTATGGTCATCGCTTAAAAATTTGTTGAGCACTTCAGCAGCTTCGTTTAATTCACTTCTAATCAGATCATGGTACATAAGACGTTCTCTTTATTATTTCGGCTTCAGTCAGCTCTTGACTCACTGAGCAAATTGTTCTGATACCAATTTGGTATCGGACATTTCATAAACCTGAACTCGGGTTTGATTACTCTGAGTTTACCCACAAACGAGAATTAGTGTCGATAGTGAACCAACAGATTTAGATTAGTGATGGTAATAAACTTGTCAACTTGCTCATGAAACCATCACTCAAATCTCAACTTTAGAATTTTAACTCTACTTAGATCACTTTTTATCCAATCTTATGTTTTACATTTCCTTAATATTTTGATTACACTTAAACCAACTGGTTAGACCTCTTACCTAACATACAGACGTACAAAACTTATAAAGTCTGAAAAGGAAAATATATATGGACATCTTGCTCTCAATCATCACGATGGCGATCGTGCTAGGCATTACGCTCTACCACCGCATGTCTCTCGTGAAATCTATTAGCTTACTCACCGCGGCCATGCTGGCTCTTACAGTAGCAGGAACTGTCGGCGTTATTGGTTGGGCTATTTACGTTCTCGCCGCAGCTGTGCTCGCGGTTCCTGGCGTACGTCAGTCTTTAATTAGCCGCAAAGCGTTAGTGCTTTTCAAGAAAGTGCTGCCAGCTATGTCTCAAACCGAAAAAGAAGCGTTAGACGCAGGTACCGTCTGGTGGGAAGCCGAACTGTTTAAAGGCAAACCAGAGTGGCAAAAGCTACACGCGATTCAAGCACCTAAGTTAAGTGCGGAAGAACAAGCCTTTTTAGACGGCCCTGTGAATGAAGTGTGCGCCATGGTGAGTGATTTCCAAGTGACCCATGAACTCGCGGACTTACCGCCAGAAGTTTGGCAATACCTGAAAGATCATAAGTTCTTCGCCATGATCATTAAGAAAAAGTACGGTGGTCTGGAATTCTCAGCATACGCGCAATCACTAGTACTACAAAAACTAACGGGTGTTTCTGGCGTTCTATCGTCTACCGTTGGTGTTCCTAACTCTTTGGGCCCAGGTGAGCTACTGCAACACTACGGTACTGAAGATCAAAAAAATCATTACTTACCGCGTCTAGCTGAAGGTAAGGAAATCCCTTGTTTCGCCCTAACAAGTCCAGAAGCGGGTTCTGACGCAGGCTCTATTCCAGATTACGGTGTGGTCTGTAAAGGCGAATGGGAAGGAAAAGAAGTACTGGGTATGCGCCTGACTTGGAACAAGCGCTACATCACCCTAGCGCCAGTCGCAACGGTACTAGGCTTAGCATTTAAACTTCGCGATCCTGAAGGTTTGCTAGGCGACAAAGAAGATCTTGGCATCACTTGTGCGCTTATCCCAACTGATGTCAAAGGTGTTGAGATTGGTAACCGACACTTCCCGCTCAATGTACCATTCCAAAATGGTCCAACGCGCGGTAAAGACATCTTTGTTCCTATCGATTTCATTATCGGTGGTGAAAAAATGGCGGGCCAAGGTTGGCGTATGCTGGTTGAGTGTCTGTCGGTTGGACGTGGTATCACGCTACCTTCAAACTCAACAGGTGGCATCAAAACTGCGGCAATGGCAACCGGTGCTTACTCACGTATTCGCCGTCAGTTCAAACAGCCGATCGGCCATATGGAAGGAGTTGAAGAACCATTAGCACGCTTGGGTGGTAATGCTTACGTGATGGATGCAGCAAGCAACTTAACCGTTGCGGGTATCGACTTAGGTGAAAAACCTTCAGTTATCTCAGCTATCGTGAAGTATCACTGTACGCACCGCGGCCAGCAAAGCATCATCGATGCAATGGACATCGTAGGCGGTAAAGGTATCTGTATGGGACCTTCTAACTTCCTAGCTCGTGGTTACCAAGGTGCGCCAATCGCAGTAACGGTTGAGGGTGCTAACATTCTAACACGCTCAATGATCATCTTTGGCCAAGGCGCAATCCGTTGCCATCCGTACGTTCTTGAAGAAATGAACGCGGCGTATTCTGAAGCAAGTAATGCTGTCGAGAAATTTGATAAAGCGCTTGCTGGTCACGTGAGCTTTACAATGAGTAACCTAGTGCGCAGTATATGGTTTGGTTTGAGCGACGGTCTGGGCTCTTCATCGCCAACCAAAGATGCAACCAAGCGTTACTACCAACAATTGAACCGCTACAGTGCAAACCTTGCCTTACTATCGGATATCTCGATGGCAGTGCTAGGTGGCTCTTTGAAGCGTAAAGAGCGTCTATCAGCGCGTCTTGGTGACATTCTAAGCCAGCTATATTTAAGCTCTGCGACGTTGAAACGTTTTGAGCAAGATGGCCGTCCAGTTGAAGATTTTCCATTAGTACATTGGGGCTTGCAAGACAGCTTGAAGCAAACTGAAGTGGCAGTAGATGAATTCTTAGCAAACTTCCCGAACAAAGTAATTGGCCGTGCGCTACGCGTATTAATCATGCCATTTGGTCGCGTACGCAAAGCACCAAGCGATAAACTAGACAGTAAAGTGGCGCGCATTCTACAAACGCCAAGTGCAACGCGCTCACGCATTGGTCGCGGTCAATACCTTGAACCAACCGAGCACAACGCAGCAGGTAAGATTGAACTTGCACTATCAGTCATTCTTCAAGCTGAGCCTGTGTTTGACAAAGTATGTAAAGCGCAGGGTAAGCGTCGCCCATTCTTACGTTTGGATATGATTGCTCAGGAAGGGCTAGAGCAAGGCTTTATCACGCAAGAAGAAGCCGATCTACTCAGAGAAGCGGAACAGCATCGTCTAGATACAATCAACGTTGACGATTTTGAGCCGGAACTGCTTGCCGCAAAGCCGCTATACCCTCAGATGGATAGTGTCGCGTAACTCTAGAATCTGAGACCACAAACGGGAGTATCAGCTCCCGTTTTTTATTGCTTCCAGAATCGGATTCATAACACCTCACACTACAAAGCCCCCCTGCGCAATAAAATCCTCGCACTCCAATCTTTTCCCCGATTTCCAGTGATAACTAACTCACAGACGTTCCAACTAAGCGGTGTATACTTTAAGTAACTCACTCACATATATGGTAAATCCGTTGGCTAAAATATTACTCGCACAGTGGTTCCCAGGGCTTGTTCAGCTTAAGCATTATCAAAAAGAATGGTTTGTTAACGACTTTAGAGCCGCCTTTTCTGTTGTCGCGGTTGCACTGCCAGTTGCCATAGCTTACGCACAATTAACTGGTGTATCCGCAATTGTCGGTCTGTATTCGTGTGTACTGCCAATGTTGGTTTACGCCATGATGGGCACATCTCGACAACTCATTGTCGGACCCGATGCAGCAACCTGTGCAGTGATTGCTGCTGTTGTGACACCACTTGCCGCAGGTGACCCCACAAAACATTGGCAGTTGGTTATGACCATGACAGCGATGACGGGGATTTGGTGTGTACTGGCAAGTCGTTTCAAGCTAGGGGTATTTGCAGATTTCCTTTCTCGTCCGATTCTTTTGGGTCTACTCAACGGTGTTGCTCTCACAATTATCGTTGGTCAGTTTGCGAAAGTAGTCGGTTTGAAATACGAGCAACGTTATTTACTAGAACGTTTATGGGAAGCTCCACAACGATTAACCGATCTTCATTGGCCTACTGTAACTCTGAGTATCGTGACAGTTGTCGTTTATTTGCTCACCAAACGCTACCGACCAACTTGGCCTGCTGCCATGCTGGCGATCCTCGTAACTACTGCGTCAGTTTGGTTTTTCCATTTACAAGAGATGGGCGTATCGGTTGTCGGACTCACTCAAGGTGGCTTCCCTCAGTTTCAAACACCGGAGTTTGAGCTAGGTGAAGTCCGTGAACTAGTGGTCCCGGCGCTCAACCTTGCGATTGTCAGTTTTGTTAGCATGATGCTCACCGCCCGCAGTTTCGCTGCTAAAAACGGTTATGATATTGATGCTAATAAAGAGTTTCAGGCGTTGGGTTTTGCCAACATTGCCTCAGCGTTTTCGCAAGGTTTCGCGATAAGCGGCGCTGACTCACGCACAGCCGTCAATGATGCAAATGGCGGTAAATCTCAATTAGTTTCGATTGTCGCCGCAATCACCATTGCCATTATTGCGGTATTTATTTACGAGCCTTTACAGTTCATCCCTATCGCTTCACTTGGTGTTGTATTGATCATTGCGTCCCTATCGCTGCTCGATCTTAAAGCAATTTGGAAATTAAAATCTCGTGACAAAGATGCATTTTATCTGGCCATCATTACTTTTATTTCTGTGTTGATCGTGGGTGTAATACCGGGGATCACTTTGGCGGTACTGTTAGGGCTGTTTCAATTTTTACGGATTGTCATGCGACCGAGTGATCAGCTACTTGGCTTGGATGAAAAAGGTACCATTCGGACCATCGACGACTCAGGAAAAGCTTCGCCTATTCCTGGAATGGTGATTTACCGCTTTAACTCACCGCTAACTTACTTCAATGCTCCTTACTTTAAACGTAGAGTGTTAGAGCAGGCAGAGCATCACAAAGACGCAAGTTGCGTTGTCATCGACGCCGTATCGAGCTTTACTCACTTGGATCTCAGTGTGATGGCAACACTGGCAGATATTCACAATACTTTGAAAAAGAGAGGCGTACGCTTAATCCTCGCTGGAAGGAAACGACGTCTTCGTCAATGGTGTGAGCTTACTGGTATCAGCACCAGTGAAGGAGGCATCTTACTGCGAGCTGATATGTACCTTGCCATTAAACTTAGTGGCTGTTACATCAGTGCTGTGGGTGAGGGACAAATTCCTACTGTTCAAAAAGAGCCTGATTTAGAGCAGCCACCCAAACCAATTCCAGAAGTGGCTTAAATACAAATTTAATATAGAAAACAGGAAATTAAACTCCTGTTTTCTAGTGCTTATCTTCACAGCTGAATACGTGTTACGCCTTTGGCTTAAACTTTTTTGTCATCCCTTGGCTTTTAGGAGCCACCAGCCTATAACCAAGCTTTTCGTAAAAGACCGGTTCATCAGCAATCATAGAAACGTAAGAGCCTTCAAGTGCAACAGATGAAAGATAACCGTCGATGTATTCCATGACTTTTCTACCTAAACCGTTGCCTTGATAATCAGAATCAACGGCAACGTCGACAATTTCGAAGTTACACGCCCCGTCACCAACAACCCGACCCATTGCAATGAGCTTTCCTTCATCCCGAACAGATACGCCATATAACGAATTGGGTAGACCAATTTCAGCAGCTTTCAACGATTTGGGTGATAGCCCGGCTTTGACACGCATATCACAGTATTCTTTCGGGCTTGGCACATGCTCTTCATATCTTATTGTCATTATGTACTACTCCTTTGTATCACCTTGGAGCTTACATAACTAAACTGTATAAATAAACAGTTAAACGTTGGAAAGATGTTCCCATTAAGCACACAAAGTATCAGGTCTAGAAAAGAAGCCACCGACAACTCTGACGCCATAATAGATATAAGTTGCTCTGAAGCTAGACATTCCTTTTTCTAAACATGTTTCTCTCAACAACGTATCCGCATGCTTTCGAGCACTTTGTGGCAACACCTCTTCCCTCATGAGTTGGTAAAGAGCATCATGCACTAAAGAAGCTTTCATAATGTTTTTTGTGTCTAACGCTGGCCCACTCGCTCCATCCCATGCATAGCCCTTTTTAATCGTTAACACGCCTTGTTTGGACAAACTAAGAAAAGGGCTGTCATACGCGTTACTCACTGAAATGTGAGTCTCAATCTTTTCTTCAGAATGGAGAGTGTATTTATACTTCTGACGCTTTTTGTATTTCATCAGAGACCTCGCGTTTACTTATTCTTATTTATCACGCACAGCTGAATATTTATCCAGAAACCCTACAAGATCGGCTTTTGTTATTATGGCGTACTACCTATTACAAAGCCCAAATCAATATAAATAGAACTCCATGCAATCAATAAAGCCAGAACCCCTGACTTTATTGACCAAAATTTAACCAACAATCCTTATTCTGAAGGAAGTCTACTCAATTTTTTATGGATATCTTCTACAAAATTGGCTTGTTCACTTGGAGAAACCTCTAGAACATAATGAAAAAACGGACTTGTATGCTCAGTAATTTTATACTCTTCACTTAACAGCTTAATTACTTGTTCATGATTAAATCGTGCGGAGACTAAGCCACTCTCGGTTTCTTGAGTTATAACTATATAGTGAGCGGTTGGAAAAACCGTAAACCTTCCTTCGACAGGAAACCAGGGAGCAAAAGAAATAATCTCGTCATCAATTATGTATGCTTGAGGTTTACTGACATAAGTGTAAGGGTACTTTTCATCTAAATAGGGTCTTGCTGTATCAAACAAGCCATCATAATAAGTTGGTATTTCTACTTTTTGGATTTTACTTAAGGGATCAAAAGTGAAGGTATCAAGTGATTTTAAATTATTACTTCCCGCATCTGGATTATTAATACCATTATCAATAGAAGAGCAACCTACAATTATCACTGCACAAAAAAAAGCTAAAATTTTATTCATTATTTCTTTATCTTTAATTGATTATTTTGAAAGTTAGTCACATAAAAAATGCAACCAATTTAGAAAGTAAAAATGATATATTATTTATATAAAATCCAAAACATATATTTGAGTACAGTAAACTTAAATATTCATAATTTATCCATTTTTCTTCTTCCAATTTGGTAACTTGAAAAAAAACGGAGCCGATTGGCTCCGTTTCTCGCTTTATGTGTGTGTTACTACTATTTCTTTGGTACTTCTAATTGCATCTCTGGCATGGCATCGCGCTTCGCTTTAATTTTGCGCCAAACTATCCATGCAATGATCACAATCAGCAGCATTATCAAGTTACCTACCGCGATAATAATCATGCTGCGCTTACGCTCAGCCTCCCGCTCAGCGATAATTTGCTTTTCCATTTCAATACGGCGCTGCTCGGCTAATTCAGCTTCTTTTGCAATTCGAGCAGCTTCTAGATCAACTTCATCAACAACACTGAAAGTTTGCTCTGGAATAGGAAACACCAACGGACGCTGGGTTGCAAAATCAGTGGCAAAGATCTCGCCGCGCCATGCGTACTTACCAAGCTCAGCATCGTTATTGAGGTCCAACGTAACTCTCATTCCATCTTTAGAGACCTGTCCTTGGCTGTAACTAATGAAACCATCGGGAGCGTCCTTTTTCACTGTGACTGCAATAGAGCCTGGTGCAATCATACCTTGCTCGCCACTCACCACTAATTGGTGTGGCTTATCGGGATTACGAGCCTGAATAAAAGTACGAGAGATTGGGTTCGGATAAACCAAGATGACTTGTTCTTGCGCTCGTAAGAATACGCCATTGCCAGACGTGATGCGCGCGCGGTACTTACCAGGCTCAACGTCTATTGGGAGCTGAACCGTAAACACACCATCCCCTGCTTTTTCATCCAAGCCGCGGCCGCCATCAGAAAACTCACCCACAACCATCGGCACTGGACGAGCTTCTTTGATCAGCTCATCTTCATTTTCGACAAACTTGGTAAATGTCACGCGCAGATTCACGCGATCAAGGAAGTCGCGCAATACAAGAGGTTTGCCGTCGGAGGTCAGGCGAGCTGTAAACTTAAGCGCTTCCCCATTATATAATCGGTTTGGGAACAGATCCGTACTGAGCTTTAGGTGAGAAATTAAGCGGATGTTATTTTTAGGCGTAACTTTCCCCACAGCCTGCCATGGACCTGGCATAGGGTTATCAACGGAAATAATATCGAGTGAGGCTTCTTGATACCAACGTACATTGTCGTAAGAGCCCCAAGCATAGTATTTTTTACCGTCAGGACGGACTAAAACAACTGGCTGAGAACTTTGCTCACGATAAACCAAAAACGTGATCTGCTCGATGGTTGGATCAACTCGAAAGCGATTGTCTAACAAAGACATTGTAGATTCACTCGCAGCACTCGAGAGACTACTCCATATCGCTAAAAACGCGACCAACAAAGCCCTCAACATAGCTTCTCCTATTGATGCCAAATACAGTCGTTCACCAACTCTAATCTTTTTTGGTGAGCTTCTAGTTCATCGGCACTTGCGCGCAAAACCTTTAGCGCTTTTCTTCCTTCAATACGACGAATGGTTTCTACTCCACCCTCTTGTTTATTCGCGTTAAATTCTAGACTCGTTTGACCACCCGTCATAAAGAGGTAAACGTCGGCTAGAATCTCCGCATCGAGCAAAGCTCCGTGGAGTGTACGGTGCGAGTTATCAATACCGTAACGTTCACATAAGATATCAAGGTTGTTTCGCTTACCAGGGAAGATTTTCTTCGCCATTGCAAGGGTGTCGGTCACCTTGCAGTAGTCGTCAGTTTTGCCGATGTTAGGATCGAGCATGCCAAACTCGTAATCCATAAAGCCGGTATCGAAGGGCGCGTTGTGGGCAACAAGTTCTGCGCCTTTAATAAACTCAAGAAACTCTTGGTGCACGCTCGCGTATTCCGGTTTATCAACCAAGAATTCATCCGTAATACCGTGAACTTCAACCGCTTCTGGTTGGATTTCACGATCGGGTTTTAAATAAACGTGGAAGTGACGACCAGTCAGCTTACGGTTGATGATCTCCACGGCACCGATTTCAATAATGCGGTGTCCCATGTAGTGAGGACCACCCTCGCGGTTCATACCTGTGGTTTCGGTATCGAGAACGACAATGCGGTTATATTCAGAATTGCTGCTGGTATTCATAAGGTTATGTATGTCAGACTATGCTTTATTAAATGTTTCGGCTAATAGTACCAAAAAATATGACCAAACACGTTGAGATTTTCACTGACGGTTCTTGTTTAGGTAACCCAGGACCAGGTGGTTACGGCATAGTATTGCGTTACAAAGACGTAGAAAAGACACTTTCCAAAGGCTATACGTTAACTACCAACAACCGCATGGAAATGTTGGCGGCTGTCGTCGCGCTACAGACGTTAAAACAACCTTGTAAAGTCACTTTAACGACTGACAGCCAATATGTGCGCCAAGGTATTACTCAGTGGATCCATAACTGGAAGAAGCGTGGTTGGAAAACAGCGGATAAAAAACCCGTGAAGAATGCCGATTTATGGCAAGCTCTAGACAAAGAAACCGCACGCCATCAAGTTGAATGGCATTGGGTAAAAGGCCACGCAGGCCATCGTGAGAACGAAATGTGTGATGAGCTAGCCCGGACTGCTGCAGAAAACCCAACTGAGGAAGATACAGGTTACCAACCCTCTTAGCGAGATTCTTTCCTCATAGTGTTACCCTCTCGATTCATCACCCCAAGTGGTGTGAGCTTTTTCTTCAAGCGCCAATGCGGTTTGATAGGCTTGAGAGGGTATGTCCGTTTCCGTGCGACTATGTAATACAAACTCCCAGCGGGTGATGCCCAATCACCAAGACTATTTTCCAACCATGTCCACATCGTACGGTAACGCTTCATCGGAAACAGCGCATAACGATCACAATGAATCACTTGATAATTAAGTAACCCTAACCAATCTTTGATGCGGTTCGACGTAAACATTCGTCCACTCCAAGGCAAATTATGTTTACGCCATGGAAGCAAACTCGCTAATCCAGTCAAGCTTAATGGGTTGAATCCAGTAATAATTACATAGCCATCATCCATCATCACTCTATCGACTTCACGCAACAAACGATGTGGATCGCTTGCATAGTCGAGCTGATGAGCGAGTATCACAACATCAAAGCTTTTTTCCAAAAAGGGCAATTCGTAACCATCTGCAATCACATTATGCAACGGGTTCTGGATATCTACGTTGACTTGGTGTTGAATGTTACAATTACAGCTGGTTAGATCACAGCTCAACCCGCCCAGTTTGAGCATATGGTAGCCGAAGAGTTTCGGGCACCATTCATCAAGTCGGGTCTGGATTGACTCAAGCACCCACGGACCGTTGTTCATTGCTGACCAAGTCGACGGGTGTGGTATAGTTTTGTTGCTGAGTGCTGGTTTCATTAACCACCTGACTAAAATGGGTGACGGAGAACGAATCGTGTTAGAGATCAAAAGCATACCCGCATTTAATGATAATTACATCTGGCTGATACAAAATAACGATAAGCGCTGCGCAGTCGTTGATCCGGGCGATGCGAAGCCAGTATTAGAATTTCTGCAGGCTAACGAATTAACTTTAGAAGCGATTTTAATTACGCACCACCACAACGATCACATTGGTGGCGTTCCAGACTTAGTGCGTGCCTTTCCCGAAGTCGCCGTTGTGGGCCCAAAATCAGAGCCAATTCCAACCCTAACAACACCAATGGAAGAAGGCGACAAACTGGAGTTGTTTGGTGAGATTTTCTTAGTACTTGGGTTACCAGGCCATACTTTGGGCCATATCGGTTACGTTGGAGACGGAAAACTGTTTTGCGGTGATGTGCTCTTTTCCGCTGGCTGTGGTCGTATTTTTGAAGGTACGCCTGAGCAAATGTTTGAATCACTGAGTAAACTAACGTCTCTACCAGAAGAAACTCAAGTCTTCTGCGCACATGAATACACGGCGAGTAACGTGGCGTTTGCTCTAGCGGTTGAACCTGACAATGAGCAACTTCGCCAATATCGCGACGATGTCAACCGACTGCGAGCACTCAACATTCCGACACTTCCAACAACAATACGCAAAGAAAAGTGGATTAATCCGTTCTTGCGAACCTCTAACCCTGACGTGGTTCAATCTGTTGCTAGTCGCATTAAAAATAGCGATCCATGCTCGGTTTTTACTGCTTTACGCGAGTGGAAGAACGAATTTTAACCATTTTCTGCTTGTAAGTTTGCAAGACCCCAGTATTATCAGGGACTGATTTTTCGAGAAGCGCCACTGGCGCTTCTCTTACGTTTGGGGTTGATATAAATCTATTTGAATTTCTCCCCATTGCATAATTAGAAGCTCTTTGCCTCTATAAATTAGTTAGTGTTTAAAAGATGTCTATTATCTTGCGACTGCCACGCACATTACGTTGCGCGACAGGCAGGTGAAGATAAACAGGCCCTAAATAGGCTGAATCCATGCGTTTGAAGTATACTTGGGCGTTGGCGTTGTTATTATCTGGCTGTCAATTGACTCAGTCAGATTCAACGTCTTCTACACCAGAAACCAATAAATCTGAGCAGACTGCAAAGCAAAATGCAGTAAAAGCTCAACCGGGCAATAAATCGTCACTAGCAAAAAAATCCGCTAACGACGCGCCTAAAGTTCTCTCCCCCCAAGAACAAGAAGATGTGTGGCAACGTATCGCCATGCAGCTGGACATGGATATCCCAAACCACAAGAAAGTGGACTACTACCGTACGTGGTATTTAAAGCACCCAAATCACCTTTACACGGTATCTAAGCGTGCGACTCCTTTTCTATACATGATCACAAAACGTATCGAAGAGCGCGGACTCCCAATGGAGCTAGCTTTACTTCCTGTAGTGGAAAGTTCATTCGATGCCTTTGCCTACTCACATGGTAGCGCGGCTGGGTTGTGGCAATTTGTCCCTGGCACCGGAAAAATGATGGGACTAGAGCAAAACTACTGGTATGACGGTCGCAGAGATGTGGCAGCAGCAACGGATGCAGCGCTGGACTACCTAGTACAACTAAACGAGCGTTTTGATGGTAACTGGGAACATGCAATCGCCGCTTATAACAGCGGTGGAGGCCGAGTTTCTAGCGCAATTCGTAAGAATAAAAAGCTCGGTAAACCTATCGATTTCTTCTCATTAGACTTACCAAAAGAGACCAGCAGTTACGTTCCTAAGCTATTGGCCTTGGCTGACGTTATCGCAAACCAAGACAAGTACGGACTTAATATTCCTGCAATTCCAAACAAGCCTGTTCTAACGCTTGTTGATCCAGAAGAGCAGTTAGATCTGGCTATTGCCGCAGATTATGCCGGCATTAGCGTAAAAGAGTTGCAGAGTTACAACCCAGCATACAACCAGTGGTCGACAGCGCCTGAGGGGCCGCACCAACTTTTGATTCCCGTAGAGAAAAAAGAGACTTTTCTCACCAAGGTGGAGAAAAATCGCGGTAAAGGGATGAAGGTCGCTCGCTACAAGGTGAAATCTGGTGACTCTTTAAGCGTGCTAGCTAATAAATACGGCACAACCACGAAAGTCATTCGACGTGCCAACGGCCTATCGAATAACAACATTCGTATTGGTCAATACCTATTGATTCCGACATCAACAAAAGACGATGCAAAATATGCATTAACGGCACAAAACCGATTAAACAAGACTCAATCTCGTGCTCGTGGTCAACTCAAGCTCACCCATGTCGTTCAGTCTGGAGAAAGTTTGTGGTCAATCGCACGTAACAATAAAGTGTCGTATAAATCGTTAGCTAAATGGAATGGTATGGGCCCTAAAGATCCATTGCGTGTGGGTCAAAAGCTAGTGATTTGGAAGGACTCAGACAAAGGTTCTGTGATCCGTACCGTTTTCTACAACGTTCGCTCTGGCGACACCATTAGCGGCATTGCAAGCAAGTTCAAAGTAAAAACGAACGACATCGTGAAATGGAACTCGCTACACAAGAAAAAATACTTACAACCAGGTCAAAAGCTTAAGTTGTACGTTGACGTAACGAAGGTAAGTGTATGAACCCATCAAGCAATCCACTTGTGATGCTGTTGGACATTTTTCGTTCTCCAACATCTTGTTTTCTCGCGCTTTATCAACGCGGTGGATGGGGATGGCAACCGTTCATCTTCCTGATGCTTAGTCCGTTTTTATTCTGGGGTGCTTACTTTTCGAATGTCGATTTCACGTGGCTCAGTGACCAACTTGCTGCGCAATTTCAGCAAATCGACCCGAAGCAGATTGAGCTATTAGAACCAAACACGCTAATGGCAAGCGCGATCATCAATGATGTATTCAACCGCTTTGCCACCTTAATATTGCTCGCGCTTTGGTTCTTTCTTGCAACAAAGGCAAGCAAACAACAATACGGTTACTGGAAATGGTTTGCCGCATCGTGTGCTATCTTATTCCCAGCAGTATTGGGCGATGTAGCAAGCTACGCGAGCTTGCTACTCAAGCATGGTCAGGTAATGACTTACGCTGCCGATTTAAATAGCCTCAATGGTCTATTAAAGCTGCCTCTTACTAACGAATGGTCTCATTTCGCTAGCTCGTTACCTTTGCTTCTGCCTTGGTACATTGTGCTCGGCTACGGCGTTGTACTGACGTGGACGGAGTTTGAACGTGGCCAAGCTTTGGTGATTGCAAGCCTGCCATGGGTATTCTTCTACGTTATTTGGGCACTTTATATTGTGGTAACCTAAGCTAGTCATTTAACGTAAATGACAATAACAATGGGTTATGATCGGAAGCGTCGCTCTGCGGCGCTTTTGCGTACTTAAGCGTCAGACCTCGGTAAAACACATGGTCCAGTGGTAACCCTGTTATAAATTGGACTCGATGATCCGGCAAGAACGTCACCTCTTGTAAGTCCGCAGCCTTTAAGGTCTGCCTCATCGCATTAACGCGAGATTCACTCCAGCTATTGAAGTCTCCAGCAAATAGAATTGGCCCCACATGATGCTTTAAAAGCATTTCAAGCGCCGTTAACTGAGATACATACTCTTTTGTACCCACGGTGAAGTTAATCGCATGTACATTCACCACTGCGAGTTTCTCGCCATTACTCAAGTGATACTGGCTATATAATGCAGACTTAGGTAAGCGAAGCCACGGCTCTTTAGAGGTGTAAGCGCAGGCTTTTTCTGGTTGCCCTTGAGCAATACTAATTACACCGGCACCGCTACCCAGCGCCTTAAAAGCACTCACTTGATTACTA
This sequence comes from Vibrio sp. 704, assembly GCF_033339295.1. Taxonomy (NCBI): domain Bacteria; kingdom Pseudomonadati; phylum Pseudomonadota; class Gammaproteobacteria; order Vibrionales; family Vibrionaceae; genus Vibrio; species Vibrio sp. 704. The sequence continues at coordinate 48,920 of NZ_JAWOUH010000019.1, read as the reverse complement.
ACCCAGCGACCATCCACCAACCACTGTTTAAATGATGGTGTCATGCTGGCTTCTTGCAATAACAGTAACTGCTTATCAGCAGAAAACTCATCGAGTGCACGTTGCCAATTAGCCCGGTTCTGTTTGTAGATATTCCAGACAAGCACATTGATTTTGCCGTCATGATCGAGAGCTTTTGAATCGCTAAATTCGATGCACCTGATATCTTGTGTCAGCTCGGTACCTGTTTGAGTAATAATTTGCGGCTGATCTGGTACGGTGAAAATAACCTGGAAGCCAACCAATACCGCCATTACGAGAAAAGCTAACGCCAGAAAAAAACGCTTAAACATACGACAAACCTGAATGTAGGCACCCAAAATCTAGAACAACAAATCTCGGGTTAAATGATTTCACTAATAAGCAAACAACAAAAAAGGAGCCACTTGGCTCCCTTTTAGCATAATAAATACGAAACAGGTGACAAGAAACCTTAGATCGCGTCTTCGTCTTCTTCACCAGTACGAATACGAACCACACGCTCAATATCAGTGACAAATATTTTACCATCACCAATCTTACCAGTTTGCGCGGTTTCAATGATTGTCTCTACGCATTTATCAGCCACATCTTCCGTTACAACGATTTCGAGCTTCACTTTAGGTAGAAAGTCCACCATGTACTCTGCACCACGGTAAAGCTCGGTGTGACCTTTTTGGCGACCAAAGCCTTTCACTTCAGAGACGGTCATCCCTGTAATGCCAACTTCAGCTAGCGCTTCTCGAACATCATCCAGTTTAAATGGCTTGATAATCGCTTCAATTTTTTTCATGTTCATCCCTTAAGCTTCAATCGATTGCGCTTATTATCGTTTAGCGTTTCGCAACATTCAATGTTTGTCTCTGATCCACCAGCGAAAATCCAGATTGAGCAAATTAACATAGCGAATATCGTGAGTTGATAAAACCCCAGTGAGGACTGCTCAATGCCCAATCGTCCAAGCTTTTTCAGACTCGCGTTTACTTCAAACTTGCGTAGTAAGCCGCTAGGTTAGCGATATCTTCATCAGACAACAATGAAGCTTGAGCTTGCATCACAGCAGCAAGCCCACCTGTTCGCTCTTTATTTTTATAAGCTTTAATTGAACTGATAATATATTGCTCATTTTGCCCTTTCAGATTTGGGTAACCCGGAATGACAGCAATACCATCAGCGCCATGACACGCCGCGCATACTCCCGACTTTGCTTGACCTGCTGTAGCATCTCCCGCAGCTAGAGCTTGCCCACTAAACATGGTTAACGCCACCATTGCACCCATGATTGTTTTCTTCATTGCTTCACCTAATCAATTATTATTTAAGGATTTTTATATTTTATAATCGACATTGTGGCATGAATTTTCATTACCTGCGCCAAATAAGTTCACAATCTTGACCATTAAACGCCTGATCAACGAACAGATCTGCCACAGCAACGACTCGGTCTTGGTACATTAAAATCGGAATTTGACGACGCAGCCAGCTTGGCACATTGTATTCTTGGAATAACTTCTTCAGTTTTCGACTGTGATTACGCGTGGTTGGATGCGCTGATAAACCTTCCGGATTGAAGGTCACGCGAAGCAATTCTGGCTGACTCGGTAGCGCAATCGTTGCGTTACTAGAACTCGTCGTTAAGGTCAGCTCCCCGAGTCCCTCAGGCAGCGACAAAGTCGCATCAACCTGAATCGTACTTTGCCACTTAGTGACATCAGCCGTGTCCGTTACCCAATAGAGACGATTTCGAAAACGGCGCACTTCACCTTGTTTAAGTTGTAGTTTGGGGTTGGCATCTTGCTGAGCTAATGCCACTTCATTCCAGATAAGATTGAGTTGTACCTGAGTCGGCATACTAGTATTAAGCTTAGCTAGCCACATACGAATCAAGCGCGCACGTGCTAATTCACTGTGCTTAGCCAGTTCTTCAATACTCAAACTTAGATCCGTTTGTAAAGCGCGTTCAAACACCGCGCTCAATAGTTCATCCAATAGCGCTTCTTGTTGAGCACATAAGCTTGCACTGCGCTGAACCGCTTGATGGATACTCGGCCAACGACCAGACAATTCAGGAACAACACAATGACGAAGAAAGTTACGATCATAACGGGTATCTTGATTGCTTTCGTCTTCCACCCACTCCAAGCCTAATTTAGTAGCGGCGTCTTCGATGGTCTTCCGCTTGATAGTAAGCAATGGTCGAACTAGAGATCCGCAAGAAAACGGCATACTCTCCGCCATCGAAGATAACCCTTTTGGCCCGCTACCGCGCTTAAGAGCAAGGAGAAAAGTCTCTATTTGATCGTCGGCATGTTGACCAGTCAACAGTATATCGCCTTCTTGAATGTACTTAGTTAAGGCTTGGTAGCGAGCTTCACGAGCAAGAAGTTCAATACTTTCACCATTGCTGATGTCTAAGCTCACTCGCTCAATCGAGCACGATATCCCCACTTGTTGTGCCCAAAGTAAGCATTTATCGGCCCAATTATCGGCATTCGAGCTTAAACCATGGTGCACATACACAGCGTGACACTCTACAAAGTGCGCTTGTTGGTAGCGACTGAGTAATTCGAGTAAAAGACGTGAATCCACTCCTCCGCTAAACGCCAAGACAACCTTAGTGCCTAATTGATAGTAGCGGTCGAGAACTTGAGCAAAATGCGGGTAAAGCGATTCCATAAGCGATCCGATAGGTACAAAAAAGGGCTGGACTCTCATCCAACCCTTTCTATTTTAACTGTTATCACTTGAGATATCAGCTAACGCTTAATAGCAATCACCGAAATTAACAGTAACCGTAGCTCATTAGACGCTGGTAACGACGCTCACGTAGCGCCTCTTCATCCAATTGTTCTAGATCTTCTAGCTGACGAAGTAATGTCGCTTTCATATTCGCTGCCATTTGAACATGATCGCGATGAGCGCCGCCTAGTGGCTCTTCAATGATTTCGTCGATCAGTTCAAGCTCTTTAAGACGCGGAGCAGTTAGACCCATTGCCTCTGCCGCTTGTGGCGCTTTGTCTGAATCACGCCATAAGATTGAAGCACAACCCTCAGGAGAAATTACTGAGTACGTAGAGTACTGAAGCATGTTCACATAGTCGCCTACACCAATTGCTAGTGCGCCGCCTGAACCGCCTTCACCAACAACGTTACAGATTACTGGCACTTTAAGACCAGACATCACTTTTAGGTTTTTCGCGATAGCTTCAGATTGACCACGCTCTTCTGCGCCCACACCTGGATACGCGCCAGCCGTGTCGATAAATGTGATGATCGGCATGTTGAAACGCTCTGCCATTTCCATCAAGCGTAGCGCTTTACGGTAACCTTCTGGTTTTGGCATACCAAAGTTACGTTTCACTTTCTCTTTGGTTTCACGACCTTTTTGGTGACCAATGATCATCACAGGGCGGCCTTCAAGGCGAGCCATGCCACCCACAATCGCTTTGTCGTCTGCAAACGCGCGGTCACCCGCTAATTCATCAAACTCCTCAAAAGCGTGTTGGATGTAATCTAGCGTGTAAGGACGTAGTGGGTGACGAGCCAGTTGAGCTGTTTCCCATGCGCCTAGGTCGCTGAAGGTTTTTTTCTTCAGCTCTAAGCTTTTCTTCTCAAGCTGTTCGATTTCTTTATCCAGGTCAATCGCAGAATCACCACCGTGACGAGAGACATCACGTAATGCTTCAATTTTCGCTTCTAGTTCTGCAATTGGCTTTTCAAATTCAAGAAAGTTTAGGCTCATCTATGAATCCTTGTTTACTCAGCGTCTAACATATTGCGCTGAATTTTTAGTTAAATTCGAGTTCTACCTGGCTTTTGCCAAGCAACTGTTTTAAATCGTCGAGTAATGTATCACTTGGCGTAACTCGCCACTCGGTGCCCAATGTTAACCGCGCTCTGGCGTCGGCACGCTGGTAGTATACATTGACGGGTACGGTTCCGGCTTTGTGCGGTTCTAAAATACGGCTGAACTGCTCAAAAAACTGATCGTTGATCTGATTTGCATCTATCGATACCGACAAACCACGAGCGTATTTCTCGCGCGCACTGCCGAGATCCATAACTTCACGCGCCGACATTTTAAGGCCACCGTTGAAGTCATCAAAGCTGACCTGTCCAGAAACGACCAAAATTCTGTCTTTTTCGAGAAGTTCAGCGTATCGATCCAGCGCATCTGAGAACAACATCACTTCCATGCGACCACTTCGGTCATCCAGTGTCATAATACCAATTCGTGTACCACGCTTGGTCGTCATTACACGAGCGGCAATAACCAGGCCGGCTACCGTGACAGATTGATCGCGGCGAGTGGGCGTTGCGTCTTTTAGTCGACAACTGGTGTATTTGTTTAGTTCCTTTACGTAGGCGTTAATTGGGTGCCCTGTCAAATATAGACCTAGGGTATCACGCTCGCCCTCTAACCACACTTTTTCTGGCCAAGGCGGAACCTGCGTATACTTATGCTCTACTTCTTCAGGCGCATCCGTTAGCACACCAAACATATCCGTTTGACCAAACGCCTCAGCTTGGTGATGTTGACTTGCGGCTTTTACCGCATCATTGAGTGAAGCCATCATCGCAGCGCGGTGTGGGCCAAGTCGATCCAACGCGCCCGCGTAAATCAGCTTCTCTATCACTCGTTTATTGACACGTTTTAGATCAACTCGAGCACAGAAATCAAATAGGTCTTTAAAGTGACCACCTTTATTTCTCGCCTCAAGAATCGCATCGATAGGGCCCTCACCAACCCCTTTTATCGCACCAATACCGTATACAATTGCGCCATTTTCATCAACATTAAAGCGATATAGGCCAGAGTTGATGTCTGGTGGCAGCACGGTAAGCTTCATACGGAAACACTCATCGACCAAGCCAACGACTTTTTCCGTGTTATCCATATCGGCTGTCATTACCGCAGCCATAAATTCGGCAGGATAATGTGTTTTCAGCCAAAGAGTTTGATAAGAAACCAATGCATAAGCAGCAGAGTGCGATTTGTTAAAACCATAACCGGCGAACTTTTCTACCAAGTCGAAGATTTTCATCGCCAACTCGCCATCGATACCGTTCTTTATCGCACCTTCTTCAAAGATAGCACGTTGTTTTGCCATCTCTTCTGGCTTTTTCTTACCCATTGCACGACGAAGCATGTCCGCACCACCTAGCGTGTAACCTGCTAAGATCTGCGCAATCTGCATTACCTGCTCTTGGTACAGGATGATGCCGTAGGTTGGATCAAGCGTCTCTTTTAGCGACTCGTGTTGCCACTTTTGATCTGGATAAGAGATCGCTTCTCGACCATGTTTACGGTCGATAAAGTTATCTACCATGCCCGATTGCAAAGGACCCGGACGGAAGAGTGCTACCAATGCGATAATGTCTTCGAAACAGTCTGGCTGAAGTCGTTTGATCAGCTCTTTCATGCCTCGAGATTCAAGCTGGAATACTGCTGTCGTTTCAGAGTTTTGCAACAAACGGAAAGAGGCAGGGTCTTCTAACGGTATGGATTCAATTTGAACCGGTTCTTTCCCTTCTCGCTCTAGGCGTGGGTTAATCAGTCCTAACGCCCAGTCAATAATGGTTAAGGTACGTAAACCCAAGAAGTCAAACTTAACTAGGCCAGCGGTCTCAACATCGTTTTTATCAAATTGAGTAACCGGGAAGTGACCTTCAGCGTCTGCATAAATTGGCGCAAAATCGGTAATTGTTGTAGGTGAAATTACAACACCACCAGCGTGTTTACCGGCGTTTCGCGTACAGCCTTCCAAAATATGACACATGTCGATGAGTTCTTTAACTTCCTCATCGGCCTCATACAATTCAGGTAGTGCAGGTTCAGCTTTAAACGCTTTATCTAGCGTCATGCCTGGATCGGGCGGAATCAGCTTTGAAATACGATCAACAAAACCAAATGGGTGGCCCAATACGCGGCCAACGTCACGGATTACCGCTTTTGCCGCCATCGTACCAAACGTGATGATCTGAGATACCGCGTCGCGACCGTACATTTCCGCAACGTGGTCAATAACCTGGTCACGTTTATCCATACAGAAATCGACGTCGAAATCGGGCATCGAAACACGTTCTGGGTTCAAGAAACGTTCGAACAGCAAGTCATATTCTAGTGGATCCAGATCGGTGATTTTTAGTGCGTAAGCCACCAAAGAACCAGCACCGGAACCACGTCCAGGACCGACAGGAATTCCATTATCTTTTGACCACTGGATGAACTCCATTACGATCAAGAAGTAACCAGGAAATCCCATTTGGTTGATAACATCTAGCTCTATCTGAAGACGTTCATCATATTCAGGGCGGCGACGTTTTCTCTCTTCCTCATCTGGAAATAGGAACTCTAAACGCTCTTCCAACCCCTCTCGGGATTTCATGACTAGGAACTCAGTCTCTTTCATCCCTTCGGTTGGGAAAGCTGGTAGGAAGTACTCACCTAAGCGCACAGTCACGTTACAACGCTTCGCTATCTCGACACTGTTTTCTAACGCTTCAGGAATATCAGCAAACAGCTCACACATTTCTTCTTCTGTACGAAGATATTGCTGCGGACTGTAGTTTTTTGGCCTACGCGGATCTTCTAATGTGTAACCATCGTGAATCGCTACGCGTATTTCATGAGCATCAAATAGGTCTGGACTCAGGAATACAACTTCATTGGTCGCCACTACTGGCAAGTCTTGCTGCTCTGCCAATTCAACCGCAAAGTGAAGATAAGTTTCTTCATCTGGACGACCGGTACGAAGTAGCTCAAGATAAAAGCGATCTGGAAAATGCTGTTTATAAAAATCAACACACCCCTGCACTATTTGACGGTTGCCTTTCAAAAGGCCGCGACCAATTTCCCCGCTTTTACCGCCGGATAATACAATCAAGCCTTCAGACATTTCAGCCAACCAGGCTTTATCAATCACAGGGTGGTGTTGAACATGTCCACGTAAGTACGCTTTTGATATCAATAACGTCAGGTTCTTATAACCCACATTATCCGCCGCAAGCAAAGTCACTTGAGTCAGCTCTTCACCAAACTCGTCCGACTGCATTTTAAAGTCAGCACCGATGATCGGTTTAACACCACTGCCATGCGCCGTACCGTAAAACTTCACCAAACCACATAGGTTGGTAAAGTCGGTCAACGCCATTGCGGGCATACCGAGCTCAGCAACTTTCTTTACGATTGGCGGAACTTTGTTGAGGCCATCCACCATCGAGAAGTCACTATGAACACGCAGGTGGATGAATTTGGGATCTGACATTAACAGGTACCGTGTAACTCTATTTTGTTGGGGATTCTAACCTAAAGAGGTTGGGTTTATAACACCAATTAGATCGTTTGATTATTCTATGCCTAACGCTTTTTTTACTGGCTTGAAACTCTTGCGGTGTTCACTGATCACTCCGTGTTGCTCAATCGCTTCAAAGTGCACTTTAGTTGGGTAACCTTTGTGCTTCGCGAAGCCAAATTGTGGATGAAGTTTATCCAACTCTTCCATCTCTTGGTCACGCACGACTTTGGCAATAATGGAAGCCGCACTGATTTCGGCAACACGTAGATCGCCTTTTACTACAGCTTGAGCATCCATTGGCAGCTCCGGACAACGGTTACCATCAATCAACACCAAATCAGGTTGAACCTGTAACCCCGCCACTGCACGCTGCATCGCAACCATAGTCGCCTGTAAAATATTCAGTTGATCAATTTCTTCAGGAGAACAACGCCCGAGCGCCCACGCCAATGCTTTTTCTTTGATTTCAGGAAGCAACGCCATGCGTTTCTTTTCGGTCAATTTTTTCGAATCGTTCAACCCTTCAATAGGATTGTTAGGATCAAGGATAACCGCAGCGGTGACGACGTCTCCCACCAAAGGACCACGTCCTACCTCGTCGACTCCGGCCACAAGCTGGTAACCTTGCGGATATTCAAACGGAGGGAGTTCAACTTTGGTTTTGGTCGCTTTTGGTTTAACAGCCATGATAAATCTCTATTTTTCAATCAGTTTTAGAACCGCGTTTGCGGCTTGTTGATCCGCATCTTTACGGATCCAATGATGCATTTCCGTAAACTTATCTAACATCGGTTTATTGTCGCTTTCCAATAAGCGAGAAACCTCAGTAAACAAATTGTCTGGTGTGCACTCATCTTGTAGATATTCTTTGACGAGCTCATCATCCGCCAAGATATTCGGCAATGACACATACTTTGTTTTCAATAGACGTTTAGCTAAAAAAGCAGTAAATGCATTCACACGATAACCCACCACCATTGGACGCTTGAGAAGCATACACTCCAACGCTACGGTACCGGAGGCCAGCATCACGGCATCGGATGCGGTGATGACGTTGCGTGCGGTGTCATCAACTAACTTGAAGTCTAATTCTGGTGCGAGCACTTTCCATGCTTGTTCAAACTGCTCACGGCGTTTTTGATTAACAAGCGCGACAACAAACCCCAGTTCTGGAAATTTTTTATGGAGTAACTTGCAGGTTTCAATAAATGGCTCTGAGAGCATTTTTAACTCGCTACCACGACTGCCTGGCAGGACAGCAAGCCACTTTTTATCTTGTTCTAAACCAAGCAACTCACGTGCAGGCGCTTGTTCTGATTCTAGTGGGATGGCATCAGCCAAGGTATGACCAATGAACTCGCAAGGTACATTAAATTTGTCGTAGAACGCTTTCTCAAACGGAAGAAATGCTAGTACCAAGTTCGTTGCCGCTTCTATTTTAAAGATGCGCTTCTGACGCCAAGCCCAAACAGACGGACTCACGTAATGAACGGTTTTAATGCCCGCTTGCTTGAGGTCAAGCTCTAGGCGTAAGTTGAAGTCAGGAGCATCGATCCCTATGAAAACATCAGGCGGATTCTGAGTAAAATACTGAACGAGCTCAGCTTTCACTTTAAGAAGTCTCGGTAAGCGGCCTAAAACCTCGACTAATCCCATCACCGCAAGCTCTTCCATATCAAACAGAGACTCGCAACCTTGGGCTATCATTTTCGGACCGCCAATGCCTACGAACTCTGCGTCTGGATATTGCTGCTTTACTGCTTTGATAAAGCCTTCACCTAGCGTATCGCCAGACAATTCTCCGGCAATGATGCCAATACGTAATGGTCTTTCCATATCTACTTCGCTATTTTTCCTGTGCGCTATGGATAACGGTTTGCCTTATCCATAAAACACAAAAAGATCGTAACCTCAAATTTGGTCACGATCTTTTTATTTATTGGTTCATTCGCCAATTAACGAATAATGCCACGTTCCGTCGTTTCCAGAATATCTGAGAAACGCTTCACAGCCGGCCACTCTTGAGCCATTTCAGCCAGAATAGGCTTCACTTCTTCTAGCGTCTTACCTGAACGGTAGATTTCTTTATACGCTTTTTGTAGCGCACGAATCTCTGGTTTCTCAAAGCCATTACGCTTCAAGCCAACAAGGTTCAAGCCGAATGGAGTAGCGTGGTTACCTTGCGCGAGTACGTAAGCTGGGACATCTTGCACCACTGCTGAGCAGCCGCCAATGTACGCGTAAGCGCCCACTGTACAAAACGGGTGAATCGCAGACAGTGCCATCACACCAGCATAATCATCAACAGTAACGTGACCACCAAGAATCGAGTTGTTACCGATATGAGTATGGTTACCAATAACAACATCATGCGCAACGTGTGCATTCACACACAATAAGTTGTCATCACCAATGATCGTGGTTGCTTTGTCTTGCACTGTGCCGCGGTGAACTTGGACCGCTTCACGAATGACGTTACGATCACCGATAATCACAGTTGTGTCTTCACCATCGTATTTTTTGTCTTGGTTTTCTTCACCAATGACAGCATGTGGGAAAATACGGTTATCTTTGCCAATAGTTGTGTGACCTTTGATCACAACGTGAGACATCACTTCTGTGCCTTCACCAATTTCAACCGTAGAGGTGATGTACGTAAAAGGACCTACTGTTACGTTAGCACCAATTTTGGCGCCCTCTTCTACCACCGCTGCCGGGTGGATTTTAGCGGTTTCATGAATCATATTAAAACTCTCGACGAGCACACTTCAGTTCTGCAGAACATACCACTTCACCGTCAACTTTTGCTACACCGCTAAATGCAGCAATGCCGCGACGTTCTTTCAGAAATTCTACCTCAATAACCAATTGGTCGCCCGGAACCACTGGTTTACGGAATTTCGCGCCGTCTACGCTTGCAAAGTAGTACAATTCATTTTCTGTTGGTGCACCAAATGATTTAAATGCAAGTAAGCCTGTTGCCTGAGCCATTGCTTCTAAAATCAAAACACCTGGGAATACTGGTAGTTGAGGAAAGTGACCTGTGAACTGAGGTTCGTTAACCGACACGTTTTTAATCGCGTGAAGGTACTTCTCTTCTTGGAAGTCTATCACTCGGTCGATCAATAAGAATGGGTAGCGATGAGGTAGTAGCTCTTGAATTTCAGAGATGTTCATCGTTTTCTTTTCAGTAGTCAAAGTCGTCTTCCTATATCAATTTTTTGCCGCCAAGATGGCAAACGTGGCAACAGGTCGTAAAGCCGAATCGCTTTGCAATATACTAGCAAAATACGCACCATCTTGGAGTTAAATCTACTTAGAGCGCGTCATTATAGAAGAAAAAGACCCGCATTTCGCGAGTCTTCTTACAGAATATGGAACTAGAGCTTGTTAGCCTTCGTGTTAAATACAGAGCGAAAGATAACTTGTTCTAAATTTCTTCTTTCTGTTCCAGCTGTTTTTCAACCGCTTTTAGGCGCTTATTCATCTCATCAATACGGTGAACTCGAGTCGCGGTCTTACGCCACTCTCTGTTCGTTTGTAGTGGGATACCTGATGAGTAAAGGCCTTTTTCTTCGATACTGCGCATTACCATGCCCATACCTGTAATAGCCACACCATCTGCGATAGTGATATGGCCATTCAGAACAGACGCGCCGCCAATCTGGCAGTACTTACCAATTTTTGTACTGCCCGCGACAATAGTACCACCAGGCATCACGGTACCATATCCGATCTGCACGTTGTGCGCGATTTGAAGTTGGTTATCCAGAATGACATTGTCTTCAATGATAGTATCTTCGAGTGCACCGCGGTCAATCGTAGTACAAGCACCAATCTCAACGCGGTTACCGATACGCACTGAACCAAGCTGAGGAATTTTGATCCACTCGCCTTTGTCATTCGCATAACCGAAGCCATCAGAGCCAATGACGGTACCTGATTGAACGAGACAGTCATCACCCAATGACACTTCATGATAGATAGTGACATTAGCCCAAAGCTTGGTGTTATTCCCTAGCTTGGCGTTCTTACCGATAAAACAACCAGCGCCAACGCTTACGTTATCGCCGAGTTCTACGCCCGTTTCAATCACAGCGTTAGCGCCGATTGTAACGTTCTCACCCATCTTAACGTCAGCGGCAATCACAGCACTTGGTGCAATATCGTCTGCCGGTTTTGGTGTGGTATCCATCGCTTGGACCACACGAGCAAATGCGACATAAGGGTCTGAAACCACTAGCGCATTTCCAACGCATTGATCTTTATGCTCAGCCTTTACCATAACAACGGTAGCTTGGCACTCAGAAAGGTGTTTTGCGTATTTTGGGTTAGACAAGAAGGTTACGTCACCTTCTCGTGCTTTATCCATTGGGGCAACACGGCTTACAACGAGAGACTCGTCACCAAACAGCTCACCCCCGGTAATTGTCGCCAATTCGGCTAATGTCAATGTCTTCATAACTTCTTATTTTAGAGCTTTAATTACGTCTTCAGAGATATTGTATTCTGGCTTGCCGTACTGCAAAGCAGAGATATCAATCACAAGATCGTAACCATTTTTGTCTGCGACTTTCTTAACTGCATCTTGAATCGTTTTGAAAAGCTTCGCTTTTTCTTCAGCTTCACGACGCGCACTTGCTTTTTCAAGTGCTTGTGCTTTCACTTTGTACTCGCTGTCTAGCTTCGCGATATCGATACGTAGCTTTTCAACTTCGTCTTGACCCAAAAGCTCGCCGTCACGTTGTAGCTTCTCAATCTTTGTTTTAGCTTGTGCTTGGATTGACTTCAGTTCATCAGCTTTGCTTTTGAAGTCTTTCTGCATTTTTTGTAGTACAACTTCACGTTGAGGAAGAGCTTGAAAAACTTGAGCTGTATTTACGTAAGCAATTTTCTGTGCAGCTTCTGCCGCATTTGCAAACATTGAAGAGCTCAGTACAAGAAGGCCAATCCCAGCCGCTTTGATCATTTTATTCAAAATATTTTCCTCTTTAGAAAGTTCTACCGATAGTGAATGTGAAGAACTCTTCATCATCGCCATCAAATTTCTTAATTGGTTTCGCTAGTGAGAATACTAGTGGCCCCATTGGAGACATCCACTGCAACGCCGCACCGTAAGAAGAGCGGTAGTTGGTTGGATCTGAGTAATCGTAGTAGTAGTTAGCACCCGAAATGTTGCTATTTTCTCGATAATCAAACTCGGTATCCCAAACACTTGCCATATCAAAGAAGATACTGGTACGAATTTGGTTTTGTACTTCCTCTGATGCGAACGGCGTTGGAACGATCAACTCAATACTTGCTAATGCGACTGCGTTACCACCCACTGAATCATCTGTCGCAATATCTGTACCATTGTTAGAGCCGGATGTATCGCGGTAAACCGCTTTAGGGCCAACAGAGTTTGAGCCAAAGCCACGAAGCGATGTAAAGCCACCGGCGTAGTAGTTTTCGTAGAATGGGAACAAGTTATCGTTACCATCCGTTTGACCGTAACCATTACCGTAACCTAAGCGGCCACGGAACAAGAGGGTAAACTCGTGCTTTTTAGTCAATGGCACATACTGGCGAACATCGTACTGCATTTTGAAGTATTGAACGTCAGAGCCAGGTACGGTCATTTTATAGAATGCACGCTGATGGTTACCTGCCGTAGGGAAATAGCCACGGTTTAAGTTATTACGTGTCCAAGAGATATTGAAGTCGAAGTCGTTCGTATTCAATGCCCCACTTGAATCTATATTATCTTTTTGCGCTTCTAAGAACTGCTCTACCTGCAAGTAAGGCGATAAGTTACCGATCTTGTTGTGCGTATAACCGACACCGAATTCAAAACGGTTCAACTCGTCGAATGGGAAGCCCCACGTTAAGCTCGCGCCATAGCTTTCGTTGGTATAGTCAACGATATTGGCTTCTTTAGCTTCAAATTCGTTATAGAAAACCTTACCACCTAAGCTTACACCGTCTAAGTTCCAGTACGGATCACGGTAATCAAGACTGATGTTTTTCTGGTAGTCATTCATCATCGCGTTGATACCAACACGGTTACCGCTACCAATAAAGTTATCTTGTTGCAGGCCAACCTGGAAGCTCACACCCGATTCTGTACCGTAGCCAACACCGAAGTTAACGCTACCAGAGTTCGCTTCTTTGACAGAGTAAACTAGGTCAACTTGATCATCACTACCAGGAACTCGAACCGTCTGTACTTCAACATTTTCAAAGTAGCCCAAACGATTTAGACGAGTTTTACCCGTTTCAATCGATTTCGAGTTCAACCAACTGCCTTCCATCTGACGCATTTCACGACGAAGGACTTCATCTTTGGTTGAGTTATTACCCGTGAAGCGAATATCACGAACATAAATTCGGTTACCCGGGTCTACGTTAACGACCAAAGAAACTTCTTGATTCTCGTCGTCAAACTCTGGAATGGTATTCACTTGAGGATAAGCATAGCCGGACTCACCAAGCACACGCTTAATTCCTTCTTCCATTGAAGTAACCAACGAGCCGTTGTATGTCTCATTGTCTTCAAATGGCACAAGTCTTTCGAACGTCGCTTCCTCGCCAATCAAATCGCCACGGAACTTCACGTCCTTAACGGTGTAAACCTCGCCCTCTTCTAGACCAAGAGTAATGTATACCCCTTTCTTGTCAGGAGAGATTGCAACTTGTGTCGAATCAACGTTAAATTTTAAGTAACCACGATCCAGGTAGAATGATTTGAGTGCTTCAATATCACCTGCAAGGACTTGCTTTTGATACTTTTCATCAGAAAGGAAATTCCACCACGGCACATCAACATTTAAGTTAAAGCGCGAAAGCAGCTCTTCATCACTGAACACTTCATTACCGATAAAGTTGATTTGCTGAATTTTTGCCGACACACCTTCAGTAAAGACAAACTTAAGGTCAGAACGATTACGTGGTAGTGGAGTAACCACCGCTTTTACTGTTGCGTTGTATTTACCTACGCTGTAGTAAAAGTCTTCTAAGCCTTTTTCAATGTTGCTTAGCGTGGTGCGGTCAAGCGCTTCACCTTCACGAACACCAGACGCGTTCAGGTTTTCTTGTAGCTGCTCGTCCTTGATTGCTTTGTTACCTGAAAAAGAGATGCTTGCAATGGTAGGACGTTCTTTGACTTGAACCATCAGAACACCACCGTCACGCAACACTTTCACATCTTCAAAGTTACCAGATGCATACAGGGCGCGGATAATTTCTGCAACATCGCCTTGGCCAATGGTATCACCGACACGTACAGGCATTTTCAACAATGCAGCACCCAGTGCTACACGCTGCAATCCATCGATTTCAATATCTTGAACTACGAAGTTCTCTGCTCCATTTGCAGATACACTGGTCGCCAGTAAACTTGCAAATAGAATTCGCTTAATCGCCATACTTGTTCTAATTATTCCTTGCTACTGCTTTTGTCTCTGAACTATCACAGACGAGTAAAATCATTAAATAGCGCTAACGCCATGAGCGAGAAGATGATCGCACCACCAATTCTAAAGCCCATTTCCTGCACTTTCTCAGGAACAGGGCGTCGAATGACTGCTTCAATTGCAAAAAACAACAAATGACCGCCATCCAACATTGGTAAAGGAACGAGATTAATAATACCTAGGTTAACACTAATTAGAGCGAGAAAACCTAAAAAGTAGACCAAACCATAATCTGCTGTCGCGCCTGCGCCTTTGGCTATTGATATTGGTCCACTCAGATTATTCAGACCAACGTCTCCAACAATCAGCTTCTTAAGCATGCTGATTGTCAAACCAATGACTTGGCCAGTTTTGTCTACTGCTTTACCTATTGACTCGAATACACCAAACTGAAGATCGAAGCGATAACTTTCTGGCCATTCTGCGACTTTAGGTGCAATACCTGCAAAACCAACGACTTCTTTGTTAGCTAGCTCACGGCTACCGGGCGTCAGCGTCAATGTTTGCTCATAACCCTGACGTAACACCGTCAATTCAAGCGGTGTATCAGGATTAGAACGAACCGCTTCAACCACTTGCTTCCATTCGGTCACGCGTTGTTGACCAATTGCGACAACCTCATCACCTGGAAGCACACCGGCTTTTTCCGCCGCTCCACCTTGCGAGACCTGCTCGATAACTCGATACACCTCCGGTGTATACGGAGCAAAACCTAACGACTGCATCGCTGACTGAGTTTCTGGGTCGAACTTCCACTCACGTAAATCGAGCGTTTTCGTTACTTCTGAACCAACTTCATTCGCTGACGTTAGTGTTACCGTCATCAAATCATCGCCAATATGAGAAATCAATCCCATATTTACTGATTCCCAATCCGGAGTTTTGATACCAGATATCGATTTAAGTTCCATTCCAGATTCAATTCCAGCTTCCGCAACAATCGAATTGGGCGTAACTTCACCAATTACAGGCTTAACAGCAGGGATGCCAATTAGAAATACCAGCCAATAGGCAAAAATTGCGAAAAGAAAATTAAAGATGGGGCCAGCCGCAACAATAGAGGTTCGCTTCCATAACGGCTTCTTATCAAACGCTAGGTGCTTCTCATGTTCTGGCACCTCATCGACACGGCTATCAACCATTTTCACATAGCCGCCGAGAGGGATCATTGAGATGCTGTACTCCGTTCCGTCTTTGCCTACTTTACTCCAAATAGACTTGCCGAAACCGATTGAAAACTTTTCAACTTTAACGCCGCAACGGCGAGCAACCCAAAAATGCCCAAATTCGTGCACGGCAACAAGAATGCCCAGTGCGACGATAAAAGAAATGAGATTCCACAATATACCAGTCATCAGCTACGCTCGCGTATGGTTTCTAGGGCAATAGTTCGTGCCATTCTATCTAGCTCGAGCAAGCTTTCCAAGCTATTCGCATTCTCAGCTTTGCAGCTTGCGTTGATTTTATTCAACACAGACTCATTGATGCGAGCAATATCGGTAAAACCTAGTCTGTTATTTAAAAATGCATCAACAGCGACTTCATTAGCTGCATTCAATGCCGTTGTTGCGTGTTGACCTTCATAACAAGCATCAATTGCGAGTTTTAAACATGGGTAACGAGCAAAGTCAGGCTGCAAAAACGTCAGCTCACCAACTTTCGTGAAGTCTAGCGGCTTAACCCCAGCTTCTACTCTTGACGGGTATGACATGGTGAGCGCAATTGGCGTCGCCATATCCGCTTCTCCCATTTGTGCCAAGACCGAACCATCACGATACTGAACCATAGAATGAATCACAGATTGAGGATGAATAACCACCTTCAGTTGTTCGCGAGCAGCATTAAATAGCCACTTAGCTTCTATATACTCAAGGCCTTTATTCATCATCGTGGCAGAATCAACAGAAATTTTTGGCCCCATCGACCAGTTTGGATGAGCGATCGCCTGAGCGGGTGTCACCTGCTCCAGTTCTGCGATGTCAGTGTAACGGAAAGGACCACCAGATCCAGTCAACAAAATATGAGAAATGCCATGTTCTTGTAAATTGCAACGACCTAGATTGGTTTGTACTTGCTGTGGTAAACATTGGAAAATGGCGTTGTGTTCACTGTCGACGGGAAGTAGCTCTGCGCCAAATTCTTCTACAGCATCAATAAATAGCTGGCCTGACATTACAAGTGCTTCTTTATTTGCCAACAAGACTCGCTTACCTGCTTTCACGGCAGCCATGGTAGGCAATAAGCCAGCGGCTCCTACAATAGCAGCCATTACACTGTCGACCTCGTCCAGCGAAGCTATATGACATAGCGCATCAGTACCACCTAGCACTTCGGTACCTGGCGAAACCGAGTGTAGCTCAGCTTGAAGTTTAGACGCCGCAGCTTTATCTGCCATGACCGCATATTTAGGTTGCCACTGACGACATAGACCGATCATCTTTTCAACGTTAGTGCTTGCCGCTAAGGCAACGACAGAAAACAGATCTGGGTTTTGTTCGACCACTTTAAGCGTGCTTGCACCAATTGATCCAGTAGCACCAAGAATCGTTAACTTTTGCATGTTGTAAGACCGTTAGAAAGCTCAGGAGCGACGACGCCGCTCCTGATAAATTAGAATACGTAGTAAAGAAGAGCAAAAACTGGGAATGCTGCGGTTAGGCTGTCGATACGATCTAGCACACCACCGTGCCCTGGGATAATGTTACTGCTGTCTTTAATGCCTGAGACACGTTTGAACATACTTTCAACCAGATCACCAAGCACTGAAATAACGACAGTAACCAGCGTAATCAGCACCATATGGACAGGGCTAGTGAACTGGATATCGAACCAATCAGCAAATGCCCACGCTACGATTAATGCCGTGATAATGCCACCAATTAGCCCTTCAATGGTTTTATTGGGGCTTACATGAGGAGCCATCTTACGTTTGCCTAAGCTTTTGCCTGCAAAGTAGGCGCCGCTATCTGCAGCCCATACCAAGAAACAAACGTACAACACAAGCTTTGCGCCGTGGTATGGATCTACAGTGATGTCATACGCTCTGAGAATAATCACACTCCAAAGGAATGGGATTAATGTCAGAAAACCAAATACATGACGTAAAACAAAATTACTTTGCCAAGATTTCGTCGTTTTGGGGTAAGTAATCGCCATTAAGCTAGCAATAATCCACCAAACAAAACCAATACCCAAGACGACATAATGAGGTGTCGTTAAGTGATTGAGGCTATATGCATCAGGCGAGATGTATAGAAAACTAAGTCCGGTAATAATGATTGCCGGCACAAGGGCAGCAATGCGAGAGTTGCTTCCTGTAAACTGAGTCCACTCCCAAAAACCTAATAGCGTTATTGCAGTTAAAGCGGCAATAAAGCCCATTAGCGGTAATTTAAAAATGCCTAAAATAACCAGGGGAGCTAAAATTAGTGCTGTTATTATTCTCTGTTTCAAACTAACTAGTCCTTATTGAGCTGCCATCAATGCCTTTATTTGTTCACCTGTACAGCCAAAACGACGTTCTCGGTTGATAAACCAAGTTACAGCTTCTACCAAACTGTCTTCATCGAATTCTGGCCAGTACTCTGGTGTAAAGTACATTTCTGCATAAGCCATTTGCCACAACATAAAGTTGCTGATGCGGCACTCTCCACTGGTGCGAATTAAAAGATCCACTTCCGGTAGGTCTGCCATGGTCAAATGCTCAGTGATTAGCTGCTCATTGATATCCTCTACACGAATTTCACCGTTACGTGCTTTTAGCGCTAACGTTTTAGCAGCTTCTGTGATGTCCCATTTACCGCCATAGTTGGCTGCAATGTTGATCACCATACCCGTGTTATCTGCCGTTAGGTTTTCTGCTTCTACAATTTTCTTTTGTAGACGCTCACTAAATCGACTGGTATCACCGATCACGCGCAACCGTAAGTTATTTTTGTGTAGTTTTTTTACTTCACTAGACAGGACCGTGATAAACAGTTCCATCAAAAGACCCACTTCTTCCTCCGGACGACGCCAGTTTTCACTACTAAAAGCAAACAGCGTCATGGCTCTAATGCCTAGTTTTGAAGCAGCAGCCACGGTCTTACGAACGGCACTAACGCCTTTTTTATGACCAAATACGCGAGGTTTTCCTTTGGACTTAGCCCAACGGCCATTACCGTCCATAATGATGGCAATATGCTTAGGAAGGGAATCAGAGAAGGCTTGAGAATTTTGCATAGGGAGTTAATTGAGTTCCATCAGTTGGATAGACTAACATAAAAAAACGCTGAGCTGTGAGCACAGCGTTTTCCAACAGTGATGTGTGTGGGAGTATTAAACTTCCATCAACTCTTTTTCTTTTGCAGCAAGAACTTCATCGATCTTCTTAACTGCAACGTCAGTTAGCTTTTGAATTTCGTCTTGTGCTTTACGGTCTTCATCTTCAGAGATTTCTTTATCTTTTAGAAGCGCTTTAAGATCGTTGTTTGCGTCACGACGGATGTTACGAACAGCAACACGACCACCTTCAGCTTCACCACGGACGATCTTAACTAGGTCTTTACGACGTTCTTCCGTTAGCGGTGGAAGTGGAACGCGGATGATAGTGCCAGCTGACATAGGGTTTAGACCAAGGTCAGACGTCATGATCGCTTTTTCTACTTTCGGCGTCAGCTCTTTATCAAAAACCGTGATTGCAAGTGTACGTGCATCTTCAGCAATAACGTTTGCTACTTGGTTTAGAGGTGTTGCTGCACCGTAGTATTCTACAGAAATACCAGATAGTAGGCTTGGGTGTGCACGACCTGTACGAATTTTAGAAAGGTTGTTCTTAAGCGCTTCAACGCTTTTATCCATGCGCTCTTGCGCGTCTTTTTTGATTTCGTTAATCACAGTTTCACCTTAAAAATGTCATCTTTCCTGAAGAAAGCCTAAAACGGTTGAGCAAAGCAAGCACCACCCTAACGCTTTGGAGTGGCACCTTAAGCCAAGCTTATTCGTTGATGAGCGTGCCTTCTGCTTCGCCCATAACCACGCGACGTAGTGCGCCTGGCTTGTTCATATTAAATACGCGGATTGGCATTTTGTGGTCACGAGCTAGCGTAAACGCCGCCAAGTCCATAACTTTCAGCTCTTTATCCAGAACTTCTGCATAAGATAGCTTATCATACAGCTCTGCGTCTGGGTTTGCTACAGGGTCAGCAGTAAATACACCATCAACTTTCGTCGCTTTTAGTACGACATCCGCTTCAATTTCGATACCACGTAGGCAAGCAGCAGAATCCGTTGTAAAGAACGGGTTACCCGTACCAGCAGAGAAGATGACAACACGGCCTTGGCGAAGCTCACGGATCGCATCAGCCCAATTATAGTCGTCACATACGCCTTTTAGAGGAATGGCAGACATAACGCGCGCATTCACGTATGCACGGTGAAGAGCATCGCGCATCGCTAGGCCATTCATTACTGTAGCAAGCATACCCATGTGGTCACCAACTACGCGGTTCATACCAGCTTCAGCTAGGCCTGCACCACGGAACAAGTTACCGCCACCGATAACTACACCAACCTGAACACCCAGTTCAACCAGTTCTTTAACTTCTTGTGCCATACGATCAAGGACCGCAGGATCAATACCAAAACCGTCTTCACCTTGAAGAGCTTCACCACTCAGTTTTAATAGAATACGTTGATACGCTGGTTTAGGGTTCGTAGTCATGGAGTTTACCTTCCAAAGAGAGTTGTTGATTAACAGTCATGAATAGACACAACTTCAGTTATGGCTATTCATCACGGCTAATCGTTCACTGCTCATAAAAAGACCGCAGCCTTGGCTACGGTCTAATCTTTATACAGTCTCTAAGGATTAACCTTTTTGAGCTGCTGCAACTTCTTCAGCGAAGCTCATTTCTTCTTTCTTCTCGATACCTTCACCTACTTCTAGGCGAACGAACGTAGAAACTGAAGCACCTTTTTCTTTCAGCATTTCGCCTACAGTTTTCTTAGGCTCCATGATGAAAGCTTGACCTGTTAGAGAGATCTCGCCAGTGAATTTCTTCATGCGGCCAACAACCATCTTCTCAGCGATTTCAGCAGGCTTGCCTTCGTTCATTGCGATTTCAACTTGAACCGCTTTCTCTTTTTCTACTACGTCAGCTGGTACGTCTTCTGGGTTAACGAACTCAGGCTTAGAAGCAGCAACGTGCATTGCAACGTGCTTAAGAGTTTCTGCGTCGCCTTCACCAGCAACAACAACACCGATTTTCTCACCGTGACGGTAAGAAGCGATTGCAGTGCCTTGAACGTATTCTACGCGACGGATAGTGATGTTTTCACCGATTTTAGCTACTAGAGCTACACGTGCGTCTTCGAATTGTGCTTGTAGTTCTTCAACAGAAGCTTTTGAAGCTAGAGCTGCAGCTGCAACTTCTTCTGCGAATGCAGTGAAGTTACCGTCTTTAGCAACGAAGTCAGTTTGGCAGTTAACTTCAAGAAGAACAGCAACGCCGTTTTCTTCTTTGATGATGATTGCGCCTTCAGCTGCAACGTTACCAGCTTTCTTAGCTGCTTTCGCTGCGCCAGATTTACGCATGTTTTCAATTGCTAGTTCGATGTCAGCGTTTGCTTCTACAAGCGCTTTCTTACATTCCATCATGCCAGCGCCAGTACGCTCGCGAAGTTCTTTAACTAGAGCAGCAGTTACAGTTGCCATTCTGTCTTCCTCGTTTGATTCGAAATAAGGTAAAAAACAGGGGCCTAACATTGTCGGCCCCCATTGCTAACTATAACTTAGTTTATGCTACACAAAGGTTTCACATAGACCAAGTGTGACACAGAGCCGCTATTATTCAGCTTCTACGAAACCGTCTTTTTCAGCAACTGCAGCTACGTCTTTGTTACGACCTTCAGATACTGCTGAAGCAGCAGCGTTCAGGTATAGCTGTACAGCGCGGATCGCGTCGTCGTTACCTGGGATTACGTAGTCAACGCCGTCTGGGTTAGAGTTAGTATCTACCACAGCGTATACTGGAATACCTAGGTTGTTAGCTTCTTTAATTGCAATGTGTTCGTGATCAGCGTCGATTACGAATAGAGCGTCTGGTAGGCCGCCCATGTCTTTGATACCACCAAGAGATTTCTCTAGCTTCTCCATTTCGCGAGTACGCATTAGAGCTTCTTTCTTAGTTAGTTTGTCAAAAGTACCGTCTTGAGATTGAGTCTCTAGTTCTTTTAGACGCTTGATAGACTGACGAACTGTTTTGTAGTTTGTAAGCATACCGCCTAACCAGCGGTTGTTTACGTAAAACTGGTTGCTTGCGATTGCAGCTTCTTTAACAGCTTCAGATGCAGCGCGCTTAGTACCTACGAATAGAACCTTACCTTTCTTCTCGCCAACTTTAGCTAGTTCAGCTAGAGCGTCGTTGAACATTGGTACAGTTTTTTCTAGGTTGATGATATGAACTTTGTTACGAGCGCCAAAGATGAATGGCTTCATTTTTGGGTTCCAGTAACGAGTCTGGTGACCGAAGTGAACACCAGCTTTTAGCATATCGCGCATTGATACAGTTGCCATTTTAAAATCCTCTATGGGGTTAGGCCTCCACATTCCCCATAACTCCGACCAAGCTTCTGCTCAGCACCCCGGAATATGTGACGGAATGTGTGTGATTTAAAGATAAAAGGTTATTCGGATGAAGCTTGCTTCGCCGCTTAACTTTGCTAAACGAAGAGAACAGTCCTCTATTCCGGCGCGCTTTATACCATATTTTAGCTCACTGTGGCTAGTAAAAATTATTTCTTCACCGAGCCACTTTCTCCTATTTATAAGCAAAACTTTAAACATATGATCGAATTAAGAATGATGCATATTCCTATCTAACTTGGGTTAACGCCCCGATGTCTGATAGAATGCGGCCATTCGCACGTTTACGTGCTTAGGAATAAGTAGAGAAAGCCAATGTCAATCAAGATTAAAACTGCTGAAGAAATAGAACGCATGCGCATTGCGGGCAAGCTAGCCGCAGAGATTCTAGAAATGATCGAACCACACATCAAAGTTGGTGTGACGACAGAAGAGTTAAACAAAATCTGTCATGAGTACGCTCTAGAAAAAGGCGCATACTCTGCTCCGCTTGATTACCATGGTTTCCCTAAGTCGATCTGTACTTCAATCAACCATATCGTATGCCACGGTATTCCAGCGGAAAAAGACGAAATCGGTAGCAACGGCCAAATGAAGCCGGCGGTACTAAAAGATGGTGACATCTTAAACGTTGATATTACCGTAATCGTTCCAAATGATGAGAATGCCGATCTGAGCGTGCGTCCTCAGGGTTACCATGGTGACACTTCTAAGATGTTCCTAGTCGGTGATGTTTCGCCTGCAAACAAACGTCTGTGCATGGTAGCTCAAGAAGCACTGTACGTTGGTATGCGTACCGTTAAGCCAGGTTCAACGGTTGGTGACATCGGTACAGCTATCGAGAAGTACATCAAAGAGAATAACAAGAACAATCCTCGCAACAAGTTTTCTATTGTGAAAGACTTCTGTGGCCACGGTATCGGCGATGAGTTCCATGAAGAACCACAAGTGGTTCATTACAAGAACAAAGACCGCCGCGTATTAAAAGAAGGCATGTGCTTTACTATTGAGCCGATGATTAACGCAGGTAAATTTGGTTGCTCTGTTGATGCACAAGATGACTGGACTGTTTACACGGGCGACGGCAAGAACTCTGCGCAATGGGAACATACCATTGTTGTAACAAAAGAAGGTTGTGAAGTACTGACGCTTCGTAGCGACGATACGATTCCTCGCCTAATGAAAAACGCGTAAAGCTGACGACCACTCGTTGTTTACTATATCCCTGCTTCGGCGGGGATATTTTTTATCTGCCGCAAATTTGTTAGATTGTTATTAGATTAGCTTGCACGGATGGCAAATATGACACTTCAGTCCCCTCTTACCTTTTCCGATGAACAAATCAATATCGGTGAACTCAAACAAGAATTAGAGAAGTTTAGCTCTAATCAAAACCAAGAGTTTCTCAATCATCATCCGGTAACAAGCTTGGTTTTAGCCAGAGCTGAATATATGGATCTGCTTCTCAATCGTTTGTGGCAACATTTTGGTTTCAAGGATATTTACAACATTTCCCTAGTTGCCGTTGGTGGCTACGGACGAGGCGAGCTGCATCCGCTCTCCGATATCGATATTTTGATTCTGTCGAACAATAAACTGCCAACCGCGTTAGAAGCAAAAATCAGCGAATTCATTACGCTGTTGTGGGATTTAAAACTCGAGGTCGGACACGCTGTTCGCACCGTTACT
Source organism: Vibrio sp. 704 (assembly GCF_033339295.1). Classification (NCBI taxonomy): domain Bacteria; kingdom Pseudomonadati; phylum Pseudomonadota; class Gammaproteobacteria; order Vibrionales; family Vibrionaceae; genus Vibrio; species Vibrio sp. 704. Next base: position 24,837 of record NZ_JAWOUH010000019.1, on the reverse strand, counting down.
GAATGTGCTGAAATTGGTAAAGCCGATCTAACGGTCGCGACAAACCTGCAAGAAGCGCGACTGCTGTGTGGAAGCGAGGACACCTTTCAGGCACTGAAGAAAGTCGTGTTATCAGACTCCTTCTGGCCAAGTGAGACGTTTTACCGCGCTAAAATTCAAGAGCAGCGCGAACGCCATGCACGTTACCACGACACGACCTACAACTTAGAACCGGACATTAAATCAACCCCTGGCGGGCTGCGCGATATTCATACATTAAGCTGGGTCGCTCGACGTCACTTTGGTGCTACTTCATTGTTGGAAATGAGCCGATACGGATTTTTAACTGACGCAGAATACCGAGAATTGGTTGAATGTCAGGACTTCCTTTGGCGAGTACGTTTCGCTCTGCACATGGAGCTTCGCCGCTATGACAACCGCTTGACCTTTGCTCATCAAGCACAAGTTGCGGAAAATCTAGGCTACGTCGGAGAAGGCAACCGAGGCGTAGAAATGATGATGAAAGAGTTCTACCGCACGCTTCGTCGTGTGGCAGAGCTCAATAAAATGCTACTCAAACTCTTTGACCAAGCGATCATTAATGGTGGGGCGACAGAAAGTGCCGAGATTCTCGATACGGACTTTCAACGTCGCGGTTCTTTAATTGAAGCGCGGAAACCCGCATTGTTCCAAGCTCGCCCAGAAACTATTCTGGATATGTTCTTACATATTGCTAACGACTCAACTATTGAAGGGGTGAGCCCACCAACGCTGCGTCAACTGCGCACCGCTCGGCGTCGGCTCAACAAGTTTTTGCACACCATTCCTGCTGCGCGTGAAAAGTTCATGGCGTTATGTCGTCACCCTAATGCTCTTCACAAAGCATTCAGCCTCATGCACCGATTAGGGGTTATGGCGGCCTATTTACCGCAATGGAGTCAGATTGTTGGTCAAATGCAGTTTGACTTATTCCATGCCTACACCGTTGATGAACACAGTATTCGCTTACTTAAACACATCAACACTTTTAGTGACCCAGAAAATCATGCGAAGCACCCTATTTGCTGTGACGTCTACCCTCGGATGCAAAAGAAAGAGCTGCTGATTATTGCCGCTATTTTCCACGATATCGGGAAAGGTCGTGGCGGCGATCACTCGATTATCGGTGAAGGAGAAGCGTACGACTTCTGCATTGAGCATGGTTTATCGAAGCCCGAAGCGAAACTTGTCGCTTGGTTGGTAAGACATCATCTATTAATGTCTGTCACCGCACAGCGCCGAGATATTTATGATCCTGATGTCATTACCGAGTTTGCCAAAAAAGTCAGAGACGAAGAATCTCTCGATTATCTTGTATGCCTGACAGTTGCAGATATTTGTGCAACCAACCCAGAACTTTGGAATGCTTGGAAACGAACTTTACTTGCGGAGCTGTATTACTCCACACAACGTGCTTTACGTAGAGGCCTAGAGAACCCTGTCGATGTGCGTGAGCGAATTCGCCACAATCAACAAATGGCCTCCGCAATGCTGCGCAAAGAGGGGTTTGCCGCGCGCGAAATTGAAGTATTGTGGCAACGCTTCAAAGCTGACTACTTCCTTCGTCATACCCATACGCAAATCGCGTGGCACTGCGAACACTTACTTCGCATGGAAGATCCGACTAAGCCTTTGGTGTTGATCAGTAAAAAAGCCACTCGTGGCGGCACTGAGGTGTTTGTATATACGAAAGACCAGCCTGCTTTATTTGCGACAGTCGTGGCGGAGTTAGATAGGCGTAATTTTAATGTACACGACGCGCAAATCATGACCAGCAAAGATGGGCACGTGATTGATACCTTTATGGTACTCGATCAACATGGCGAAGCGATCGATGAGTCTCGTCACGCCGCGGTGATTAAACACCTCACTCATGTACTGGAGGCAGGCCGACCAACCAAGATTAAAACGCGCCGTACTCCGAACAAACTTCAGCACTTTAACGTGAAAACCAAAGTCGACTTCTTACCAACCAAAGGTAAAAAACACACTTTAATGGAGTTTGTCGCGCTAGACACACCAGGGCTGTTGGCCAAAGTAGGCCGTACGTTTGCTGATTTAAATATCAACCTTCATGGTGCAAAAATCACCACCATTGGTGAGCGAGCAGAAGACTTGTTTATTTTAACCAGTGATGCAGGGGGAAGATTAAGTGAAGAACAACAGGATGAGCTAAGAGAGAGATTGATCGAAAAGTTATCTGATGAGGTCGCAGCTTAGATCAAACCTGCCAATCTTTTCGGTTCAGGGCGAGAGCGATCTTGCCCACAAGTTAAGCATTTTGGCTAAATATCAGCTATCTAGCTCATACATAGGCTGCTACAGTTATATCAATATCAATTCGATGTAATAGAGGTAGCCTATGTATCCCCACCTCACTGGTTTGGGTATTCACGACCCTAAGCAGATTGAACGTTATTCCCTACGCCAAGAAGCACACAAAGACGTACTCAAGATCTATTTCCACAAGCAAAAAGGCGAACTGTTCGCTAAAAGCGTTAAATTCAAATACCCGCGCCAAATCAAAAATGTTCTTGTGGACAGTGGCAGTCACAAATATAAAGAAGTAACGGAAATCAACCGTAACCTCACATTAGTCATTGATGAACTGAATAAAATCACTAAGCCAACGAAACAACCTGAGGTTGATGTAAAAGAGAAAATTCTTTCAGACCTTCGTCATTTAGAAAAAGTCGTTTCGAGCAAGATCGCAGAGATCGAAGCGGATCTTGAAAAACTAAAGTAAAACGTTAAGTCTTAAATATTAAAAAGGGTTAGCATTGATGCTAACCCTTTTTATTTGTACTCAATCATTATCTAGATCTAACTGCGCCGATTATCGGTTCATCCCACTCAAATCGAGTAAACAATTGCTGCCAAGTTTCATCAAGATTGGCCGTCATGACAATCTCTTGATCGGTAAATGGATGGACAAACCGTAACTCTGAAGCATGCAGTAGCAAACGATGAGAATCAAACTCTGTGCGATACAGCTTGTTGTGCTTTCCATCCCCGTGCGTTGTATCACCCACGATCGGATGGCGTAGATGTGCCATATGACGACGAAGTTGGTGCTTACGCCCCGTTTTAGGTTTCATCTCAACTAAGCAATAACGCGTTGTAGGAAATTTACCCGTCGAATAGGGAACCTCCACTTTAGCCAACGGCTTATATTCCGTCACCGCTTCTTGCGCTTCTTTTTCTTGTGAAGCGAACTTATCCGCAATCTTGTCTAACTCGACTTTGAGCGCGTAATCCAAGACGCCCTCTTCCTCAATCCAACCGCGTACTATTGCGTGGTATGTCTTTTCCATTTTATGTTCGGCAAACATCGGCATGACTTGTGATGCGACTTCACTCGACAACGCAAACACGAGCACACCAGATGTTGGACGATCCAGACGATGCAATGGGAACACATGCTGACCAATTTGGTCGCGCAAAGTTTGCATGACAAACTGAGTTTCGTGTTTATCTAACCAACTGCGATGCACTAACATGCCTGCAGGCTTGTTGACCGCTACAAAATATTCATCCTGATAAACGATCTCCAGCTCAACTGGTTCTGAAGATCGCGCTATTTTTTGTTCTAGCATTAGTTTACTTACACAGTTCGTCAATGGTTCGGATTGTAATAAGCAGCTCTGCGAACTGCGGTTCCTGCTTCCACGCTTCAGAAAAATAGGGCTCGAGAGAAAACCCTCTTGGCAGTGGTTGATTGTTTTCCACTAGTGCGTGCATTCTGGCTATAAAAATCCACTGCAACCACTCATGAGGATGCAACGTATCAATCGCAAATGGCTCCGCACTTTGTAAGGCTTGCTCTGAAGGCATAGTATATTGCCATAAGTTATGCTCTCTAAGCTGCGCTTCAAGTTGGTGAAGTAAGTCGACCAATTGAGTATTTGTTACCATTAATTCTATCTCGAACCTTGAATTAGCCGAGAATGATACCATTTCTTGTGAAAAGAACGTTAGGACGTCGTATTTAATGGAAAACATTCAAACCCTCACTCAACTGTTGAACAACAGCCGCTGTGATTATCAAATCTTCGATCTTGGTCGTCGTATCAAAACCATCGCTAAGAAAGAGTTTGCCGATGTAGAAAAAGGTCAAGCACCGTACCCATTCCCAATGCAGCGTAAAGCACACCTTGCCATCGCTTATTGGAATGAACAAAAGCAACCTTGGATTTGGTTTCTAAAGTTTGAATTGGACGAGCGCGGTTTGTTAAAGCAATCAGATATCGGCAATTTCATTAAATACGTAGTGGAAGCCATGGGAACACGCCTCAATGATGATATCACTGAAGAGCAACAGCAAAAGCTGTCTAACAACCCATACACTTTCAAACCTTCCGAAGATAAAATGGCCGTGTTTCATAGCCAGGTCCGCGCAAACCTCAATCTTCCTACCAGCCAATATTACGAGCATACCCAGCATTACTTCTCTGGAGGTTTAGGCTGGGATAATTGGCAAACTGTAGGTCTGCAAGGTATCACAGACATAGCCGCTCGCCTGGACAAAGAGCAAAACGGAGTAATGATACGCAAAGCGTTGAACCACCTACCAAATGAGCCACTTTATGCCCTATTAGGTGCGCTTGAGCATGTAGAGCTACAAGAGCGTTTAGCAGAACGTATCGCAGAAAAGGCACAGCAAGAAATCGCAAGTAGCGAACCTGATCTCTTCCTACTTTCAGCACTTATCCGAGCCCTTGCTGGTGCACCAACAGAAGTCGCCTCTCCAGTATTAGATGCGATATTGCATAGCCCTCGTTTAAGCCATCAGGAGGTATTGATTGGTGTGGCGGGCCGCGCTTGGCACTTACTCGCCAATGAAAAGGTAGCGGAACAGTTTTTGCTGCGTTTAGCTCAAACCGGTAATCAAGCCCTATTTAATCAGTTATTTGCCGATTTAGTGATGCTGCCAGAGTTAAGAATGGTGTTATTGCCTTTGCTGCATTCAAACCCATCAGAGGAACTAGCAAATGCGCTAGTAAGCTTACAACAAGCAACAAAAAGCTAAGAAAGGTTCAGGAATGATTGGTGATCTTTTAGCAATTTTAGGGCTCTGCTTTTTCTGTTACCTGTTTTGGCAACAGCGTCGCCAAGCCGAACTCGCAAAAGCGGCCATCACGCGTAAATGTGAGCAATTGGATCTCCAATTAATCAGCATCGCCTTTGGTGCCCATAAACTAAAAACGCCAGACGGAGTCTGGCGTTGGCATACGGTGTATCAATTTGAGTTTTCATCTCTTGGTGACGATTGCTACCAAGGAGAGTTAACCATGGTCGGTTTCAGGCCGCAGAACTTTCACCTACCACCGCATCGCTTGTAAATTCCATTTCAAAGTAAGGACCATATACATCCTTACTTTCTTTTGTTTTAACAAATCCCAGCTTTTTCAGTACCGCCATAGAAGCTTGATGATTGCTATTCACGTTAGCTTTCACCTTATTCAAGCCCAACTCACGGCACGCTTTGGGGAAAAATGCTTTTAGTGCTTCTGTTGCTAACCCTTTACCCCAATATGATTTATCAAAAATAAACCCTAATTCAGGTTCGGAATCGAGATTAGCAATGAACACGTGCCCCATATAGTCACGACTGGTGCTCTCTAGCACTGCCATACTATAAATGTTCTCATCATCCAGTATTTTCTCAAACATCTGTTTGGCAGACGCAACTGTATACGGACCATTCAATTCAGCACGGTTTTTCGCACAGCAATTCAGTATGACGAATTCTAGTTGCAACGACTCATTGTAGGGTAGAAGAAGCATTCTTCTGGTTACTATGGCCACATCTGTTCCTTGATTACAACAAACTTAATCTATCCGCAGATCACAAACTCGATGAGCTGAACATGCTCAATGATTGCGGGCATAACACCTTGTAGAGAAGCCGAAAGTTAAACCAACTGGTTGGAAAGGATATTGATCTGAGTTGTTTTTTATTAAGTGTTATTAGGAATTTATATATTTTGTGATATTGATATCCCCAAATAACATCGAGATGCTTAATTCAATGAGAACACTGGATATCGTTTTTATATAAGAAAGACCCCGACACATAAGTATCGGGGTCATGGTCTTACTCGCAGCAGTCCGGCTACTAAAAGTGCTCCATGCATCATCCATAATAGTGGCTGATTCCGTCAGCTTATTCCTTACGTCGCCGTCCTAGCGGTGTCCTTATCATCCTGACTGCTAACATTCCTCGTTAGCACACGTCACTTGTTCCTTGAGCGGTGTCCCTTGCATCTTCCTGATGCTGTCCATAACCTCAATCCTAGAGGGGTCCATTGTCTATCCTTAGTCATCAACATCCTATTGATGATCGTATCCTTACAATGTCCTACGCTCCATGCTTGATTAATCATCCTGACCAACCAAATCGTCTTCCTGACGATAACCAAATCCTTGGTGCTTTCCTGTTCCATGTCTGCTTCCTGCTGACAACTCTCAATTTACGCCTTTTCCAAAAATAGACAATCTATCCAAGATAAATATTTGGCTCTCACATTGGTTAACAAGTTGTTAAATCATTATTTATCATAAACTTAAGCTCTTTATCTTCTCTTTTTCCGCTTACGAAATCGTTTTCTCTCACAACCTATGTAAGAGATCTCTCACACTACACTCTCCAAAATGCCATTCGCCAAATTAGCGCACTCAACGTATGATGATAGATATATCGTTGTTAAGGATTAAAAATGTTAACTCAAGACGTTACTAAAGAATTAGAAGCGGTAATGGAACAACTGCAACAACAAGGAAAAGAACCAACCGTAGCGTTAGTGAAAGCACGCTTGAAAACGCCCATCCCAATGCCTGCATTAATCACCGCAATAAAAAGTTGGAAAAGTGCTCAGCGTGTTCCCAAGGTTGAAGTCGCAGCACAAGCGCACACCGATAATGATCGTCTTGCAGCGCTAGAAAGCACGGTGAAAAAATTAGTGGCTCGTATTGAAGAGCTAGAAGCCAAGCTAAGTGAGAAATCATCATGAAGTTATGGGTAGATGCAGACGCGTGTCCGAAAGTTATTCGCGAAACCATTGTGCGTGCCGCCGAGCGTACGGGGATTGAATGTACGTTTGTCGCTAACCACGTTGTCCCTGTGCCGAAAAGAGACAACATCCACTCGCTACAAGTCCCTGCGGGATTTGACATCGCAGACAACGAAATCGTCAAGCGTGTAGAAGCCAACGATTTGGTGATCACGTCAGATATTCCGCTTGCAGATGAGGTTATCTCTAAAGGCGCTCAAGCCCTCAGTTCTCGTGGCGAGCTCTATACAAAAGACACCATCAAAGCTCGCCTAAATATCCGCGACTTTATGGAAACCATGCGTTCAAGCGGAATTCAGACAGGTGGGCCCGCCGCGCTTTCTCAAACCGATCGACGCGAATTTGCAAACCATTTGGATCGTATTTTGGCGAAATTTAAGAAGTAACCCTCACTCTATTCATATTGAGCCAGCAAATAAAAGCCTGGCTCATTCCTGAAAATTCATTCTCAGCATTGCACCCAAAGCGTGCTCTTACTCCCATTTGTTTTGTTCTGTTTATTTTTCATCTCGCTCACCATAGCTTCAATATGCAACGTGGTTTATTTTGAACGACGTTTTTAATAAGTGTATAGAGAATAATGGGCTTTAACATCGTTTCCAGTGGAAGCTACCTGCCAACGAATCAATGGTCTGATCGAGAGATGGATCACTTCCTAAAATTAGCGCCAGGGACCTGCCGAAATAAATTCGACGTTGAATATCGTCATGTAGCCAATACAAAAGAGACCGCTATTTACATGGCGGTGCAGGCAATAGAGCAGTGTTTAGGAAACACACATACCTTAAGCTCCGTTGATCTCCTTATCTACGCTAGCGGTACACACCACCAGTCTCTACCCTACGACGCTTCAGCGGTTCTCGCCGCGTTAGACGCTCCAACATGGCTAGAAAGCTTTGATTTGAACAGCACCTGTTTATCCTTTCTCTCTGCGCTTGATCTTGCTCAGAGTCTATTCTTAGCAAAACGGTACCGTCGGATTCTTATTGTCACCAGCGAACTCGCCACTGGCATCACACTGAATCGAAATTTTACGCTCAAACCAGAAGTTGCAACCTTATTCGCGGACGGTGCCGCCGCATTTTTGCTCGAAGAACACAACGATGATGGATTGCTCACCAGTCACTTTGAAACGCATCATACCGGGTATTCATTTTGTCAAATTAAGGGCGGAGGTAGTCATATCAATCCGCATACCTCCGAGCATCAAGCCTATTTAAAAAGTTGCCAGTTTGAGATGGAGGGCAAAGCACTCTTTAAACATGTGCGTAAAGCCTTACCAGCGTTTCTAAAAAAAGGGTTTGACGCCTCTCCGGTAACACTCGGCGATATTGATTATTTTCTTCCTCATCAAGCCAGCGCGCATGGATTAAAAAAACTGCCTTCACTCACCGGGCTACCAACAGAGAAAACCGTTAATCACTTTTCGACTTTGGGAAACCAAGTCGCCGCCTCACTCCCAATTAACTTACACTGGCTGCGTAATCAGCCAGAAACCGCAGGAAATCATGTGTTATTAGCTGGCACCGCCGCAGGGTTGTCGCTAGGGATGGGAGTGCTAAAACTATGAAGATATTGGTCACTGGTGGCAGCGGGATGTTGGGTAGCGCAATTCTGAGAATGTTTCACCAGCAGCATGAACTGCATTTTATAGCACGAAATACAGTCATCGCTAAACAACTCGCCGAGCAATTCGATGTTATCCCCCATATAGTCGATTTAAGAGACCACTCAGCAGTTCATGCGGTATGCCAAGGTATGGATGCAGTCATCCATTGTGCCGCTCTCTCAAGCCCATGGGGAAAGTGGCAGGCGTTTTATCAAGCCAATGTAGATGCCACCAAAAACCTCGTCAATGCGGCTAATACGCATCAAATCTCGCGTTTTATCCATATTTCGTCCACCAGCGTCTACTTTGACCATCAAGACCGTTGGAATATTAGAGAAACCGACGCCATAGCTTCATACTGGTGTAATGATTACGCACACACAAAATATCTATCAGAAATTGAAGCCGTAAAAGGTCGAAGTAAAGCGATCATTTTAAGACCGCGTGGCATTTTTGGACCCAATGATCGCGCGATTATCCCAAGAGTGCTTAAGGCGATAAAAAACAACACTCTGCTTCTGCCATCGGGTAGAAATCCTGTGGTTGATCTGACCTATGTCGACAACGTTGCCCATGCAGCGATGCTCGCTTGCACTCAGGCAGACCGACTTCAGCATGGTGATGTGTTCAACATTTCCAACAACGAACCAATGCCAATTGAGACTGTTCTGCAAGCTTTATGTGAGGGGTTAAACCTAAAAGTAACGTTACAATCATTACCATACGGTGTGGTATCACCATTATTAAAGCTCAGTGAGCAAATACGAAGGCACTTACCACATCAGCCAGAACCAAGGCTCACCTCATACAGCGCAGGATTGTTTAACTATCATCAAACTCTGGATATCAGCAAGGCTAAACAAACACTGAATTACCAACCGCTTTTTTCAATTCAAGAAGGAATACAGCAGTATGCAAACTGGTCTAAAAATAAAAATCTTTGAGGCTGGACACTGCGTACACCCAGGCTTTGTTGTCAAACCAGGTTCTGGTATCAAGCCTAGAGCATTTCCGGCAGCCGTTGCGTTAATTCAGCACCCAACACAAGGCAACATCCTGTTTGACACGGGATATCACGAGCATTTTTTTAGCGCGACTCGTCCCTTCCCTGAACGTTTTTATGCTTGGACAACACCTTGTCGCTATAAAAAAGAACACGGAATTGTTGCGCAGTTAGCAAAAGAAAGTCTCAAACCTCATGATATTGAACACTTAGTGCTCTCCCACTTCCATGCTGATCACATTGCTGCCGTGTCTGAGTTTTCCCACTCTCAATTGCATTGCCAACAAAAAGGGGTAGATGCAATTACTAAAAGTGGTCGAATTGGAGGCGTAAGAAAAGGATACCTAAAAGCTCTACTTCCTCCACAGCTTGAACCTAACTTATTCATTCATAGTGATTTTTCTGTACCAATCAGCCAAATTCTTCCTCAGTGCCAAGGTGTTAATTTGCTCTGTAAAGACATGTTCGACGATGGATTTATTTATATGGTTAGCTTGCCAGGCCATGCAGCTGGCCAAGTGGGCTTGCTAGTTAAAAGAGACCAAAGTTGGCTGTTCTTACTCGCCGATGCATGCTGGTTAATCGAGAGCTTGAGTGAAAATATCGATCAACATTGGCTGGCGAACATGCTTTGCGATGATACAAAAGCCTATAAAAACACCCTCTCCGAGTTGAGAAGTTGCTACCAACAAACCCACCACTTTGTTCGCTTCGTGCCTTCACATTGTCAGGAAACTATCCAGCAGCTAATCAAAGAAGGATGGATGAAGTGAGAACGCTTATCTCAGAATTCTGGCGAACCCGCTACCGCCCCTTCGGCTCAAGGGAACAAGTCGAAACATGGCAGCAACAACACTTAACGCAACACTTGGATTGGGTATGCCGTCATTCACCGTATTACCGCTCACTTCAAGGTGCACCACTCAGTGATTTCCCTATCATGAATAAGCAAACCATGATGGAGAACCTCTCGGAGTTGAATACGAAAGGCTTAGATGCTGAACAGCTAATGCAACAAGCACTCGACGCAGAACAGTCACGCAACTTCGCCGCTTCGAAAGTTGGCGATGTTACTGTTGGGCTTTCTTCGGGCACATCAGGCATGCGCGGGTTGTTTCTTGCTGACAAACAGGAAACACAACTATGGGCTGGCAATATATTGGCTCGCCTGTTGCCCAACCTATGGCAAAAACACCGAATTGCTCTAGCCTTGCGCGCCAACAGCCCACTGTATAAATCCGTCGCGAAAGGGCCTGTAACATTTTTTTATGCCGATTTAACCAAACCATACCAAGAATGGATAAAAGAGCTGGATGAGTTCCAACCCACGCTTTTGGTTGGTAGTGCGCAAGCTCTTCAGCTCTGCGCCCAGTTCAGCGGTCAATTTGGTCAACCCGCAATTCAACCACAGCGGATCATTTCTGGTGCAGAAGTCCTAACCGAGAGTGACCGTCACTTTATTTCTCAACGGTTCGACAGCGAACTCCATGAAGTCTATCAATGTACTGAAGGTTTTCTTGCATGTACGGATCAGCATGGACAAATGCGCTGGAATCAAGATGTTGTTTACATCGAAAAACATTGGCTGAATACCGAACGTACTCATTACAGCCCAATCATTACCGATTTTCGTCGTAAAACTCAGCCAATTATTCGTTATCAGCTCGACGATATTATTGAGAATAAACAGGATAATGGCGTATTTGAACCTCTTGGCGCAATTGCCGGACGATGTGGTGATCGCCTCACGCTAAACGCAAACCACGTCCCAGTGACGGTGTTACCAGATCTCATCTACCGCGCTATAACACTATCCGCCCAAAGTCGCGTGGATTACCGAATCACCCAAACAGGGTCACAAGCCATTCAAATTGAAGCGGATGTTCACCACCATCGGGTTATACATCAAGCCTTGATAAAGTTGTTTGACCAATTGCGGCTTGATCCTGTCAGATTTAGTTACCGCCCTGCGCCTATTTGGACGCCAATGAATAAACAACGACGTGTGGTGAACATATGCGGGTCTTAATCACCGGAGCCCGATCACCAGTTGCACTAGAGTGGGCAACCATGTGTATGCATCATGGACATGACGTAACTCTCACCGATTCGCTAAAAAAACCTCTAGGATCGTTTTTGCGAGGCATCGAGTCTTATATCCCCACCGCTTCGCCTCGATTTGCGTTTCCCACCTATCAACAGCAGATCCTAAAAATCATTACTCAGATGCGTATTGATATGGTGATACCCACTTGTGAAGAAGTGTATTACTTGGCTCATGTTGCCAAACAATGCCCAGAAGTAGATTTTTTTCTGCCCCATGTAGGACTACTCAATGCCCTGCATAACAAGTTGACCGTCTATGAACAGCTTCAAGGTTTGCCAGAAATTACACTTCCCAAAACTCGTTTGGTCGCTGATAAAAGTGAGATTGAAATTAATAAGAGAACCGTTCTAAAGCCCGTTTACTCTCGGTTTGGCGGGCAAGTCATAAGAGATGTGACGACTCAGTCTATTTCTGCCGCCACGATATCGCCCCTTTACCCTTGGGTTCAGCAACAAAAAATCCATGGGACTCCGGTGTGTAACTATGCCATTTTTGAACATGGTGACCTTAAAGCACACCAAGCTTATGTGCCGAAATACTGTGTAAACGGCTCGGCCGCCAGTGCTTTTCAGCCGATCTCGTGCGAACGACTAGATAGATTTATCGCCGCTTTTGGTAAACGTCATACTTATCATGGGCAAGTGTCGTTTGACTTCATCAAATCACAAGATGAACTCTACGTGATTGAATGTAACCCAAGAGCCACCAGTGGTTTGCACCTACTCTCGTCTCGATGCAACCAACTGCTTCCTAATATGGATTTTGCCAGTCCTTCCAAGCAGCGATTGCATCATTTAGGGCCAATAACACTCATCGCTGAAGGTGGATTATCCCTATTTAAGGTTAGAACTTGGCAAGATTGGTGGTCTGGAGTGAATGTGATGCAACAGCATAACTTGCCGGTAGGGAGCCAAATCCGGAGTGTGTTTGAATTACTCCGGTTAGCTAGGCAGAAGAAGACGAAGTGGAGCAACGCTTCTACCGTTGATATTGAGTGGAATGGAGAGGCATTGAACTCATGACGCTTTCCTCTCAAGAATGGCATAAAACCTTTATCACTCTTATGCAGTCGAATCCCATTGATGAATGCACAGCAAGCTTTGGTTGCTACTATATCGATGATGTTGCCATTCCCTACTCCGTAACACCAAAAATACCAAACAACTGTTATGCCGTGTCCCCTATGACACTGCTTAGTGGCTACGCCGAAGAAGAGCTTCACAAAGTCAAAAATATGGCTGTTCGATGGGTATGTAAGCGACTTATTAATATGACTAAGCCAGTCTTATCATTGGCTGGATTGGATCAAGTCCAAACGCTCAACAATCAGTGCTTGTCCACCAATATGTATAGCGAACAATGGGAATCCTTAAATCTCGATGAACTGCGTCGCGTCGCACTCGATAAACATCCCACCTTTCCCTTGGTGCTTCGCTCCCTCAACCAGCGTCAACAATCACGCTTTATTCAGCGATTAGAGCAGCAGCAATGGCAAAGCTTGGTAACACGACAAGTGTATTTACTTGATGATTGGCAAGCGTTCAGCTTCAACCGAGATTTAACGAAAGACTTCAAACTGCTTAATGATAAAGATTGGCAGTTTAGGCCACTGACCACTGATGAAGAGTTTCAGCGTGCCAAAGAGTTATATGACATGCTTTACCTTGATAAATACAGCCTCAATAACATCCAGTTTTCAAGCCAATATTTAAAACAGGCGAGCCAGAACAAATTAGTATATTTAGTGGGACTGTTTTATCAAGAAGAGATGCTGGCTACGTTAGGCATTGTAGAAATTGATAATGATATGACTTGCCCAATTTTTGGCTACGATACCAATAAGCCACAACGCCTCGCATTGTATCGTCGAATATCGGCCTATACCATCCGCCACGCAATGATATTCCAGCGTCGCTTTAATATGAGCTCAGGTGCTCCGGCTTTTAAACGCAACAGAAAAGCCCAGCCAGAAATTGAATTTAGCTATGTGTATATTGCGCACTTACCCTGGTACAAACGCATAATTTGGAAAAGCTTGTGCTGGCTCACTCAGCACTTTTATCGCCCTTTGTTGATGCGTTTTCAGCTATAAACCGACATCTATAATCAGGTAAGCCTGCGTACACAGTCTCAATCGATAAAAAAGCCTGCGACGTTCGCAGGCTTTTTATAATGGAGCTGTGTGAGGTAACCGTTTTCTACGGTGTGTAGTATGTTGCTGCGCCAGGGCCTACTGGTAAACCAAATACGAATACCCATAGGTAGAACAGCACACTCCAACCTACAATGAAGCAGATTGAGTAAGGTAGCATGGTCGCGATCAGCGTACCGATACCTAAGTTCTTCATGTAACGAGTCGCTACGGCAAGAATCAAACCAAAGTAGCTCATCATTGGAGTAATGATGTTTGTCGTCGAGTCACCAATTCGGTAAGCAGCCTGAATCGTTTCCGGTGCATAACCAACAAGCATCAACATAGGAACAAAAATCGGAGCCGTTACTGCCCACTGTGCCGATGCCGAACCAATCATTAGGTTGATAAAGCCACACATCAGGATGAAGGCAAAGAACAACATTGGACCAGTTAAGCCAATTTCTTGCAGGAAGCTAGCGCCAGCAACCGCGAATACCTGACCGAAGTTAGTCCATTTAAAGAAAGCAACGAACTGAGCCGCAAAGAAAACTAATACAATGTACATGCCCATAGAAGACATAGATTTCGCCATTGCATCAATTACATCGCGATCCGTCTTCATCGTGCCAACAACTTTACCAAACACAAAGCCTGGAATAGCAAAGAACACAAAGATGAATGCCACGATACTTTTCAGGAATGGTGAACCTGCAATTGTACCTGCATCAGAACGTAGAATGCCGTCTTCTGGAACAACCGTCCAAGCAAGCAGCGCTGAAACAACCAGTACAGCAACACCTGCTAGTTTTAGGCCTTTCTTCTCAATGTCTGTTAAGCCACCCATTTTGTCGTTCGACAAATCTTCTGAGGCTTCTTCTTCACTGTATTTGCCAAGCTTTGGCTCAACAATTTTTTCAGTAACAAACGCACCTGTGATTGCAATGAAGAATGTCGACACAAACATGAAGTACCAGTTAACTTCTGGACCAACAGTGTAAGTTGGGTCGATCATTTGCGCCGCCGTTTCAGTAATGCCTGACAACAGCGGGTCAACCGTACCAATAAGTAGGTTTGCTGAGTAACCACCAGATACACCAGCGAACGCCGCAGCAAGACCAGCAAGTGGATGACGACCTAAAGAATGGAACAGCATTGCAGCCAGTGGAATAAGTACCACATAGCCAAGCTCTGATGCCGTATTTGAAATGATACCCGCGAAAACGACCGTCACTGTTACCATGCGTTGAGATGCACCCATGACTAAGCCACGCATTGCTGCAGATAGCAAGCCTGAGTATTCAGCAATAGCAACACCCAACATCGCAACCAATACCGTACCCAGAGGTGCAAAGCCGACAAAGTTTTTCACTAGATTGGTAACGATTAGTTCAAGGCCATCAGCGTTAAGCAAGCTAACGACATGAATCATGCCATCCGCGGCACGACCTTTTGCACCCTCAGGACGAGGGTCAACTACGGAAACTTCGAAGTATCCTGCAATACCCGACATCACCAGAATGGCTAAACAGAAAATGGCAAATAGTGTGATCGGGTGGGGTAATAAGTTCCCCAAATATTCGACAGTATCCAAAAAGCGCGTAAACAGCGGCTTCTTAGGCGAGTTTTGTTTAATTGAATCAGATGAACTCATCTGTTCCCTCCTTGTTTTTATTCCTATGCAAATGTGACAAAAATGTCAAAAAGCGTGCGAAGGGTACTTGAGTAGAAGGTCAAATAAAAGCCCTAAATGTTACAAACTGTGACGAACGGAGGTATTTATAACCAACATTGAATAAAAATGTAGATATTTCATCCATGTAAGATAATTAACTCAACATTATCAATTAAACAAAACCATAAGTTAGATATATGCAGGTTGATTACTTTTGCACAGCTTTGAATCTCGGGTTCGTTTTACAAATGACATAAAGACGCCCTCTCCGTTTTACAATCTGGCAATCCGGATGACGACTTTTTGCACTTTTTAATGATTTTACTACCTTCATGATTTATTCCTTTTCGCTCTTAAATTGACCAAAACGACGGTTGAAGTTCGCAATGCGACCTTCGGTTTGTACAACGCGCTGTTTACCGGTGTAGTACGGGTGAGAAGCTGACGACACATCTAACGTAAAGTAAGGGTAAGTTTTGCCATCTTTCCATTCGATGGTTCTCTCCGTTTTCAACGTAGAACCAACGACAAAGTACTTATCTACACTGGTGTCGTGGAACACCACAGGACGATATTCAGGGTGGATTCCTGGTTTCATAATACTTTTCCTTTCAATTAAATTGTTATGTTATAACATTTTAATTAATAATCATTATCAACAAGAAAAGCAAGAGAAATTTGTGATACTTTTCATCTCAATGAATTCTTAAAGATGTCCACCATGTATTCCATCGAACCCATCGGCGTCATTGAGACACCGTACAAAGAAAAGTTTGCAGTTCCGCGCCAACCACGCTTAGTACCAGAGGCTAAAGCACGCGTAAAACTGTTAGGTGCAGCAAATAGCCCTGAAGCAGTGCGTGGGCTAGAACAGTTCTCTCACGTTTGGTTGTTGTTTCTATTTGATCAGAATCTGGAAGCTGGTTGGAAACCAACTGTACGTCCGCCACGATTAGGCGGCAATGAACGAATTGGTGTCTTTGCCTCGCGCTCGACTTTCCGTCCAAACGGAATCGGAATGTCAGCCGTTGAAGTGAAAGGAGTCACTAAGCAAGGCGATCAAATCTATCTTGATTTAGGCAGTGTAGATCTCGTGGATGGGACACCGATTGTGGATATTAAGCCTTATATCCCCTATTCGGATTCTATTTCGGAAGCACAAGGCGGATACGCAGACCAAGAGCCAGAAAAGTCACAAGTCACCTTTTCTGCTCAAGCATTAGCAACGATAGAAAATCGATCCGATACTGACTATGTAAGATCAGTCATTGAACAAGTTCTGGCACAAGATCCTCGCCCTGCATATAAGAAAAACAAGCCGGACGACAAAGAATATGCGGTAAATTTGTTCGACTTGAACGTAAAGTTCACAGCAACAAGCAACTTAATAACGGTTACCGCTATTGAAAGCTTTTGACAAACGCAATTGGCTGATATTATAGACGGCTAACAAATTTCCCTTTAGGGAACTCCCATACTCCTGCTTATTCAAGCTTGAGTATCTAACTTAAATAAACGGATAAATTTAATGCGTACCAGTAATTATCTTCTTTCTACTCTGAAGGAGACTCCAAACGACGCAGAAGTAGTGAGCCACCAGCTCATGCTACGTGCAGGTATGATCCGTAAGCTGGCTTCAGGTTTATACACCTGGCTACCTACTGGTCTACGTGTACTGCGTAAAGTCGAAAACATCGTTCGTCAAGAAATCGACAATGCAGGCGCAGTCGAAACTTTGATGCCCGTTGTTCAGCCGTTTGAACTATGGGAAGAGACAGGCCGCAGCGAAAAGATGGGCCCTGAGCTACTTCGCTTTACTGACCGTCATGTTCGTCCGTTTGTACTTAGCCCAACCGCTGAAGAAGTGATCACAAGCCTTGTTCGCAATGAAGTGAGCTCTTACAAACAGCTTCCGCTAAACCTGTACCAAATCCAAACTAAATTCCGTGACGAACGACGCCCACGTTTTGGCGTAATGCGTTCACGTGAATTCTCAATGATGGATGCGTACAGCTTTGACATTGATAAAGACGGACTACAAAAGTCATACGACGCAATGCATGATGCTTACTGTAAAGCATTCGATCGCATGGGTCTGGATTACCGTCCTGTACTTGCAGATAGCGGTGCTATCGGTGGTAGCGGCTCTCAAGAGTTCCACGTACTGGCTGAAAGCGGCGAAGATATCATCGCATTTTCTAGCGAGTCAGATTACGCGGCAAACATTGAAAAAGCAGAAGCACTAGCTCCAGCCTCTGAGGCTGCGGCACCAACACAAGAAATGACGTTGGTTGATACGCCAAACGCGAAAACAATCGCTGAATTGGTTGAGCAGTTCGAACTACCAATTGAAAAAACAGTGAAAACACTGTTTGTGAAAGCATCTGACGAAGTTGATGCGCCAATCATCGCGCTTATTATTCGTGGTGATCATGAACTGAACGAAGTGAAAGCAGAAAACCTTCCTCAGGTTGCAGCTCCACTGGAAATGGCATCTGAAGAAGAAATTCGTGAGCTTATCGGTGCAGGCCCTGGTTCACTAGGCCCTGTTGGCCTTAAACTGCCGTTCATTGTTGACCGCAGCGTTGCGGTAATGAGCGACTTCGGTGCGGGCGCGAACATCGATGGCAAACACTACTTCGGTATTAACTGGGGTCGTGATGTAGAGCTTGGCCAAGTTGAAGACCTACGTAACGTTGTGGAAGGTGACCCAAGCCCATGTGGCAAGGGCATTATCCAGCTTAAGCGTGGTATCGAAGTTGGCCATATATTCCAACTAGGTAACGCTTACTCCGCAGCGATGAACTGTGGTGTACTGGGTCCTGATGGTAAGAACGTCATCCTAGAAATGGGTTGTTATGGTATCGGTATCACTCGCGTAGTAGCGGCTGCTATTGAACAAAACCACGACAAATACGGCATCATCTGGCCAGATGCAATCGCACCATTCCAGGTAGCGATCGTTCCAATGAACATGCACAAGTCAGAAGAAGTGAAAGAAGCCGCTGAGAAATTGTACGCTGAGCTAACGGCAATGGGCATCGAAGTGCTATTTGACGACCGTAAAGAACGCCCAGGCGTAATGTTCTCTGACATGGAGCTTATTGGTGTACCGCATACAATTATTATCGGTGACCGCTCAATGAAAGAAGGCAACTTCGAATACAAGAACCGTGCTACTGGTGAGAAAACAGCAGTCGCAATGACTGACATTGTTGAGCACGTAAAAGCTCAACTAAAGTAAGCACTAGACGAGTTCGCATTTGAGGTAGTTTCAAATAGTTAAAAAGGGTTGGCTTCGGTCAGCCCTTTTTATTACAGCTCAACGCCCCCCTCCACCTTTTTCGAACTATTCACTTTGTTAATCTTTGGTTCAGCTTCTTGCTATTAAACTGATTTCATCATCTAAAGGAGGTCAGTTATGGATTTAAAAAGTCTTCTAAACCAAGCACTCAAATCAGACTTACTTAAGCAAGGTGCAGATGCATTGGGCAAACAAACCAACAACATCAAATCCTCATCAAATTCAAGTAGCCTAAAAACGCTAGGAGCAGGTGCTGTAGGCGGAGGCCTCATCGGTATGCTGATGGGCTCAAAGAAAAGTAAAAAAATGACTAAAAAAATAGGGTCAAGCGCATTAAAAGTCGGTGGCGCAGCTGCGCTTGGAGCCTTGGCCTACAAAGTGTATAACGACTGGCAAGCCAAGCAATCCGGTCAAGGTGTTCAAGAAACCTTTGACCCCGATGACAGTAAACACAGTGTCTTAATTTTAAAAGCAATGATTGGAGCTGCAAAAGCTGATGGTCACGTTGATGAAGAGGAAATGGCGCGCATTGAACAAGCTCTCGCGGATATGGGCGCAGATGAGCACGTTCGTCACCTCGTTCAGCAAGAGTTAAACAAACCGCTTGATCCTGCTGAAATTGCTAATCAGGCGACCTCTCCTCAACAAGCGTCAGAAATTTACCTGGCGTCTTTGATCGTCGCTGATGAACAAAACTTTATGGAAAAAGCGTATCTGCAAGAACTAGCAAAACAACTTCAACTTTCACCAGAAGTCACTCAGCAGTTAGAAGCACAAATGCAGTGATTAAATCTCGCTCAAGCAAACCTTCAACTTGAGCCAAAACAACTCTGTACTTTGAGTTTCAAATCCGCTGTGTGTATATTGAGATAAGTTATCATTTAGTGGAAAGAAAACATGCAAGTATACGGCTGTTGTGAACTGGTTCGTGAGCTTTATGCTCAGATTGGTAGTGGCGATCAAGCTTATATTCCCCAAGCAATTTCATGTGCAGTTAAAGCACTGAACGATGTTGCAGCGGATGAGTCCCTGCCTAAAGAAGTGCGTGAAAAAGCGGCATTTGCTGCGGCAAACCTACTGATTTCAGATTTTGAGGATAAGTAATGAATCTAGCGAACTTTGAATCCATGGACCCTGTCATGCTGATGAGCATTGTGAATATGAAGCTACGCGATGACTTCGGAGGTGATCTGGACAAACTGGTGGCTTTCTTCGATATCGAGCGCACAGCACTGGAGACAAAACTGGCTTCTGCTGGTTTTGACTTTCTTCCAGAAGCAGGACAATTCCGTTAATCCACACCATGCTTGGCGGATAACCGAAACGAGAATAACCAATATGAAAAAGGGCTTGATGAGTTACCATCAAGCCCTTTTCTTTTATTCGATAGACGTCTCGGTTAGCCAAATGAAGCCCAGATGACTGTCGCCACAAGAATTGGACATACAAACTTCACATACGCAGGCCATAACTTACCAAACCAACCTTGCGTAAACTCCGGGCAACCTTGCTCAAGCTCTTTGATTTTTGAGTTGCGATTCCATACCCAACCACCAAATAAGCAGAATAAGAGCGCAGCGGTTGGTTGTAGATACTGAGTAGCAACCGTCGCGACCATACCAAATAGAGCACCAAAATTATAAACAATCACCACACTGAACAAAGCAATGAGACCACCTAAAACCCAGCTCGTTGCGCTGCGCTTAGTATTGAAGCGCTCACTCACTAAAGCCACTGGACACTCTAACATTGAAATGGAAGACGTTAGCGCCGCAATCGTCAACAATAAGAAGAACACAATAGAGAATAATTGACCAAGCAAACCTAAACTATCAAACATTAGTGGCAATACCGTAAACACTAACGTATCTGAGCTTAAGAGAGAGCCATCTTCTGCATAGATTTGAACGCCCTTTTGCATTGCTACAAACATCGCTGGCATCACCACTAACCCTGCAATGAAAGCAACGGCAGTATCTACCATGGTCACGTTCATCGCCATCTTTGGTAGGTTCTCTTTCTTACTCAAGTAAGAGCCATAAATCAGCATTGAACAGCCACCGATCGTAAGCGAGAAGAAGCCCTGTCCCATTGCAGCAAGAATCAACTTGCGGTCCCATACCTTTTCAAAATCCGGCACTAGGTAATGTTTCAGACCTTCCATCGCACCGTTTTGCGTCATGATGTAAGCAAATAGCAGAGCAAACAAAACAAACAATGCTGGCATCAAACGTGTGGACCACTTCTCAATACCTTGTTTTACGCCACCTTGTACGATGAGAATCGTCAGTACATAAAAAGTAATGGTTCCGAACAAGTTACGTTCAACACTAAAGCCCTTTAGCCATTGAGTTGCAGCTTCTAACCCCATTAGATCTGTGATTGCACCCAGTAAAAAGCAGATCAACCAACCACCAACAATTGAATAAAACGCTAAGACAGCGCTTGGTACGCTTAAACCAATCCAACCCACAATGCCGCCGAGCTTTTTACCGGCAGGGTTATCTGTGATTGCACGCATACTGTCTACAGGGTTGGCTTGACCATGGCGACCAATCGCCATTTCAACCACCAGCATCGGAAATGCGACGATAAGAATCATCACCAAATAAACTAACAGGAAAGCACCGCCACCATTACTGGCTGCTTGAGTTGGGAAGCCCCAAATATTGCCAAGGCCAACTGCGGCACCTGCGGCAGCTAAGATGAACCCGAGACGAGAGCCAAAATGCTCGCGAGGCTGAGAAGAGGTTTGCTGTGTCATACTACTCACACAAAAATATCATTGAACTAGCTAACTAGTACACTATAGCAATATTCACTATTCAACAAGAGCACCTCGGTTAAATCCTCGACAGTTGAAACAATTTGTAGTCATTCAGCTTGTAAATTTTAACGTACATCTCATATTCATCGCTCAAAAGCCTCGCGACTGTTGTTCGTTTTACGTGGCTGAATTTTACCAATCCTTCTGCCGTGAAGTGAGCCGAAAAATAATGAGCTCTGGTGTAAGGGACGAACTGTTCCTCGTGATACTGTGTCGAAAAGCAGAATATTGTGCTTCGCTTTTTCCCCCTAATGTCTATTTATCAGCTAGTTATTACTCTGTTCTCATTTATACCCATGATTCAAGGAGAGGAAAATGAAGGTCACCCTACTTCACGGAGCGATGGTTGTAGCACTCAGCGCCAGCTACCAAGCTCAAGCCTATAACTGTCAAAGTTTACCCGACTGGGACAGCACTGCGACTTATACATCGGGCGCTTTAGTAAAAACGCAAGGAGCCGCTTATGAGGCTGCATATTGGACGCAAGGCAATGATCCCGTGACCAACTCAGGATCTTGGGAAGCATGGAAAGCGTTAGGGCAATGTGATGGTGGAAGCAACAATTTATCACCAACGGTGTCGTTCTCCTCTCCATTAAACAACGCACAAATTCCCGAAGGCAGTGCGATCACTTTGTTAGCCAACGCAACTGACGAAGATGGCCAAATCACACAAATTGAGTTTGTTGCAGGCAACCAAACCGTTGCTGTGGTAACTCAAGCACCATTCGAAGCTTCTTGGACCGCTATTGAAGGGATCTCGCAATTGACCGCAATTGCGACAGATAATGAGGGAGCTGTTAGCACCACGACGATTTCTATCCAAGTTCAACCACAAGTCGAATTACCGCCACCAAGCATTTCATTGACAAGCCCAGTAGGCACAGAAGTGCTTAATGTAGGCGATAACCTAACCGTAGCCGCTCAAGCTGACGATATTGATGGTGTGGTCACACAAGTTGAGTTCTTCGTAAACAATCAATCTGTCGCCATTGATACTAGCGCACCTTACGAATATCAATGGACCGCTAGTCCAGGTACATACTCGTTCAAAGCACAAGCGACTGATGATACAAACCTCGCAACGATGAGCCAAGAAGTAGCGCTGGTTATTAGTAATTCAGAAACCGGAACGGGCGGATGTGCAGATGCAGTACCTTATGTGGCAGGCACAAGTTATCAAGCTGGCGACCTGATTTCTCACTTCAACCAAAAATATCGTTGTGATGTTGCTGGTTGGTGCTCCTCGGATGCGACATGGGCTTACGAGCCTGGTGAAGGGCTATACTGGCAAGATGCTTGGAGTGGCCTAGGTGCTTGTTCGACACCACCGCAAGTTACCATTACGGCACCAACGGATGGACAAGTCGTGCTCGCTGGCAGCAATAACGAAATCACGGCAAACGCAAGCGATGCTGATGGCACAGTCACGCAAGTTGAGTTTTTTGCGAACAACACCAGCTTAGGGGTCACCACTCAAGCGCCATATTCCGTTACTTGGAACGCCACACTTATTGGCGCTAACCAGCTTAAAGCCGTCGCAACCGATAATGATAACAACACGTCAGAGTCCCTGGTTGGTGTGGAAGTCAGCGATAAAGATTTGGTCGTCTCTCTGACTTCACCAAGCAGCGGTCAAACCGTCGGATTAGGCAAAAGTCTCGCATTAAGCGCCGATGCAACGTCTTTAACTTCAGGCATTAAACACGTTGATTTCATGATCAACGGCTCTATTGTTGCAACCGATACCACAGCACCTTACACAGCCAACTGGACACCAACTGCACTTGGTAACTTTACAGTTAGCGCCCAAGCTGTGGATTTGTCAGGAAGCAATGCACTGTCTGACGCCGCAGCAATAACGGTGGTTGAGCAAGTAGAGAAACGCCATAAACTCATCGGTTACTGGCACAATTTTGTAAATGGTGCGGGCTGTCCAATTCGTCTAGCAGATATGGCAGATGCTTGGGATGTGATTGATATTGCCTTTGCTGAAAATGATCGCAACAGTGATGGCACTGTGCACTTTAATCTATATTCAGGCGATATTTACAGCGATTGTCCAGCACTCGATCCAACACAATTCAAGCAGGACATGGCAGCGCTTCAAGCTAAAGGTAAGAAGTTTGTTCTCTCTCTTGGCGGCGCAGAAGGCACGATTACGCTGAATACCGACCAAGATGAAGCCAACTTTGTCTCTAGCCTAACAGGTCTTATCGCTGAGTGGGGCTTTGATGGTCTAGATGTGGATTTAGAGAGTGGTTCTAACTTAGTTCATGGCTCGCAAATTCAAGCTCGCCTTGGTCGTGCTTTGCTTCAAATAGAGCAAAACATGGGTGGAGATATGTACCTAACCATGGCGCCTGAGCACCCTTATGTTCAAGGCGGCTATGTGGCTTACAGCGGTATTTGGGGAGCTTACATTCCTGTGATAAACGAGACACGCAGCACGCTCGACTTGCTTCACGTCCAGTTATATAACAACGGCGGTTTGCCAAACCCATACCTGCCAGGCAGTGCACCAGAAGGCTCTGTGGATATGATGGTAGCGCAATCTAAAATGCTTATCGAAGGTTTTGAGTTGGCCGACGGCACTCAATTTGCACCATTGCGCGATGATCAAGTCGCAATCGGTTTACCTTCAGGTCCTAGCTCGGCAAATTCAGGGCAGGCTCCAACACAGAATATTATCAACGCACTAGATTGTTTAACCAAAGGCACTTCATGTGGCACCGTAAAACCAGCGTACCATTACCCGAATTATGCAGGAGTAATGACATGGTCTATCAACTGGGATCAGCATGATGGCTTTAACTTCTCAAAACCTGTCGGCGATAAACTCACCGAGATGAATGCGCAATAAGCTATCAAAGAATAAGCGAGTAAAACGCAAAGAGAGCACAATAGTGCTCTCTTTCTTTATCTCATCGAGTTTTTGCTTTTTAATGAGTAATTAAATCGTAAATACTCGGTAATCTTTTAGCTCAGGGATTTTCTTCAACAGATCGTTTTCTTGCCCTGCCATGTCATCCAGCGAATCGCACAAGTCTTCTGCTTGTTGTTCTACCTCTTTTGAATGCTCGGCTAAACG
>NZ_JAWOUH010000018.1:0-88312 GCF_033339295.1 Vibrio sp. 704 | reverse complement strand
CGGATAAATTTGCATCAAAAGCGGTCAAAAGAGCACGTTATTTCTACAGTTCTCTAAATTTATCTGCGAAAAGAGCCACTTTTTCCCAATTGGTGTACTCCACCTCTTTGGTCGTATCGGTTTCGCCACCCGTCATCGACATAATGAACCTAATCATAGTTCTGTCGAACCAGCTATAACGTGGGTAATAAAGTGCACCAGCAAAAACACCGATTAGCGTTGGTTTCCAAGGCGACTTAATTAGGAACTTGCGAATGTAGGCACTACCTTCAGGTGTATCCTTTCCTTGGTCCTCTTTACGAGCGGTTAGGTTTACGCAGAAAAATGCCACTTTATTTTGCTCCAATTGATTGAGGTTTCGCTCAATAAACTGGTATAGCTTTTTATTAAGATGGCCATAGCGAATAGAGGCGCCTATCAATACTCTGTCGTATTGGCTGAAGTCAATCGTCTCGACATTATGTAAATCCACCAGCTCACAATCGAAATCTGGAAGTTGTTCATCTATATAGTGGAGAATTTTTTTAGTCTGCCCTTCGCGGGAAGAGTATAGAAATAATGCTTTTGCCACGATTTCCCCTTAGCTACGCCAAAACGTCGGCGTAAGTAGAATAAGTAAGGTAAAGATTTCCAAACGACCAAACAGCATAGAAACTATTAATACCCATTTTGCTTTGTCGTTAACATCACCAAAGTGAAGCGCCACTTCTCCCAAGCCAGGACCGAGGTTGTTCAGAGTCGCAGCCACCGCCGAGAACGCACTGAGCTCATCCATTCCTGTTGCAATCAACCCCAACATACAAACCACAAATACCAATGCGTATGCGGAGAAGAAACCCCAAACCGCATCGACAACACGTTGCGGTAGGGCACTGCCACCTACTTTGATGGTGTAAACCGCGCGTGGATGGACTAAACGTTTTAGTTCACGCGCACCTTGTAAGGTAAGAAGCAGGATACGGATCACTTTCATGCCGCCGCCTGTTGAACCAGCACAACCACCTATAAAGGAAGAGAACAATAACAGCACAGGTAAGAAGAGCGGCCAATCCGCAAAACCTGTTGTCGTAAAGCCCGCTGTTGTGGATATTGATACGGTTTGGAACAGAGCCTGATCGAAAGCATCGTATGTCGATGTGTAAGAATGATGTTTCAGTAATAATAGAAAGCAAATGATAAATAGCAGCACTTGAATAAACAAGAAGGCGCGAAACTCAGGATCTTTCCAGTAATACTTGGGATGTACGCCACCTGATGCAAATGCAGCAAAGTGCAGTGTGTAATTACATGCAGATATAAGCAGAAAAACCACAGTAATCAGGTTAATCGCGTAACTATCAAAATATCCGATGCTGGCATCGTGGGTAGAGAAGCCGCCAATAGCAATGGTGGAAAAGCTGTGACTGATGGCGTCAAATGGCGTCATACCAGCTAACCAAAAAGCCGAAGCACAGGCGATAGTCAGGCTCAAATAGATGTACCAAAGCGCCTTAGCAGTTTCTGCTATGCGCGGCGTCACTTTAGTGTCCTTGACTGGACCAGGGATCTCGGCGCGGTAAAGCTGCATACCACCAATGCCAAGTACTGGCAAAATCGCCACCGCTAATACGATGATTCCCATACCGCCGAACCACTGCAGTAACTGTCGATAGAATAGAATCGCTTTAGGTAACTCATCCAAACCAACAATAACGGTCGCCCCGGTCGTCGTGAGAGCAGAAAACGATTCAAAAAACGCATCTGTCACTGAGACGTTCGGGTTGTCAGCAATGAGAAAGGGGATCGAGCCTGCACTGCCAAGTACTGTCCAGAATAAGACGACAATAAGAAAGCCATCTCGAGCTTTAAGCTCGTGCTTATACCTGCGGTTTGGGTACCAACAA
This sequence comes from Vibrio sp. 704, assembly GCF_033339295.1. NCBI lineage: Bacteria > Pseudomonadati > Pseudomonadota > Gammaproteobacteria > Vibrionales > Vibrionaceae > Vibrio > Vibrio sp. 704. The sequence continues at coordinate 86,429 of NZ_JAWOUH010000018.1, read as the reverse complement.
ACGGCCCCACAAAACAGCAGAACAAAAAATGTCGTGACAAAAGGCACACCAGCACCATCTCGATAGATCAGCGCAACGAGTGCTGGCGCAAGCATAGTGACACTAAAGAGTGCGAGCAGTAGCCCGACGATTCGAATAATTGAACGAAATTGCATGGATAAATTGACTAGCGAAGCTGTCCCTGTTGCTTCCTGTTTTTCATTATTGTCCGTCTAGCGGAGTGACAATTGCCTTTGCCCCGCTTTTATTAATGATTGCTTGGGTAAACGCGCTCACTTCTCGAAGCTCAATTTCCACCACTAATACGACCTGATCGCTGTATTCAGCCTCGACTTCTATCGCACCAAATTTCGGCATGATTGATTGTGCGATCGGCATAAACCCATAGTCTAACGTTAGTCTGAGCTTTGTGGTTATTTTTTTCTCAATAGTTTGAAGCAGCTTGAGCGCTTGTTGTACCCCACCCCCATACGCTTTAACCAAGCCGCCTGTACCTAACTTGATTCCACCAGAGTATCGCGTGACCACAGCCGTGATCTCCCCCACACCAGATCCAGACAGCTGAGCAAGGATCGGTTTACCTGCCGTCCCTGAAGGTTCTCCATCATCACTAAAGCCCCACTGCATCGAATCTTCTGGTCGACTAGCAACAAAGCCCCAACAGTTATGTCTAGCATCAGCGTGTTTAGCTTTGATTTGATCAACAAATGCTTTTGCAGCTTCGATACTTGGCGTGTGTGCCAAATAAGTAATGAAGACGCTCTTTTTAATTTCTTCTTCAAATTGAGCGGGCTCTGCTGGAATCAGATAAGGCTTGTCATTCATAGGATTATGGATTCAGGTTTATTTGCCTGAAGTCTATCACGAGTGTGATTTACCCGTCGCATAAGATCTGCCACAGCGCACAATGTTAAACACTTGTTTAAAAAATGTATTGAAATTAGACAATCCACGATCCAAACTAACTTTACTGGTCAAACCAGAACAAAAATAAAACGACTTCCTCGATACCTATTTGCCGAGGTACACGGCGTCGTTGAAATAGGTATACAGACAATCCACGATTGTATGTCATGGAGATAGACAATGATTTACCAAGCCGAAACCCTACAGGTAAAGGAAATACAAGATGGTATTGCAGAGCTAAGCTTCTGCTCTCCAAAATCCGTCAACAAACTCGACCTAGCGACATTGGAATCGCTAGATAAAGCTCTTGATGCGCTCATTGCCCATCAAGGCCTCAAGGGGTTGTTGCTCACTTCAGATAAAGACGCATTCATTGTAGGCGCAGACATTACCGAGTTTTTAGGTCTGTTTGCTAAAACGGATGCCGAGCTCGACCAATGGCTGCAATTTGCTAATAGCATCTTTAACAAATTAGAAGACTTACCCGTTCCGACCATCTCAGTGATCAAAGGCCACGCTCTTGGTGGCGGTTGTGAATGTGTGCTAGCAACAGACATGCGTATTGGTGACAAAACCACCAGCATCGGCCTACCAGAAACGAAACTGGGAATCATGCCTGGCTTTGGTGGTTGTGTACGCTTACCTCGCGTTATTGGCGCAGACAGCGCAATGGAAATCATCACCCAAGGTAAAGCATGCCGTGCGGATGAAGCATTGAAAATTGGCTTACTCGATGCAGTTGTAGAGACTGATGCTTTATACGAATCAGCACTACAAACTCTTAACTCTGCAATTAACGAGAAACTTGACTGGCAAGCACGCCGAGCACAGAAAACATCTCCGCTAACGCTGAGTAAGCTTGAATCAATGATGAGTTTCACCATGGCGAAGGGTCTGGTGGCACAAAAAGCAGGCCCTCACTACCCTGCCCCAATGACAGCCGTTATCACGATTGAAGAAGGTGCTCGCTTTGCACGTAATGAAGCGTTAGACATTGAACGTAAGCACTTCGTGAAATTGGCTAAATCGGAAGAAGCAAAATCACTCGTTGGCCTATTCCTTAATGATCAATACATCAAAGGCATTGCGAAAAAAGCAGCGAAGTCAGCAAGTAAAGACACGCAACGTGCAGCCGTGTTAGGTGCAGGTATCATGGGTGGCGGCATTGCTTACCAATCAGCGCTAAAAGGTGTGCCTGTCTTAATGAAAGACATCGCGCAAGCGTCGCTCGACCTAGGCATGACTGAAGCATCTAAGCTGCTGAATAAACGCTTATCTCGCGGTCGCATTGATGGCTTTAAGATGGCGGGTATTTTAGCGTCAATCACACCGAGCCTACATTACGCAGGTATTGAAAACTCTGATGTGATTGTTGAAGCTGTCGTTGAAAACCCGAAAGTAAAAGCAGCAGTTTTAAGTGAAGTTGAATCCCATGTCGGTGACGACACCGTTATCACCTCAAACACCTCGACGATTCCTATCAACCTATTGGCAAAATCACTAAAACGCCCAGAAAACTTCTGTGGTATGCACTTCTTCAACCCAGTGCATCGTATGCCTCTTGTTGAGATCATCCGTGGTGAGCATACCTCTGATGAAACCATCAATCGTGTTGTGGCGTATGCTGCGAAAATGGGCAAATCACCAATTGTCGTTAATGACTGCCCAGGGTTCTTCGTTAACCGCGTATTGTTCCCATACTTTGGCGGCTTCAGCATGCTACTTCGTGATGGTGCTGACTTTACGAAAATCGACAAAGTCATGGAGCGTAAATTTGGCTGGCCGATGGGACCGGCGTACTTGCTTGACGTAGTCGGCATTGATACCGCGCACCACGCACAAGCTGTGATGGCTGACGGTTTCCCTGAGCGTATGGGTAAACAAGGTCGTGATGCGATTGATGCACTGTTCGAAGCAGACAAATATGGTCAGAAAAATGGTAATGGCTTCTACAGCTACACCATAGATAAAAAAGGTAAGCCGAAGAAAACCTTCTCCGAAGCGATCTTACCGGTACTTGCTGACGTTTGTGCCGATAAGCAGGACTTTGACGATCAGACCATCATTCAACGTATGATGATTCCAATGATCAACGAAGTGGTGCTGTGCCTACAAGAAGGCATCATCGCAACTCCGCAGGAAGCAGATATGGCATTGGTTTATGGTCTTGGTTTCCCTCCATTCCGCGGTGGCGTATTCCGCTATCTAGACAGCGTGGGTATTGCTGAATACGTTGAAATGGCAAAACAACACGCCGAGCTAGGTGCGATGTACCAAGTACCGCAAATGCTGATTGATATGGCGGCGAAAGGTGAAAGCTTTTACGGTGCACAACAGCAAGGTTCTATCTAAGGAGGGATTCTAAAATGACTAATCAAACAAGAAATGTTGTCGTAGTCGATTGTCTACGTACTCCAATGGGTCGCTCTAAAGGTGGTGCTTTCCGTCATACACGAGCAGAAGATCTATCTGCGCGCCTAATGAAAGGCATTCTTGCGCGTAACCCACAAGTGAACCCAAGCGAGATTGAAGACATCTACTGGGGCTGTGTACAGCAAACACTAGAGCAAGGCTTTAACGTTGCACGTAATGCGGCGCTGCTTGCTGGTCTGCCGATTGAAATTGGCGCCGTGACGGTGAACCGCTTGTGTGGCTCATCAATGCAAGCGCTTCACGATGGTACACGTGCCATCATGACTGGCGATGCTGAAATCTGCCTAATTGGTGGTGTTGAGCACATGGGGCATGTGCCAATGAACCACGGTGTAGACTTTCACCCAGGTATGTCAAAGAACGTAGCAAAAGCTGCGGGCATGATGGGCTTAACGGCTGAAATGCTGGGTAAATTACATGGCATTAGCCGTGAGCAACAAGACGAGTTTGCCGCTCGCTCTCACGCTCGTGCGCACGCAGCAACCGTAGAGGGTCGTTTTAAAAACGAAATTCTACCAATTGAAGGCCACGCAGCAGACGGCACACTGTTCACTCTGGATTACGACGAAGTGATTCGCCCTGAAACATCCGTTGAAGGTCTATCTCAACTTCGCCCAGTGTTCGACCCAGCAAACGGTACAGTAACAGCCGGTACATCATCGGCTCTGTCCGATGGTGCATCAGCGATGTTGATCATGAGTGAAGAGAAAGCCAATGAGCTTGGCTTGAAGATTCGTGCACGCATTAAAGGTATGGCCATTGCGGGCTGCGATCCTTCTATCATGGGTTACGGTCCTGTACCTGCGACGAAAAAAGCGCTCAAGCGTGCCGATCTTTCAATTGAAGACATGGATGTGGTTGAGCTAAACGAAGCATTTGCCGCGCAGTCTCTGCCGTGTGCTAAAGACTTAGGCCTGCTTGATGTTATGGATGAGAAGGTCAACCTTAACGGTGGTGCGATAGCATTGGGTCATCCACTCGGCTGTTCTGGTTCACGTATCTCAACAACGTTGATCAACCTAATGGAAGCGAAAGACGCGAAATACGGTCTGGCCACCATGTGTATCGGTTTGGGTCAGGGCATTGCGACAGTATTTGAACGACCATAACAGTTCAAGACGTTGTTGTAGTGATCGAGCCAACAATCATAAGCAAATGAACTAGTACTAAAATTTTTAGTATTACACTTAAGGGCGACAATTGATGTCGCCCTTTGTTTTACATCAAACATGCATGAAGAGCATACATTAAATGCTCAAGTTTCATTTTATTCATAGACAAAGAAGACATACACTTAGACCAGTTGATATCTTGCTGCATGTGACCCAGAGTCATGCTACCGCACAATCGGAGAACCTTATGTTTAATGCTCTAGTTCTAAATCAAGAAGACAAACGTACTATCGCTAACATCGAGCAAATCGATGAAACACAACTGCCTGAAGGCGACGTTCTGATTGACGTTGATTACTCATCGTTAAACTACAAAGACGGTCTTGCGATCACAGGTAAAGGTAAAATCATCCGTAACTTCCCGATGGTGCCAGGTATTGACCTAGCAGGTACGGTAGTAAGCTCAGAAGACGACCGCTACCAAGCTGGTGACAAAGTTGTCCTTACTGGCTGGGGCGTGGGTGAAAACCACTGGGGTGGTATGTCTCAGCGTGCTCGTCTAAAAGCGGATTGGCTAGTACCACTACCAAAAGGTCTAGACAGCAAGAAAGCAATGATGGTTGGTACTGCTGGCTTCACTGGTATGCTGTGTGTTCAAGCACTGCTTGATGCAGGCATCAAACCTGAAGATGGCGAAATCCTAGTAACTGGCGCAAGTGGCGGTGTAGGCTCAGTCGCAGTAACGCTTCTAGCACAGCTTGGCTACAAAGTTGCTGCAGTGACAGGTCGTGTAGAGAAAAACGGCCCGCTACTTGAAAAACTAGGTGCTAGCCGCATCATCGACCGTACTGAATTTGAAGAACCAGCACGTCCGCTTGAAAAACAAGTATGGGCAGGTGCGGTTGATACTGTAGGAAGCAAAGTACTAGCAAAAGTATTGGCGCAAATGGATTACAACAGTGCAGTTGCAGCTTGTGGTCTTGCTGGTGGTTTTGATCTACCAACCACAGTGATGCCGTTCATCCTACGTAATGTTCGCCTACAAGGTGTGGACTCAGTAATGTGCCCAACAGAGAAACGTATCGCTGCATGGGAAAAGCTGGTCGAGCTACTACCAGACAGCTACTTCGAGCAAGCGTGTACTGAAGTTGCTCTTGCTGAAGCACCAAAATATGCAGAAGACATCACCAACGGTCAAGTAACGGGTCGTGTGGTTATCAAGCTATAAACACTGACTCAGTGTAAACAGACGAAGAGCCGGCATTGCTGGCTCTTTTTTGTTAGCAGTTCAGTCCCATATCTTCGATACGTTTAGCTATCAGACGGCTACACTCTTCACGCACAATCGTTCTTAACCATTCTTGAGCGGGAGAATGCTCGCAACGCGCATGCCAAATCATCGAGTATTCAAACGGCGTGAATTGGAATGGTAACGGTTTCACCACCAAGTCATAACGCTCGGCAACCAGATACGCCAAGTCCGCTGGCACTGTGATGATAATTGGCAAGGTATCCATGATCGCCAATGCGGCTTCTAAATGATAAGCCCGCAGAACCATTTTACGCTTAGGTTTCTCCATCAAAGCTTGTTCGATCAGTGCCTTAACACCATCACTGATGGCGATCATGGCATGTGGATGACTCAGATAATCATCCAAGCTCATTTCTTTATCCGCTAATGGATGCTGTTTTGAAAGCATACACAGCACCCCCACTCGCCCCAACACTTCACTGCGTAGAGTCTCCACCGGGCCTGTCGGGCGACAAATCGCTAAGTCTGCACCTTCATAAGTGAGCTGATCTGATAAACGGTCGTGTTGCAGTGGTAAGAAGTTGAAAGACACGTTTGGCGCTTCTTGGTAAATTCTCGGCAAAGCGAACGGTAAGATTGTTTGCATGGCATAGTCGGTGGTCACGATGTTGAAAGTCTGTACGCATTGCAATGGGTCAAACTCAACCGGAGATAACAACTGACGTAAAGACTCTAATGGTTCGCCCAATGAGCGATCGATCTCTAACGCTTTCTGAGTTGGGATCAAATGCTGTCCCTGACGAGTAAACAGCGGGTCTCCCAATAAGTCGCGTAGACGACCAAGCACACGACTCATTGCCGATTGACTCAAGTTCAGACGTGTTGCCGCCTTACTGACACTGTTTTCTTCTATCAGTACTCGCAACGCAACCAGTAAATTTAAATCTCGGCGATAGATATCTTCCAGTTCCACGAATTAGCCACTTATTTTGTATGTGTTTGGGTAAATTGTACTCTTTAGGCAAAAAAAATCCCGCCTTTCAGCGGGGAAGCCCAAGAAAAATGGGGATAGTGTCGGAATGAAGTGTCGGTAAAAAATAGGTGAGCGTTATTAAAAGCATTCTGATCCAAGCAAGAAGCGCTAATTTTCTTGCTCAGATGCGCCAGACCATCTGCGCATCTCGATCCAAATCCCAATAATAGTGGCAACCATGCCTACTAGAGGCGTCAAAGAGGTGTCAGCTGGCGTCCTGAGTACCAATGCACAAAACGAGATAAAACACAGCACTGAGTAAATCGTAAGTCTGTCTAACGCTGTTAACATTGCCTCTCCCTTGCCAGTTGTTACCAAATTGTTAATTTAAGGTAAAGCAAAAAATTCGGTTTGCCAAGTGGTTATTGAATATTTTTTCAACGAAAGTAAAATTCAACGCTCAGTTAGTTACGAGAATCACACTATGAGCTTTAATCCTGAACTGGCAAACAAGACATTAGAGGCGGAAGGACTGCGCTGCCCAGAGCCAGTGATGATGGTCAGGAAGACAATTCGCAACATGCAAGATGGTGAGATTTTGCTGGTCAAAGCAGACGATCCATCCACAACTCGAGACATTCCGAGTTTCTGCCGCTTTATGGACCACCAATTAGTTGCGGCACAAACGGAGCAAGTTCCGTATCAGTACCTGATCAAGAAAGGATTGGAATAATTTGGTCGAACTAAAAACGGCAGCCAATATTGGCTGCCGTTTGTTTATTCGTCGTATTCGAGTGTGCGAACTTCTGATTGGAGCTTGTTAAGTTGTTTCTTCATTGCCCGCATCTCTTCATGCATAGGAATGATGTGAGCGACACGAATCCACGCTTCTACTGTCAATCCAGTAAGAACGAACGATCCTGCTACAATCGGTAACCACATATCAGTTAGCACCATCGCTAGTAAACACAGCGCTAAACCAAAAGTGAATAAATAACTCTGACTCTTCGGGGACATCCCCATGTAACGTGTAAGCATAAACTTGCCCTCTCGCTATCATTCACACCATTAAACTACCATGACAAGTATGACACTTATATGTCATCCGTCACGCAACGGAACGATTTAGAGTCAGAGTTTGAACTCGCGCAGCACGCTACTAATGATTGATAACTCACATCATTTCACGTGCAAAAAATCAGAACAGTGCAGCCCCTATTGCCAGAGCAATAAACAAAAATGCGGTGATTTTACGGATCAGCCCTAAAGGCATCTTGTCGGCCGACAATTTACCAATCAGGACCACAGGTACATTCGCCAGCAGCATACCGATTGTGGTACCGATAATCACCAAACTTAACGCATCCGCGTATTGCGCCCCTAAGATGGAAGTGGCGATCTGAGTTTTATCGCCTATCTCCGCAACGAAGAACGCGATAAAGCTGGCAATAAATGGGCCTCGATTAGAAATCTGCTCGTCATCATCCAGTTTGTCCGGGATCAGAACCCAAGCCGCCATCGCGACAAAACTGACCACCAACACCCACTTTAAAATCTCAGGTGATAGATAGTCTGCGACAACCACACCTAACCATGCAGCCAAAGCGTGGTTGGCAATAGTTGCCAAAAAGATTGCTGCAATAATTGGGATTGGTTTTCGGTAACGACTTGCGAGTAATAGAGATAGCAATTGGGTCTTATCGCCAATTTCTGCTAACGCTACAGTAGTAATTGAAATAGCTAAAACGCTCACGACATGCTCATTGGGGCAGGGATTATTATTTTTAACCGAAGACAAACCTCACGCCCCTACCCCGGTTCGTGATGATTTGTCTAAGGTCTTGCTAAACTTGAAAGGCTTCAAGTCTCGAACGCCATGGTGATTTTGCACCAATTATGTTGACGGACGAACCAGATGAAACAGAAACTTCATCAGGTAAGCTACTCCCCAAAGACAGGCGCAATTCTAGCCACCTTTGTTGCGCTTCTCAAGAGCCAAAGCAGGCGAAAACTCCCTTTTAGGAAAAATACAGCAGATAACGCGGTAAAAATTCATTAAAGGAGAAAATCGCCCACGAATTAATCAAGATTAGCTCTACTCCCATGCTCAATATCTGGTTATACTAGATTGTTAATTTATTCAACCGTAATTACTCTTTATCGCCGTTGTTAGAGTTGAAAAACTCGGCATAGATGACGAATTAACGAGTAACAAGAGAATCGCGCGAACCTGACTTATGCAAAAATACGATATCAAAACCTTCCAGGGAATGATCCTCGCGCTGCAGGATTATTGGGCTCAAAATGGTTGTACCATTGTTCAACCGCTAGATATGGAAGTGGGTGCGGGTACCTCTCACCCAATGACCTGTCTACGAGCGCTTGGCCCAGAGCCAATGTCGACAGCTTACGTACAACCTTCACGTCGTCCTACTGATGGCCGTTACGGTGAAAACCCTAACCGTCTTCAGCACTACTACCAATTCCAAGTAGCGCTAAAACCATCGCCTGACAATATTCAAGAGTTGTACCTTGGCTCCCTTGAAGTTCTTGGTATTGACCCTCTTGTACACGACATCCGTTTCGTAGAAGACAACTGGGAAAACCCAACACTAGGCGCATGGGGTCTGGGCTGGGAAGTTTGGCTAAACGGCATGGAAGTGACTCAGTTTACTTACTTCCAGCAAGTTGGTGGTCTTGAGTGTAAGCCAGTAACTGGTGAGATCACTTACGGTATCGAACGTCTAGCAATGTACATCCAAGAAGTAGACTCTGTTTACGACCTAGTTTGGAACATCGCACCAGACGGCAGCAAAGTGACTTACGGTGACATCTTCCACCAAAATGAAGTAGAGCAATCGACTTACAACTTCGAGCACGCAGACGTTGAATTCCTATTTGGCTTCTTCGAACAGTGTGAAAAAGAGTGTAAAGAGCTACTTGAGCTTGAAAAGCCACTGCCACTACCTGCTTACGAGCGCATCCTAAAAGCCGGTCACGCATTCAACCTACTAGACGCACGTAAAGCGATCTCAGTAACTGAACGCCAACGTTACATCCTACGCATCCGCAACCTGACTAAAGCAGTTGCAGAAGCATACTACGCATCGCGTGAAGCTCTTGGCTTCCCAATGTGTAAGAAAGAACAAGCGTAAGGGGTAGAGTAACATGGCAAAAGAATTTCTAATCGAGCTAGGTACAGAAGAGCTACCACCAACGCAACTTCGCACTCTAGCTGAAGCATTCGCAGCAAACTTCGAAGCAGAACTAAAAGGCGCTGAGCTTGCTCACGAAGGCGTGAAATGGTTCGCGGCACCTCGTCGTCTTGCACTTAAAGTCGCAGCACTAGCAGACAGCCAGTCTGACAAAGTTGTTGAAAAGCGTGGTCCTGCGGTTTCTGCAGCGTTTGACGCGGAAGGCAACCCAACAAAAGCGGCTCAAGGTTGGGCACGCGGTTGTGGCATCACTGTTGACCAAGCAGAACGCATGGTTACAGACAAAGGTGAATGGCTACTGTTCAAACAAGAAGTGAAAGGTCAGCCAACGTCTGAGATCGTCGTTGAACTTGCAGCGAAAGCACTAGCAAACCTACCTATCGCAAAACCAATGCGCTGGGGTAACAAAACAACTCAGTTCATCCGTCCAGTTAAGACGCTAACCATGCTAATGGGCAGCGACCTAATCGAAGGCGAGATCCTTGGTGTTGCTTCTGACCGCACTATCCGTGGTCACCGCTTCATGGGTGAGCAAGAGTTCACTATCGATTCTGCTGAGCAATACCCTGCGATCCTAGAAGAGCGCGGTAAAGTAATGGCAGATTACGAAGCGCGTAAAGCAATCATCCTAGCTGACGCACAAAAAGCGGCAGCAGCGGTTGGCGGTATCGCTGACCTAGAAGATGACCTAGTAGAAGAAGTAACGTCTCTGGTTGAATGGCCAGTAGTACTAACAGCGAAGTTCGAAGAAGAGTTCCTAAAAGTGCCTTCTGAAGCGTTGGTTTACACCATGAAAGGTGACCAAAAATACTTCCCTGTTTACGACGAAAACAAGAAGCTACTACCTAACTTCATCTTCGTATCGAACATCGAATCAAAAGAACCTCGTTACGTAATCGAAGGTAACGAGAAAGTAGTTCGCCCTCGTCTTGCTGACGCAGAATTCTTCTTCAACACAGACCGTAAGCGTCCGCTTATCGACCGTCTGCCTGAACTAGAGCAAGCGATCTTCCAAAAGCAACTGGGTACGATCAAAGACAAAACAGACCGCATCACAGAGCTTGCTGGCTACATTGCTGAGCAAATCGGTGCTGACGTTGAGAAATCAAAGCGTGCTGGTCTACTAGCAAAATGTGACCTAATGACCTCAATGGTATTCGAATTCACGGATACTCAAGGTGTTATGGGTATGCACTATGCTCGCCACGACGGTGAAGCAGAAGAAGTTGCAGTAGCACTGAACGAGCAATACATGCCTCGTTTCGCAGGTGATGAACTGCCATCAAACGGTGTTTCAACTGCAGTTGCAATGGCAGACAAGCTAGACACTATCGTAGGTATCTTCGGTATTGGTCAAGCGCCTAAAGGCAGCGATCCATTCGCACTACGCCGCGCATCTCTAGGTGTACTACGTATCATCGTTGAATACGGCTACAACCTAGATCTTGTTGACCTAGTAGCGAAAGCGAAGTCACTGTTTGGCGACCGCCTAACCAATGACAACGTTGAACAAGACGTTATCGAGTTCATGCTTGGTCGTTTCCGTGCTTGGTACCAAGACGAAGGCTTCAGCGTAGACATCATTCAAGCGGTTCTAGCTCGTCGTCCGACGAAACCAGCAGACTTCGACCAACGAGTTAAAGCGGTTTCTCACTTCCGTGAACTAGAAGCAGCAGAGTCTCTAGCAGCAGCGAACAAACGCGTAGGTAACATCCTAGCGAAATTCGACGGCGAACTAGCAGCAGACATCGACCTAGCACTTCTACAAGAAGACGCAGAGAAAGCACTAGCAGAAAGCGTTGAAGTAATGACAGAAGCGCTAGAGCCAGCATTTGCTACAGGTAACTACCAAGAAGCCCTAAGCAAGCTAGCAGACCTACGTGAACCAGTTGATGCGTTCTTTGATAACGTAATGGTAATGGCAGACGACGAAGCACTTAAGAAGAACCGTCTGACACTACTGAACAACCTGCGTAACCTGTTCCTACAGATCGCAGACATTTCTTTGCTTCAAAAGTAATTCATTACTCTTCAAAGTGATTAAGAAATAACTAAAAGGGAAGCAGATGCTTCCCTTTTTTGTTGCCTTCAAACCGATGAAGGTGACGCTTATTATTCATTTTGTGAACAAGGCGAAAATTTGTAGGGTGAGACGCGTTTAACTTGTTGGTGTAGAGCTCGGATTGTAGAGGCACAGTTTTGCTATAACTGGACTGTTTATTCGGGGGAAGGACACAATGAAAAAAACAATTCTCGCACTCTCTATCGGTCTACTGAGCGCCTGCAGCCAGATTCCAGAAAATGCCATCGTATTAAGCGTTGGTGATGATACCGCTGTTTTTGAGGAAAACTCACAGGGCTTACTTGTCGCCGAGCAAAAACTCGAAAAAGGCAGCTACACCTTTACCATTGCCGACAGCAAGCAAAGCTGTGGCAGTAGCTTTGCTCTTGCAGAAGAAGATCGCATCAAATTCAATCGTCCATTAAAAATGGATAACTGCGCCACTGATGCACAAATGCCGCTGCGCATCTTCAAAGCCAATACCTATCAATTTACGCTCAATCCAACCACCAACGAGCTGACAGTAAAAATCAAACCAAAACAGAGTCAGGACATCACCTACTCTTGTCCTGTCGCAACTGACACGCCAAAAACCATCAATGTTGCTCAAACCTTTAATGATGGCACTGTCGTTCGTGATGCCTTAACCGGACAAGAAGCCACAGTCGCCAATGGCAGCGTCACCATGCAACCGGGTCCTATGAGCCAAGGTCTATTGCTGCTAGAAGAACTTGAACAGCAAGCCGATAAACCTTTCAGCTGGGATAACGCGACGGTGTACTTCGTCATGACCGACCGCTTCTACAATGGCAACCCAGACAACGACAACAGCTACGGTCGCAGCAAAGATGGAAAATACGAGATTGGTACCTTCCACGGTGGTGACTTAGCGGGTCTAACGAAAAAACTCGATTACATTGAATCACTCGGTGTGAATGCTATCTGGATAACTTCACCACTGGAACAAATCCACGGCTGGGTTGGTGGCGGCGATAAAGGCGACTTTAAGCACTATGGCTACCACGGCTACTATCACCAAGATTGGACCAAGCTTGATGCCAACATGGGTACCGAAGATGAACTCAGAACCTTCGTCGATACCGCCCATAAGAAAGGCATCCGCGTGATTTGGGATGTAGTCATGAACCACACAGGTTATGCGACATTAGCAGACATGCAGGAATTCGGCTTTGGTCAGCTTTACCTAGATGACCAAGAAGCCAAAGAAGTCCTCGGTGAAAAATGGACCGACTGGCAGCCAAAATCAGGACAAAGCTGGCACAGCTTCAACGATTACATCAAATACGGTGATAGCGAAGCGTGGGATAAATGGTGGGGCAAAGATTGGATCCGCACCGACATTGGTGACTACGATGCGCCGGGCTACAACGACATCACCATGTCTTTGAACTACCTACCGGATCTCAAAACCGAATCAACTCAAAAAACCGGACTACCAAACTTCTTCCGCAATAAAGACACCAATGCGCAAGATGAGCTGCAAACCCCGCGTGAACACCTGATTACCTGGTTATCCGATTGGGTGCGCGACTATGGCATTGACGGCTTCCGTGTCGACACCGCTAAACACGTTGAAATGGAAGCGTGGGCAGAGTTGAAAGCCAGCACCACCCAAGCGCTTGCTCAATGGAAACAAAACAACCCGGACAAAGCCTTGGATGACCTACCTTTCTGGATGACAGGTGAAGTATGGGCACACAGCGTGGTGAAAAGCCCGTATTTCGATAACGGCTTCGACTCCATAATCAACTTCGAGTTCCAATCTGATGTAGCACCAAAAGCGCTGAAGTGTTTCGCTCAACTTGATAATGATTACCGCCGTTATGCAGAACGCATCAATACCGATCCTGAGTTCAATGTGTTGAGCTACCTGTCTTCACACGATACACAGCTGTTTTGGTCGGCTCGCAGCCGCAGTTTTGATGACCAAGCTCGTGCCGCGAATGCACTGATGCTGGCTCCCGGTGCAGTACAGATCTATTACGGTGATGAGATAGCTCGTGATTTTGGCATTACTGGTTCAGACGCCCACCAAGGCACACGCTCAGATATGCCATGGGATAAGATTCATGGCGAGCGAGAAGATCTACTGCAACATTGGCAAAAGTTGGGCGAATTCCGTAAACGCCACCCAGCGGTAGCTCAAGGTAAGCACATCACTCGCAACCAAGAAGGTTACTACGCGTTCGAACGCCAATACCAAGACGACAAGGTGCTGATTGTTTACACCGGTGAGTAAATCACACTCTCTCCACCAGCAAGGGAAGCATAAGCTTCCCTTTTTTATTGTTCTTTTTGCCCTTTTGTCTCGTTCCTCTGGTCTGATGACGCACTTTTTTCTTTTTCGGCTTAATTCACACTTTGCGTTAATTACACATTGAGGTAAGGTCAAGGATTACTCGATAAGCCGATAAAACATCGGCATAAACATACACAAAGCAATCACAATGAATTAGGTATAAGTCAGCATGCAGTTCTCAAAGTTTGGTGAAAAATTTAATCAGTATTCAGGTATTACGCAGTTAATGGACGATTTGAACGATGGTCTGCGCACACCAGGTGCCATCATGCTCGGTGGAGGTAATCCTGCCGCCATTCCTGCCATGCTCGATTACTTTCACCAAGCCAGTGAGGAAATGCTCGCCAGTGGGGAGCTCGTCGCCGCCCTCGCCAACTACGATGGCCCGCAGGGTAAAGACGCGTTCGTCAAAGCGCTAGCTCAGTTATTCCGTGAAACTTACGGCTGGGATATTTCCGAAAAAAACATCAGCCTAACTAACGGTAGCCAAAGTGGCTTTTTCTACTTGTTCAACTTGTTGGCAGGTAAACAGCCAGACGGTTCGCACAAGAAAGTGCTACTGCCTATCGCGCCTGAATACATCGGTTATGGTGATGCTGGCATTGATGAAGATATCTTTATCTCTTACCACCCAGAAATCGAGCTGTTAGATAACGGCCTGTTTAAATACCACGTCGATTTTGAGCAGCTAACCGTCGACGACTCTGTTGCGGCAATCTGCGCGTCTCGCCCAACTAACCCAACGGGTAATGTACTGACAGATGAAGAAGTACGTAAGCTGGACAAGCTAGCACGTGAGAACAACATCCCACTGATCATCGATAACGCCTACGGTCTACCTTTCCCGAACATCATCTTTGAAGATGTCGAACCGTTCTGGAATGAAAACACCATCCTATGCATGAGCCTATCTAAGCTTGGTTTACCGGGCGGGCGTTGTGGCATTGTGATTGCGAGTGAAGAAATCACTCAAGCGTTAACCAATATGAACGGCATCATCAGCCTAGCGCCGGGCAGTGTTGGTCCAGCGCTAGCAAACCATATAATTGGCAAAGGTGATCTGCTTAAACTGAGTTCAGAGGTGATTAAGCCGTTCTACAAGCAAAAATCACAACGTGCGGTTGAACTGCTCCAACAAGCAATTACCGATGAGCGATTCCGCATCCACAAGCCGGAAGGCGCTATCTTCTTGTGGTTATGGTTTGATGAACTGCCAATCACAACAATGGAACTGTACCAACGCTTGAAAGCGCGTGGCGTATTGATTGTCCCTGGTGAATATTTCTTTATTGGTCAGCAAGACGAGTGGGATCACGCGCACCAATGCCTGCGTATGAACTACGTTCAAGATGATGAGATGATGCAAAAAGGTATTGCGATTATCGCTGAAGAAGTGGAAAAGGCTTACCGCGAAGGTAAATAGACGGATTGAACTCAGCCGTTCTTCTCTTTGAAATTACGGCTTTAAAATAGCGGATTTGAAAACCCCAAACTAAAAAGAGCGCCCATATGGCACTCTTTCTCATTCTATAACCGGGTGGTTAACTGATTAGTTGTTCTCAATCAGGTTGTTACCACCGATAGCAATCTTACGTGGTTGCATGGCTTCAGGGATTTCACGAACTAAATCGATATGAAGCAGACCGTTTTCCATTGATGCACCCACGACTTTTACGTAATCCGCTAGCTGGAATTTACGTTCAAAATCGCGTTCTGCAATACCTTGGTAAACGTAGTTTTTGCCTTCTTCGGCTTTACGTTCGCCCTTCACAATCAACATGTTTTCGTTTTGAGTCAGATCGAGCTGTTCTTCAGCAAAGCCAGCAACGGCCATAGTAATACGGTAGTTGTGCTCGTCTTTTTGCTCAATGTTGTATGGAGGGTAACCGCCAGAAGTATTTTTCGCTGTATTCGCTTCCATCAGGTTTAGCAGACGATCAAAGCCAATTGCATTACGGTATAGTGGTGAGAAATCTACATTACGCATAAATCTATCCTCTTAATTAAGCAATAGTCTTAGTTCAGATGAGTTCCATCCTACTGGCGTGTTTATGCAAAAACCAACGCCGAACTAAGAGATTCTTATCATTCCACTGGCCTTGGTTTGGCTCGGAGACATGATATTGAATCTAAAGGTTTAAGTTGTGTACCAAAACGCCATATCCTCTTCTGAGCGATCTCGTTTTAGCGATTCCAGAGGGCTGGTCTTCTAGTCTCTAGCAAGCCAGTCACCCTCTTCATAACTAGATATAAGGTCGTCAAAAATGACTTTCAAGGGAAAAAATAAAAAATTTTTAAAGCATCCACTATCCCCTTGAACAGCTTAGTTCCTCATCACTTCGCGATCAGTGATAAAAAGCCCGCCGTTCTGGAGGGCTCAATCTACACTTTACTTGCGGGAGGATTTACGCGCTTTTACAACGCCCTTTTCTGCCGCCTTTTCCTGCTTTAGTTTGCGCTTTTCTTTTAGACTCAACTGCGGTTGTTTCTTTTCTTTCTTACTCATGACTTCACCTCTATTTATTGGCACAACAGACAACCACACAGCATTTTCTGACCTGGTGGCTGCGATTGATGAACAATTTCAGTAATCACAAAGCAGCGTCGCTGATTAAAAATTTCCACTTCGAGCGCATCATTTTTAGCTCGACCTAACAGTCGAGACCCCAAATAAGAATCGACCGCGAGCATACCTGTCATGGGTTGCCCCTTACGCGAGCTGACCAATGTCATGCGATATTGATAGGCGCGTTCAACATCCACTAAGCGAACCATGTCCCCAACCGCAATACGAGCTCGGTTACGGCAATGGGCTTGTTGCTCGCAGATTTCAAATAGCGATAACAACCTTAGTGGTGATTGATAGGTTAAAAAGCGACTGGTTAACCACCAAGTTCGCAGCGCCAAGCAGTACGCTGAGAACCAGCGTTCAAACATGATTATTTCCTTCTTAATGCCTTGTCTTACAAATAAATTCAGTGCATTGAACCGGAAGTGCATCACTTCCGGCTTAGTTCAGGAAAGTCATCACCATTTTCTTAGTCTCCTTATTCATCAGCTCTTCAGCACTATAGCGAGCAGAAAAAAGAAAGCAAAAACGCTCAAGCGAACAAAATGGCGAGAAAAAAAGAAAACAGAAATAAAATGGCAGGCTTGATCGGGTTGTTGGCAGTTAGTACCAGAAAAACATCCGCTTTAGCAGAAAGTGGCGATTTTAGCTGGTGGTAAAACAAAAAAAGCAGCGATTTCTCGCTGCTTTTTACTATCACGAACAGTGTCGTTATACGTCTAGGTTCGCTACTTTCAGTGCGTTCTCTTCGATGAAGTTACGACGAGGTTCTACTTGGTCACCCATTAGCGTAGTGAACAGTTGATCTGCGCCTACCGCATCTTCAATCGTTACCTGCATCATACGACGAGTTTCTGGGTCCATGGTGGTTTCCCAAAGTTGGTCTGGGTTCATCTCACCTAGACCTTTGTAGCGCTGACGGCTTAAGCCACGCATTGACTCTTTCACTAACCAGTCAAGCGCTTCTGCAAAGTTTGCCACTGGCATAGTACGCTCACCACGTTTGATGTACGCGCCTTCTTCCAGAAGTCCATCAAGTGCTTCTGATAGATCAGCCAACTTGCCGTACTCTTTCGAGTTTAGGAAGTCGATGCTAATTGCATGTTCGTGCGTCACGCCGTGAGTACGAACCACAATCTTAGGCAAGTTTAAGCCTAGCTCTTCGTGCTGCTCAACTTCGTAGCTGTACTGGCTTGCACCCACTTCTTTCGCATTCAGCTGTTCAATAAGCTGCTTCGTCCACGCTTCCACAACTGATGCGTCATGGCATTGCTCTGGCGTTAGGCGAGGAGTGTAAATCAACTCGTTTACCAAAGCACTTGGGTAACGACGGCTCATACGTTCCGCCAGTTTAATACCCGCATTGTACTGTTGAACAAGCTTCTCTAGTGCTTCACCAGCCAATGCTGGTGCTTCTGCGTTTACGTGTAGCGATGCATTGTCCAGAGCCAATGATACTTGGTATTGGTTCATCGCTTCTTCATCTTTGATGTACTGCTCTTGTTTGCCTTTTTTCACTTTGTATAGTGGTGGCTGAGCGATGTACACATAGCCACGCTCGATAAGCTCTGGCATTTGACGGTAGAAGAAGGTCAACAGTAGCGTACGGATGTGCGAACCATCGACATCGGCATCGGTCATGATGATGATGTTGTGGTAACGAAGCTTGTCCGGGTTGTACTCGTCACGACCGATACCACAACCTAGTGCGGTGATCAGTGTTGCTACTTCTTGAGAAGATAGCATCTTGTCGAAACGTGCTTTTTCTACGTTAAGAATCTTACCTTTTAGCGGTAGGATCGCTTGGTTCTTACGGTTACGGCCTTGTTTTGCGGAGCCGCCTGCCGAATCACCCTCCACTATGTATAGTTCAGAGAGTGCCGGATCTTTTTCCTGACAGTCTGCAAGTTTACCTGGAAGGCCAGCTAGGTCTAGTGCACCTTTACGGCGCGTCATTTCACGAGCTTTACGCGCTGCTTCACGAGCACGTGCTGCATCGATGATTTTCGAACAAACCATCTTCGCTTCTGTCGGGTTCTCAATCAGGAACTCAGACAGTTTTTCACCCATTGCAGACTCAACAGCTGATTTCACTTCAGAAGAAACTAGTTTGTCTTTTGTTTGGCTTGAGAACTTAGGATCAGGCACTTTCACCGAAACAACCGCAGTTAGACCTTCACGCGCATCGTCGCCTGAAGTCGCTGTTTTCGCTTTCTTCGAGAAACCTTCTTTATCCATAAAGCTGTTCAATGTACGTGTTAGCGCAGCACGGAAACCAGCAAGATGAGTACCACCATCACGCTGTGGGATATTGTTGGTAAAGCAGAAGATGTTCTCTTGGAAACCATCGTTCCATTGCATCGCCACTTCAACTGAAATGCCGTCTTCACGCTCAGAGTTAAAGTGGAAGATTTTTTCGATGATTGGCGTTTTGTTGGTGTTTAGGTGATCAACGAACGCTTGAATACCACCTTCATACATGAAGTGATCATGTTTGTCCGCTTCACGTTCATCAACCAATTTGATCGACACACCAGAGTTCAGGAATGACAGTTCACGCAGGCGTTTCGCCAGAATGTCATAGTGGAACTCAGTGTTAGAGAACGTCTCGGCACTTGGCCAGAAACGAATTTGTGTACCGGTTTTATCCGTATCACCCACAACGGCTAGTGGCGCTTGAGGCTCACCATGGCGGTAGGTTTGCGTATGGATATGACCACCACGATGAATCGTTAGCTCAACTTTCTCTGATAGTGCGTTTACTACTGAAACACCTACACCGTGAAGACCACCCGATACTTTGTATGAGTTATCGTCGAACTTACCACCCGCGTGAAGAACCGTCATGATTACTTCTGCTGCAGAGACATTTTCCTCAGAGTGGATTTCTGTTGGAATGCCACGACCATCATCGCTAACGGAAACCGAGTTATCCTCATGAATTGTCACAACGATGTCTTTACAGTGACCTGCCAACGCTTCATCAATTGAGTTATCCACCACCTCGAAAACCATGTGGTGAAGGCCGGTGCCGTCGTCCGTATCGCCGATGTACATTCCTGGACGCTTACGTACCGCATCCAGACCCTTCAGTACCTTAATACTCGATGAATCGTAATTTTCAGACATGAGTTTCTCTCTTCTAGTTTGACTCTATCCTGCCATGTTCCACATGAAACAATTTACCGTTATCGTCCAACATATCGGCGATTTGGCTTTCAGTGATAGAGCTTACAAATACTTGTGCGCCCGTCTCTTTTAAGCAGTCAGCAAGACGCTTGCGACGTTGGCTATCTAATTCCGACGCGAAGTCATCAATTAGGTAAATGCATTGTTTACCGGCCATCTCTGTCAGGTGTTGCCCTTGCGCTACACGCAATGCACACACCATGAGTTTTAATTGACCGCGTGACAGAACATCTTCAACGGGCGTTCCGTTCACTTTAATGCGCAAATCAGCTTTGTTTGGGCCACTAAAGGTGTATCCCAATGCCTGATCACGCTCAAAATTCTTTTCTAGTATCTCGTGGTATGGAGTGTCTTTATCCCAGCCACGATAATACTTCAATTGGATCTCAAATTCTGGCAAAAATGTCTGACAGATAGTTTCTGCGACAGTTTTCATCTGCTCGATGTAACTTGCTCGCCATTGGCTGATGTTTTCAGCCAATCCTGCCATTTCCTGATCCCAATAACTGAGCTCACGATAACTATTGGCGGTTTTCAACAACGCGTTGCGCTGCTTGTTCAGGCGCTTGAACCTTCCCCATGCTTGATAAAAAGCGGGCTCGGTATGAAACACGCCCCAATCAATAAACGCACGACGATGTTTAGGGCCATCTGTCAGTAAATCAAACCCTTCTGGGTGTATCAACTGCAGAGGCAGAACTTGTGCCAACTGCGCTAATTTTTGTCCAGATTGACCGCCTATTTTAACCTCTGTTGAGCCATCACGCTGCTTATTAATGCCGATAGGTAGCTCAAATTGATCCGAGTTCAAAAAACGACCATGAACAAACAGTTCGTCACACTCATTTTGTATCACTCGTCCGGTGAGAGAGCTCTTGAATGAGCGGCCATGCCCGAGCAGATAAACCGCTTCTAAGACACTGGTTTTACCGCTGCCGTTCGGCCCGATAAGAAAGTTAAAGCCTGCTGATAACTCAATATCACAGGCTTTAATGTTTCGAAACTGCTGAATGATGAGACGAGAAAGAGGCATTCAGTTGGCTTATAGACGAATTGGCATCACCACGTACATGGCACTGTCATCGTCGGCATTTTCAATCAACGCGCTAGCGTTAGCATCCGACATCGACACACGTACATTTTCACAACGCAACGTGTTCAGAACATCAAGCACATAGCTTACGTTAAAGCCGATTTCGATGGCGTCACCTTCAAAGGTTACATCAAGCATCTCTTCCGCTTCTTCTTGTTCTGGGTTATTCGCGGTTATGCGCATTTCAGTATCAGCCAGATTCACACGCACGCCACGGAATTTTTCGTTGGAAAGAATCGCAGCACGAGAGAAGGCTTGGCGCAACTCGTCACAACTTGCTATTAGTGTCTTATTGGTGCTCTGAGGCAATACACGGCGGTAGTCAGGGAAACGACCATCAACCAACTTAGAGGTAAAAGTAAAGTTATTCACCTCAGCACGAACATTGGAGCTACCGATCTGAAGTACTACGGGCTGCTCTGGCGCATCCATCAACTTTACTAATTCTTGCACACCTTTGCGTGGCACGATGATTTGCTTCTGCGCAAAGTCCGCACCTAGCTGAGTTTGCGATACCGCCATACGGTGGCCGTCCGTCGCCACGCTGCGTAGCGTGGTGCCGTCAATTTCAAACAACATGCCGTTGAGGTAGTAACGAACGTCTTGATTCGCCATCGAGAACTGAGTTTTGTCGATCAGCGTACGTAAATCAGCTTGGCTCAGTGATACTTCCACTTCGCTTTGCCAGTCTTCAATATTAGGGAAATCGTTCGCAGGAAGCGTTGCCAATGAGAAACGGCTGCGACCAGAGCGAACTTGTACGCGATCACCTTCTAATACAAATGTGATGATCGCATCGTCCGGTAAACCACGGCAGATATCGAGAAACTTACGCGAAGGAACGGTAATGCTGCCCGCTTCAAAATCACCTTCTAGCATCACTTTGCTTACTAACTCTACTTCAAGATCGGTTGCCGTCATCGACAATACGTTCTCTTCTACTTTAAGAAGTAGGTTACCCAGGATTGGCAGAGTTGGTCGGCCACCTAAAGCGCCCGAAACCTGCTGTAGCGGTTTGATTAAATGACTACGTTCAATGGTAAATTTCATGCTTGGCTCTTTACGCTGTCAGCTCAATAAATGATTTGCTTAGAATACCGTTATTCTAACCGATTACGAAGACAGGGTGCGAATCAAGTTAGAGTAATCTTCTTTAATGTCGTGGCTCTCTTCACGCAGCTGCTCAATCTTGCGACAAGCATGAAGTACGGTCGTATGATCGCGGCCCCCAAACGCATCGCCAATTTCAGGCAAGCTATGGTTGGTTAGTTCTTTTGCTAACGCCATGGCCAGCTGACGAGGACGCGCAACAGAACGAGAGCGACGCTTAGACAGCAAGTCCGCTACTTTAATCTTGTAATATTCCGCCACGGTCTTTTGAATGTTATCGATCGTCACCAGCTTCTCTTGTAGAGCAAGCAGATCGCGCAGCGCTTCACGAACAAAATCAATCGTAATTGGACGACCAGTAAAGTTCGCGTTCGCGATAACACGGTTCAGTGCACCTTCGAGCTCACGAACGTTCGAACGCAGACGCTTGGCAATGAAGAATGCCACTTCATCAGCAAGGTGGATTTGGTGATCTTCGGCTTTTTTCATCAAGATCGCCACACGCGTTTCAAGCTCAGGCGGCTCGATCGCAACAGTAAGCCCCCAACCAAAGCGAGATTTAAGACGATCTTCAACGCCATTAATTTCTTTAGGATAACGGTCAGACGTTAGAATGATCTGCTGATTACCTTCCAATAATGCGTTGAAGGTATGGAAGAATTCTTCTTGTGAACGTTCTTTATTAGCAAAGAATTGGATGTCATCGATAAGGAGCGCATCCACGCTGCGGTAATAGCGTTTGAATTCTTCAATCGCATTGTTTTGCAGCGCTTTTACCATGTCTTGCACAAAACGTTCTGAGTGCATGTAGACCACTTTTGCGTTCGGGTTGTTATCCACAATCGCGTTGCCCACCGCATGCAACAAGTGCGTTTTACCCAAGCCCGTGCCGCCGTATAGGAACAGCGGGTTGTAAGCAGCTCCAGGATTATCCGATACCTGACGCGCCGCAGCCAAACCCAGTTGGTTCGACTTACCTTCAACAAAGTTGTCGAACTTGTGTTTTGGGTTCATGTTTGAGCGGTGATTGATAGCCGCAATCGCCTGAGCGTCGTCATCCCAGGTTTTGTGTACTGGCTTACGCGCTTGTAATTGTGCAGGTGCAGATGACTCGGCAGCCACATCTGCAGGCGTACGTGTCGGCGCTGGTTTTGGAGCAGAGACAGGTCGGCTCCCCACTTCAAAGCGTAAGTTAGGAATATCGCCACCGCAGTATTCCTGCAGTAAGCGAGTAATATTGTTCAGATACTTATCACGCACCCAGTCCAACACAAAGCGGTTTGGCGCGAATAGAGTGAGAGTATTGTCATTGAGCTCCGCTTGTAGCGGACGAACCCACATGCTGAATTCTGTAGCTGGTAGCTCTTCTTGAAGCTGCTGCAAACATTGCAGCCAAAGCGAAGATGACACGGTGCCCCCACTGAGTAATTGAATTATCGGAAAAGACTGGCAATTTTACCTGTTGATAACCAAGATCGCCAGCGATTGATCGACGATCCAGTGAATAAGATCCAAGTTATTCACAATTATTTCTGCAAACTTGATGAGATCAACACACCTTGCCCCAAATTTGCCCACACAACGATCCACAATTGGGCAAAATTCACAAGATCGAGCGATTGGTGATAAGTCTGTGTATTATTTTATTCCCAATGTTGATTTTGTCGATCATTTCGCTAGGTTCAGTTCGCATTTTCGTCACATTTAACATTCTTCTTCTATTATCTAATAACTCACAGGTCTAGGTTATTGCTCTTGGTTATTTATTTAATTGAGCTAACTAACAGTAGTATTTCCAACCATAAAATTATGGAGATGTATTATGAAAAACTGGATTAAGGTTGCCGTTGCAGCCATTGCACTGTCGGCAGCAACCGTACAAGCCGCTACTGAAGTCAAAGTTGGTATGTCAGGTCGCTACTTCCCGTTTACTTTTGTAAAGCAAGACAAGCTACAAGGCTTTGAAGTCGACATGTGGGATGAAATCGGTAAACGTAACGATTACAAAATCGAATACGTAACAGCCAACTTCTCTGGTTTATTTGGTCTTTTAGAAACTGGTCGTATCGATACGATCTCCAACCAAATCACCATGACTGACGAGCGTAAAGCTAAATACCTATTTGCTGACCCTTACGTTGTAGATGGCGCACAAATTACCGTGCGTAAAGGCAACGACAGCATCAAAGGTGTTGACGATCTTGCGGGCAAGACCGTTGCGGTGAACCTAGGCTCTAACTTTGAGCAACTGCTGCGTCAATACGACAAAGACGGCAAGATCAACATTAAAACGTACGACACAGGTATCGAACATGACGTGGCGCTCGGTCGTGCAGACGCGTTTGTAATGGATCGTCTTTCTGCGTTAGAGCTGATTAAGAAAACTGGCCTTCCTCTGGAATTGGCAGGCGAACCGTTTGAGACCATTCAAAACGCATGGCCTTTCGTTGACAACGAGAAAGGTCGTAAGCTGCAAGAAGAAGTAAACAAAGCACTGGCTGAGATGCGCGCAGATGGTACAGTAGAGAAAATTTCCGTGAAGTGGTTTGGCGCTGACATCACGAAATAAGAACTCTTTGTACTTTAGGCCGCAAAGTGGTATCACTCTCGGACTAAAATAAACTTACGTAAAGGTGGAACTTGTTTTCCACCTTTTCTTTTCTCTAGCCTTTAGGTAAGCCGTATGGGATTTGACTTTAATTACATGTTGGAACTGCTGCCGATATTGCTGAAATATCTTGGCACAACCATGGAAATGGCGACATGGGGATTGGTGTTTTCGCTGATTTTATCCGTCATTTTAGCCAATATTCGCGTATTTAAACTGCCAGTTCTGGATCAATTAAGCCAACTGTACATCAGCTTCTTCCGTGGCACCCCACTGTTGGTTCAGCTTTTCCTGCTCTATTACGGCTTACCGCAAATTTTTCCATTGATGGTCGGTATCGACGCCTTTTCAGCAGCGGTTATCGGCTTAACGCTGCACTTTGCCGCTTATATGGCGGAAAGTATTCGTGCCGCCATTATTGGTATTGATCGCAGCCAAATGGAAGCGAGCTTATCGGTCGGTATGACGACATCCCAAGCAATGCGCCGAGTGATTTTACCTCAAGCAACGCGTGTCGCACTGCCTTCATTGATGAACTATTTCATCGATATGATCAAGTCAACGTCTCTCGCTTTCACGCTTGGTGTGGCCGAAATCATGGCGAAAGCACAGATGGAAGCCTCATCAAGTTTCCGTTTCTTTGAAGCTTTCCTTGCGGTTGCTCTTATTTACTGGGGAGTGGTGGTGATTCTGACTCGCGTACAAATCTGGGCAGAAGCAAAACTGAATAAGGCGTACGTACGATGATTAAGCTAGAAAATATTCACAAACGTTTTGGTGAGACTGAAGTGCTGAAAGGCATCGACCTCGATATTAAGCAAGGTGAGATCATCGTGATTATCGGCTCAAGTGGTACGGGTAAATCAACCTTGCTGCGTACGGTGAACTTTCTAGAACAAGCAGATGAAGGTCGTATCACGATAGATGACATCTCCGTTGATACTCAAAAACACACTAAAGCCGAAGTATTAGCGCTGCGTCGTCGAACTGGCTTTGTGTTCCAAAACTATGCCCTGTTTGCCCACATGAATGCGCGCCAGAACATTGCCGAAGGTCTAGTGACCGTTCGAGGTTGGAAAAAAGCCGATGCTCTCAAACGAGCGCAACAAATTCTGGATGACATCGGCCTTGGGGATAAAGGCGATAGTTATCCAGCGTCATTATCTGGCGGCCAACAACAACGTGTGGGTATCGGCCGAGCGATGGCGCTGCAACCAGAACTGCTGTTGTTTGACGAACCAACTTCTGCGCTGGATCCTGAATGGGTCGGTGAAGTTCTCTCATTAATGAAGAAGTTAGCTAATCAGCATCAAACCATGCTGGTGGTGACGCACGAGATGCAATTCGCGAAAGAAGTAGCTGATAGAGTGATCTTCATGGCGGAAGGCAATATCGTTGAGCAAGGTTCTCCACAGGATATCTTCGATAATCCACAAGATCCTCGTTTGAAAAAATTCCTTAACCAAGTAGGAATAGAGTAACGATCAAGCATCAGGATCGATTGATCCTTGAGATTTTACTCACACTACGTATAATCGCCCGGCCGGAATTTCGTACTCATTGAGTCATTGACACATTATGTGAGTGTGATTACAATTCCGCCTCTTTGTTGAGAGGCGTCGGTTGTCCTTCTCTATATAAAGAGCTTCTTTATATAAGAAAGCAAATACCCACGCCGGGTTTAACAAGAACCTAAAACTACTGATCAGTAAAGGTAATTATCATGAAACGCACTTTTCAACCTACAGTTCTAAAGCGCAAGCGTACTCACGGCTTCCGTGCTCGCATGGCAACTAAGAACGGTCGTAAAGTTATCAACGCACGTCGTGCAAAAGGCCGTGCGCGCCTATCAAAATAATCGCTAGTTTATTTTGAACACGTACGCGTTTAATCGGGAGTTACGTTTGTTAACTCCCGAGCATTATCAAAACGTCTTCCAGCAAGCTCATCGAGCTGGCTCGCCTCATTTCACCATCATTGCTCGCAATAACAAACTTTCTCACCCACGATTAGGTTTAGCGGTTCCCAAAAAGCAAATCAAAACGGCTGTCGGTCGTAACCGATTTAAGCGTTTGGCTCGTGAAAGCTTTCGTAACAATCAACATCAGCTTCCAAACAAAGATTTTGTTGTGATTGCGAAGAAAAGCGCGCAAGATTTAAGCAATGAGGAAATTTTTAAGTTGTTTGATAAGCTATGGCAACGCCTGTCTCGCCCTTCACGTGGATAGCCATTGGGCTCGTTTATCTGTATCGCTGGTTTATCAGCCCTTTGATTGGTCCTCGTTGCCGGTTCACACCAACCTGTTCCACTTACGCGCTAGAAGCTTTGAGAGCTCACGGTTTTGTAAAAGGATGTTGGTTATCAGGCAAACGTCTATTAAAATGCCACCCTTTGAATGAAGGGGGGTATGACCCCGTTCCACCAGTCCAAAAACAAGACAGAGATAACTAACGATGGATTCTCAACGTAATATCCTGCTCATCGGTTTGGCCCTGGTTTCTTTTTTGCTGTTTCAACAATGGCAAGTTGCAAAGAATCCAGAACCTCAAGCAGTTGAACAGGCTCAATCAAGCAGCACTCTACCTGCACCATCTTTTGCTGATGAACTTGACCCAGTTCCTGGTCAACAGCAAGCTTCTGCAAAAACTATCACAGTAACGACTGATGTTTTAACTCTGTCGATCGACACCGTTGGTGGCGATGTGGTACATGCCAACCTTAACGAATACTCTGCTGAGTTAGATTCATCAGATTCCTTTGTTCTGCTTAAAGACGCTCAAGGTCACCAATTTATCGCTCAAAGCGGTCTAGTGGGTCCTCAAGGTATCGACTTGAGCAGCACAAATCGCCCTCACTACAACGTAAGTGCAGACAGCTTCACAATGGCTGACGGTCAAGATGAACTTCGCGTTCCGATGACATTCACTGCAAACGGCATCGAATACACCAAAACTTACATCTTTAAACGCGGCAGCTACGCGCTTAATGTTGAATACGATGTAGTGAACAACTCAGGCAACAACGCAACATTTGGTATGTACGCTCACCTACGTCAAAACCTAATGGACGATGGTGGTAGCATCACAATGCCTACTTACCGTGGTGGCGCATACTCAACAGAAGATACGCGTTACAAGAAGTACAGCTTTGATGATATGCAGGATCGCAACCTGTCTCTTAACCTAGCCGATGGCCAAGGTTGGGCAGCAATGATTCAGCACTACTTTGCCGCAGCTTGGATCCCACGTAACGAACCAGGTACTAACCTATACACTCGTGTAATTGGCAACCTAGGCGACATCGGCGTTCGTATGCCGAACAAAACTATCGCAACAGGCGATCAGGCTAAGTTTGAAGCAACACTTTGGGTTGGTCCAAAACTGCAAGATGAAATGGCAGAAGTGGCACCTAACCTAGACCTAGTAGTGGACTACGGCTGGTTATGGTTCATTGCGAAGCCTCTTCATATGTTGCTTTCATTCATCCAGAGCTTTGTTGGTAACTGGGGTGTGGCAATCATCTGTCTGACCTTCATCGTTCGTGGTGCAATGTACCCACTAACAAAAGCGCAATACACGTCTATGGCGAAAATGCGCATGCTACAGCCTAAGCTGCAAGCAATGCGTGAGCGTATCGGTGATGACCGTCAGCGCATGAGCCAAGAAATGATGGAACTGTACAAGAAAGAGAAAGTGAACCCACTAGGTGGCTGTTTACCTCTTATCCTACAGATGCCTATTTTCATCGCGCTTTACTGGGCACTAATGGAATCGGTAGAGCTACGTCACTCTCCATTCTTCGGTTGGATTCATGACCTTTCAGCACAGGACCCTTACTACATCCTGCCGCTATTGATGGGTGCGTCTATGTTTCTAATCCAGAAGATGAGCCCGACAACGGTAACGGATCCAATGCAGCAGAAGATCAT
Organism: Vibrio sp. 704; assembly: GCF_033339295.1. NCBI lineage: Bacteria > Pseudomonadati > Pseudomonadota > Gammaproteobacteria > Vibrionales > Vibrionaceae > Vibrio > Vibrio sp. 704. The sequence goes on along the minus strand of NZ_JAWOUH010000018.1, from coordinate 57,658 downwards.
GACCTTTATGCCGGTTATGTTTACCTTCTTCTTCTTGTTCTTCCCATCAGGTCTCGTTCTGTACTGGTTGGTGTCGAACATCGTAACGCTTATCCAGCAAACTCTGATCTACAAAGGATTAGAGAAAAAAGGCTTACACAGCAAGTAACCTTTTAGGAAATGATTGAGAAAGGCGGCCAAAAGGTCGCCTTTTTGTTTTTGGCTGATTACAATTCAGCTAATTAATTGTGATGGCTCCCTAGGTATCTTCCCTATAGCCCAGCTCAAAAGGCAAAATTATGACTACAGATACGATTGTCGCTCAAGCGACCGCGCCTGGTCGTGGCGGTGTCGGTATTATTCGAGTTTCTGGCCCTAAAGCCAACCAAGTGGCGTTAGAAGTCACTGGCAAAACACTAAAGCCCCGCTACGCAGAGTACCTGCCGTTTAAGTCAGAAGATGGCACTGTGCTTGATCAGGGCATCGCACTGTACTTCCCTAACCCACACTCATTTACAGGTGAAGACGTACTTGAGCTGCAAGGCCATGGCGGCCCTGTCGTGATGGATATGCTGATAAAACGCATTCTAGGTATAGATGGTATTCGAGCTGCTCGCCCTGGTGAGTTCTCTGAACGCGCATTTCTGAACGATAAACTCGACCTCGCTCAAGCCGAGGCGATCGCAGACCTCATTGATGCCAGTTCTGAAGAAGCAGCAAAATCGGCACTGCAATCCTTACAGGGCGCATTTTCAGGCCGCATTAATACCTTAGTTGAGTCGCTGATTCATTTGCGTATCTATGTTGAAGCAGCCATCGACTTCCCTGAAGAAGAGATCGACTTTTTGGCCGACGGTAAAGTGGCTGGTGACCTACAAGCCATCATCGACAACCTAGATGCGGTGCGCAAAGAAGCTAACCAAGGCGCTATTATGCGTGAAGGGATGAAAGTCGTGATTGCGGGTCGTCCAAATGCGGGCAAATCAAGCCTACTGAACGCGCTATCGGGTAAAGAATCTGCAATCGTAACCGACATCGCAGGAACCACGCGTGATGTACTGCGTGAGCATATCCATATTGATGGCATGCCACTACACATCATTGATACAGCAGGTTTGCGTGATGCTTCCGATGAAGTAGAGAAAATCGGTATCGAACGCGCGTGGGATGAAATAGCCCAAGCAGACCGCGTGTTGTTCATGGTGGATGGCACGACAACCGATGCCACCGATCCGAAAGATATCTGGCCAGATTTTGTGGATCGCCTACCAGACAACATTGGCATAACTGTGATCCGTAATAAAGCGGATCAAACGGGTGAAGATATGGGGATCTGCCACGTCAATAACCCTACTCTTATCCGTTTGTCAGCGAAGACTGGTGCAGGGGTTGAAGCTCTGCGCGATCATCTCAAGGAGTGTATGGGCTTCTCTGGCAACAGTGAAGGTGGGTTTATGGCTCGTCGTCGTCATCTCGATGCATTAGAACGTGCCGCACAGCACCTTCAAATAGGCCAGGAGCAGCTTGAAGGCTATATGGCAGGTGAAATATTGGCTGAAGAGCTACGCATCACCCAACAACACCTCAATGAGATTACCGGTGAGTTCAGTTCTGACGACTTACTGGGACGAATCTTCTCTTCATTCTGTATCGGGAAGTAAATAATCGAACGCGCGGTGCTGAGCTTAACTCACACCGCGTTTCTTTTTGTACGGCAAGCCATCCATGAGCTTTAGCCGTCGCATTCAATAAGGAAGAAGTATGATCCACATTATTACAGGCAGCACGTTAGGTGGCGCAGAATACGTAGGGGATCACCTGAGTGATCTACTCAACGAGAATGGATTTGAAACAACGATCCACAACCAGCCTTCCCTCAGTGATATCGAAAATCAAGGTACGTGGTTGGTGATCACCTCTACACATGGAGCTGGTGAGTATCCTGATAATATCCAACCTTTTATCGCAGCATTACAAAATACACCGCCAAAAATGACTGATGTAAAATTTGCGGTGATTGCGATTGGTGACTCTAGCTACGATACGTTCTGTGCCGCTGGTCAACACGCTTATGATTTATTAGAGGATATTGGTGCAACCCCTCTCGCAGATTGCTTTAAAATCGATGTACTGAGCCATGATGTGCCAGAAGACGCCGCAGAGATGTGGTTAAAAGAGAATATCGAACGTTTTTAAACTCACGACTTTCCCTTCAACAGAGTCGAAATTCGGCTCTGTTTTCTCCCATGTGAATAACTCCCACCAAATTATTTTGTTTAACCGCTCAAAAACCAACCAAACAGACTGTGGATAACTACAATAAGATCCAGTGATTTTCCTTTAGTTATCCCAATAACAACTTTGATCAATTTTACCCCCTGTGTATAACCACCACTTTTGATCCCAGGTAATCCTCGATCTGATCCAATCATGATCACAAGATATGATCCAAAGAAGATCCATGATCTTGTTGATCATTTTTAGGTTATCCACAGAAACGGTCGATCCTAATAGTAGATCTAATAAAAGATCATATATATAGATCTTATATATATTTATCTTGAAGCTTAAAACGGATAAAACGAGAAAACGTTTTTCTCTCTGGCATAAAGCAGGTAAAATACGGCTCCTTTATCTGTCCATTAAATCCCTTTGAATACCTGAGGTCAGTTCATGCTTTATCACGAAAACTTTGACGTCATTGTTGTCGGTGGCGGACACGCAGGAACGGAAGCCGCGCTCGCATCTGCACGCACAGGACAAAAAACGCTTCTCCTTACCCATAACATCGATACATTAGGCCAGATGTCTTGTAATCCGGCGATCGGTGGTATTGGTAAAGGTCACTTAGTAAAAGAAGTAGATGCTATGGGCGGTTTGATGGCTGAAGCCATCGACCATGCAGGTATTCAGTTTCGTACACTAAATGCCTCCAAAGGTCCTGCAGTACGAGCAACTCGAGCTCAAGCCGATCGCGCTCTGTACAAAGCGTACGTTCGTAATGCATTAGAAAATGCGCCTAACTTAACGTTGTTCCAGCAATCAGTTGATGATCTGATTGTTGAACAAGATCGCGCAGTTGGTGTGGTAACTCAAATGGGACTTCGCTTCCATGCGAAAGCCGTTGTGCTAACCGTGGGTACCTTCCTTGGTGGTAAGATCCACATAGGTATGGAAAGCTCGTCTGGTGGTCGTGCCGGGGATCCACCATCGATCGCATTAGCGGATCGACTGCGTGAACTGCCGTTCCGTGTGGATCGTTTAAAAACAGGTACTCCACCGCGCATTGATGCTCGTACTGTTGATTTTTCAGTGCTAGAAGCTCAGCACGGTGATAACCCAACGCCTGTATTCTCGTTCATGGGCAAACGTGAACAGCATCCGCGTCAGATTCCATGTTTCATCACCCACACCAATGAACAAACTCACGATGTGATCCGTAGTAACTTGGATCGCAGTCCAATGTACGCAGGTGTGATTGAAGGTATTGGTCCGCGTTACTGTCCGTCTATTGAAGACAAAGTGATGCGTTTCGCTGACAAAAACAGCCACCAAATCTTCATTGAGCCAGAAGGCCTAACCACGCACGAGTTATACCCTAATGGTATCTCGACCAGCTTGCCATTTGATGTGCAAGTACAAATCGTGCGCTCAATGAAAGGGTTTGAAAATGCACACATCGTTCGCCCAGGTTATGCGATTGAATACGATTTCTTCGATCCACGTGATTTGAAGCAAACGTACGAGACGAAGTTCATCCATGGTTTGTTCTTTGCTGGCCAGATTAATGGTACGACTGGCTACGAAGAAGCCGCAGCGCAAGGCTTGATGGCCGGTCTAAACGCAAGCTTGTTTAGCCAAGACAAAGAAGGCTGGAGCCCACGTCGTGACCAAGCTTACATGGGCGTGTTGATTGATGACTTATCGACCATGGGTACCAAAGAGCCGTACCGAATGTTCACTTCTCGTGCGGAATACCGCCTGCTACTTCGTGAAGATAACGCCGATTTACGTTTAACGGAAAAAGCGCGCGAGCTAGGCTTGATTGATGATGTTCGTTGGGCTCGCTTTAACGAGAAAATCAACAATATGGAAACGGAGCGTCAGCGTTTGAAAGCAACGTGGATGAATCCGAAGTCAGAGGGTGTTGATGAGCTGAACAAGCTGCTGAAAACCCCAATGGCCCGTGAAGCGAGTGGTGAGGATCTTCTGCGTCGTCCAGAGATCACTTATTCGCAACTGACGCAACTTGAAGCGTTTGCTCCTGCACTTGAAGATCAGCAAGCGGCTGAGCAAGTTGAAATTCAAGTGAAATACGATGGTTACATCAAGCGTCAGCAGGAAGAGATCGAAAAATCACTGCGTCACGAAAATACCAAGTTACCTGCTGATTTGGATTACCGCGATGTAAAAGGTTTATCAAACGAAGTCGTTGCTAAACTGAGCGAGGCCAAACCAGAGAGCATCGGTATTGCATCACGCATTTCTGGTATTACGCCTGCTGCAATTTCTATTCTACTTGTTCACTTGAAAAAGCATGGTTTGCTGAAGAAAGGTGAGGAAGAATAATGAGCGCATTGCGAACAAAGCTGGATTCACTGATCGCGAAAACCGATTTGGAAGTGTCAGAACAGCAACGAGAGCAGTTAGTTGGTTATGTCGAACTGCTCGACAAATGGAACAAAGCGTACAATTTAACATCGGTACGTGATCCGCTTGATATGTTAGTGAAACATATTCTTGATAGTATCGTTGTAAGCGCACACCTGCCCGGTGAGCGCTTCATTGATGTTGGTACTGGTCCGGGGTTACCGGGCATCCCTTTGGCAATCATGAACCCTGAGAAAACCTTCTTTTTGCTCGACAGTCTTGGCAAACGCATCCGTTTTATCAAGCAAGTTGTGCACACATTAGGGCTGAAAAACGTGACACCAATTCAAAGTCGTGTCGAAGAATTCCAACCTGAAGAAAAATTTGATGGCGTTTTGAGTCGAGCTTTTGCTTCAATGATAGACATGGTGGAATGGTGCCACCATTTGCCGAAACAAGAGCACGGGGTGTTTCTAGCGCTGAAAGGACAGCACCCTAAAGATGAAATGGGTCAGCTTCCTGAATGGTGCAGTGTGACAGAGATCATATCTTTGGCTGTTCCTGAGTTGGAAGGTGATCGTCATCTAGTAATCTTATCGCGCAAGGAAAATTAGCGAGGTAATCGTGGGTAAAATTGTAGCAATCGCCAACCAGAAAGGTGGGGTCGGCAAAACAACAACGTGCATTAACTTAGCGGCTTCGATGGCGGCAACAAAGCGCAAGGTTTTGGTGATCGATCTCGACCCGCAAGGCAATGCTACGATGGCCAGTGGCGTGGATAAGTATATGGTCGACGCCACCGCATACGATCTTTTGGTTGAAGATACACCGTTCGATCAAGTCGTTTGTACCCAAACAACAGGGAAGTATGATTTGATCGCGGCGAACGGAGACGTGACCGCGGCAGAAATCAAATTGATGGAAGTTTTCGCTCGTGAAGTGCGTCTAAAAAATGCATTGTCGTCAGTTCGCGATAACTATGATTTCATCTTTATTGATTGTCCTCCTTCTCTAAACCTTCTTACAATCAATGCGATGGCGGCAGCTGACTCTGTGCTGGTGCCGATGCAATGTGAATACTTTGCGTTAGAAGGTTTAACTGCTCTTATGGATACAATCAGCAAGTTAGCGGCCGTGGTCAATGAGAACCTCAAAATTGAGGGCTTACTACGTACCATGTACGACCCACGCAACCGCTTATCGAATGAAGTATCCGATCAACTTAAAAAACACTTTGGGAATAAAGTTTACCGTACTGTCATTCCACGTAATGTTCGTTTGGCTGAAGCGCCAAGTCACGGTAAGCCTGCAATGTACTACGATAAGTACTCCGCAGGTGCCAAAGCGTATCTTGCTCTAGCGGGCGAAATGCTCCGCCGCGAAGAAATCCCAGTTTAACTCTAACCTAAGGAATTCAATCCCATGTCTAAGCGTGGTCTCGGAAAAGGACTGGATGCGTTATTGTCGACCAGTTCGTTTGCTCGTGAAAAACAGCATATTGCATCGCATAGCCAAGAATTATCGGCAGACGGTGAGTTAACCGATTTAGCGATTGGTCAATTGCAGCCGGGCGTATACCAACCGCGTAAAGATATGGCGCCTGAAGCGCTAGAAGAACTAGCGGCTTCGATTCAATCACAAGGCATTATTCAACCAATCGTGGTTCGCCAGGTCGAAAATGGTCAGTTTGAGATCATCGCAGGTGAGCGCCGCTGGCGTGCTGCAAGGCAGGCGGGTTTAAAACGCGTGCCGTGTTTGGTGAAAAAAGTTGAAGATCGTGCCGCCATCGCCATGGCGTTGATTGAAAACATTCAACGTGAAGACTTGAATGTGATTGAGGAAGCCCAAGCGCTTGAGCGTCTACAAGATGAATTCACGCTGACACATCAGCAAGTGGCCGATGTGATTGGTAAATCAAGAACGACGGTGAGTAACCTATTACGTCTGAATCAGTTGGAAGTTGATGTAAAAGGTCTGGTTGCAGATAAAAAATTGGAAATGGGTCATGCTCGAGCTCTGTTAGCGTTAGAAGGCGAACAGCAAGTCGAAGTAGCTCAACAAGTGGCTAAGAAGCAAATGACTGTTCGCCAAACCGAACAGTTAGTAAAAAAGTGCTTAGCCCCACAAAATGAGCAAAAAGGGCAACAAGAGGATACCGAAGCCGAGCAAATGTCGCATAAATTGAGTCAGCTGCTTGATGCAAAAGTTTCTCTTACCCGTTCTGCAAACGGAAAAGCGAAATTGACGATAAGTCTTGATGAGCCTCACAAATTGGACCAACTAATTGCCAAGCTTGAGGCCTAGATGAGATAATTGATTTAGGTCAATTAATCTAATTAATCGAATTTTGTGCGAAAGTTGTCGTTTTGTAAACAAAACTGTAAGTTTTTGATGCAATCGAATTGCTTTACGTTGAACTGAACGTATAATTTTCGCCAATTTCCCAGCACAGAGAGTTAAGTGCGAAGTGGATATTACTAGAGGTACGAATACATGGTAGCTGCGTTAGCTAGACCAGGACGAGAGCTCGCAAGGCAATTGTTAATGATCCAGTCTGGCGCGGTTATTTTTGTGGCAGCAGGAATGGCGGTAGCCATAAATCCTGACTGGGGATTTTCAGCGCTGATTGGCGGAGGCATTTTTGTTGTTGCCAATGCAGTATTCGCGCTGTGTGCTTTCATGTTTAGTGGAGCTCGCGCTGCCAAGCGCATCGCTGCTTCCTTCTATACGGGTGAAGTACTGAAAATTCTCATCACGGTTGCACTGTTCTATGTTGCCTACATGTATATGCAGGTGGAACTTGTTCCCCTCAAACTAACCTATTTGCTGGTACTAGGTATTAATATCTGTGCACCAGTGCTATTCATTAACAACAAAAAATAGGATGAGTTATGGCTGCGCCAGGTGAAGCGCTAACATCGTCCGGTTACATTGCCCACCACCTTTCTAACCTATCGCTATACAAGTTGGGTTTAGTAGGGTCGGAGACAAGTTTCTGGAACGTACATATCGATAGCCTGTTTTTTTCTTGGTTTACTGGTTTAATCTTCCTCGGAATTTTTTACAAAGTAGCAAAGAGAACAACAGCGGGTGTACCGGGTAAGCTTCAGTGTGCTGTAGAAATGATCGTTGAATTTGTCGCCGATAACGTCAAAGACACGTTCCATGGACGCAACCCACTGATCGCGCCTTTAGCACTGACTATCTTTTGTTGGGTATTTTTGATGAACGTGATGGACTTAGTTCCTATCGACTTCTTACCATACCCAGCAGAGCATTGGCTAGGTATTCCTTACCTTAAGGTTGTACCGTCTGCTGATGTGAATATCACCATGGCTATGGCTCTAGGCGTTTTTGCATTGATGATTTACTACAGCATCAAAGTAAAAGGTCTAGGTGGATTCGCAAAAGAACTTGCACTACATCCATTCAATCACCCACTGATGATTCCGTTTAACCTACTAATTGAAGTGGTATCGCTATTAGCGAAACCTCTATCACTTGGTATGCGTCTATTCGGTAACATGTTCGCGGGTGAGGTTGTATTCATTCTTTGTGCGGCAATGCTACCATGGTACTTACAATGGATGGGTTCACTACCGTGGGCAATCTTCCATATCTTGGTTATTACGATTCAAGCCTTCGTATTCATGATGTTGACAATTGTTTACCTGTCAATGGCACACGAAGATCCTGATCATTAATTTTTTTAAAGCTTTTTATTTGGGCACTAAGCCAACAACTATAAATTGGAGATAGTAATGGAAACTTTACTGAGCTTTTCTGCAATCGCCGTAGGTATTATCGTCGGTCTTGCTTCTCTTGGTACAGCGATTGGTTTCGCACTGCTAGGTGGTAAATTCCTAGAAGGTGCTGCACGTCAACCAGAAATGGCTCCTATGCTACAAGTTAAGATGTTCATCATCGCGGGTCTACTTGATGCGGTTCCAATGATCGGTATCGTAATCGCGCTACTATTCACTTTCGCAAACCCATTCGTTGGTCAACTAGGTTAATCACCTTTAACTCGGGATGGGCGATTATCGCTTGTCACTGATTAACACTAAGTCCAAATAGAGGGGTAGCTGTTGTGAACATAAACGCAACTCTGCTAGGTCAAGCAATCTCGTTCGCACTATTTGTGTGGTTCTGCATGAAGTATGTATGGCCACCATTGATGCAAGCGATCGAAGAGCGTCAGAAGAAAATTGCTGATGGTCTTCAAGCAGCAGAACGTGCTGCGAAAGACTTGGATCTAGCACAAGCCAACGCTTCTGATCAATTGAAAGAAGCGAAGCGCACAGCAACTGAGATCATCGAACAAGCGAACAAGCGTAAGTCTCAAATTCTTGATGAAGCTCGCGAGGAAGCTCAGGCAGAACGCCAGAAAATCCTAGCGCAAGCAGAAGCAGAACTTGAAGCTGAACGCAATCGTGCACGCGATGAGCTGCGCAAACAAGTTGCTACTCTGGCTGTAGCTGGTGCTGAGAAAATCCTTGAGCGTTCTATCGATAAAGATGCGCAAAAAGATATTCTCGACAACATTACTGCAAAACTTTAAGTCTGGGGGCGCATATGTCTGATTTGACTACTATCGCACGCCCCTATGCTAAAGCAGCCTTCGACTTTGCTTTAGAGAAAGACCAGTTGGACCAATGGGGCCAAATGTTATCTTTTGCTGCTGAAGTGGCCAAAAACGAACAAATGAACGAACTACTAACGGGTTCGGTTTCTGCTGACAAAATGGCAGAAATTTTTGTTGCAGTTTGCGGCGAACAAGTTGATGCGCACGGTCAAAACCTTTTGAAGGTAATGGCTGAGAATGGTCGTTTAGCGGCCCTTCCTGATGTTTGCACGGAGTTTTTTACTCTGAAAAAAGAACATGAGAAAGAAATTGATGTTGAAGTAATTTCAGCAACAGAGCTTTCTGATGAACAACTTGCAAACATTGGCAGCAAACTTGAAAAGCGTCTTGAACGCAAAGTGAAGCTGAATTGCAGTGTAGATGAGACCCTACTTGGTGGGGTTATTATTCGAGCCGGAGACCTAGTCATCGATGACTCAGCGCGTGGTCGTTTGAACCGCCTGAGCGATGCATTGCAGTCTTAATGGGGATTGGAGCATGCAACTTAATTCCACGGAAATTAGCGATCTGATCAAACAACGTATCGAATCTTTCGAAGTTGTTAGTGAAGCTCGCAACGAGGGTACTATCGTATCGGTAAGCGATGGTATCATCCGCATCCACGGCCTAGCGGACGTGATGCAAGGTGAAATGATTGAATTACCGGGTGGCCGTTATGCACTGGCACTTAACCTTGAGCGTGACTCGGTTGGTGCGGTTGTAATGGGCCCATATGCTGACCTTAAGGAAGGCATGAAAGTTACAGGTACTGGCCGCATTCTTGAAGTGCCAGTTGGTCCAGAACTACTAGGCCGCGTAGTAAATACGCTGGGTGAGCCTATCGATGGTAAAGGTCCAATCGAAGCGAAAATGACTTCGCCTGTAGAAGTGATCGCACCAGGTGTAATCGACCGTAAATCGGTAGACCAACCTGTGCAAACTGGTTATAAGTCAGTTGACTCAATGATCCCAATCGGTCGTGGTCAGCGTGAGCTTATCATCGGTGACCGTCAGATTGGTAAAACAGCACTGGCGATCGACGCGATCATCAACCAGAAAGACTCTGGTATTTTCTCTATCTACGTAGCAATCGGTCAGAAAGCATCGACTATCGCTAACGTTGTTCGCAAACTAGAAGAGCACGGCGCACTACAAAATACTATCGTTGTAGTTGCATCAGCTTCTGAATCTGCAGCGCTTCAATACCTAGCGCCTTACGCAGGTTGTGCGATGGGTGAATACTTCCGCGATCGCGGTGAAGACGCACTGATTGTTTACGATGATCTATCTAAGCAAGCGGTAGCTTACCGTCAGATCTCTCTACTACTTAAACGTCCACCAGGCCGTGAGGCATTCCCAGGTGACGTATTCTACTTACACTCGCGTCTACTAGAGCGTGCAGCTCGTGTAAACGAAGAGTACGTAGAGCGTTTCACTAACGGTGAAGTGAAAGGTAAGACTGGTTCTTTGACTGCTCTTCCTATCATCGAAACTCAAGCAGGTGACGTTTCAGCATTCGTACCGACTAACGTAATCTCGATTACCGATGGTCAGATCTTCCTACAAACTGAGCTATTCAACGCTGGTGTTCGTCCTGCTGTTGACCCTGGTATCTCAGTATCTCGTGTAGGTGGTTCAGCTCAGACGAAAATCATCAAGAAACTATCAGGTGGTATCCGTACAGCACTAGCTGCATACCGTGAACTAGCGGCATTTGCTCAGTTCTCTTCTGACCTTGATGACGCAACGAAGAAACAGCTAGACCATGGTCAAAAAGTTACAGAACTAATGAAGCAGAAGCAGTACGCTCCAATGTCTGTATTTGACCAAGCTCTAACTATCTTCGCGGCAGAGCGCGGTTACCTTGATGATGTAGAACTTAACAAAGTTCTAGATTTCGAGGCGGCTCTACTATCGTACGCTCGCGGTCAATACGCTGAACTAGCAGCTGAGATCGACAAGTCTGGCGCTTACAACGATGAAATCGAAGCTCAGTTGAAGAAACTGACTGACGACTTCAAAGCAACCCAAACTTGGTAATTAGGTCGGTGGCAGTTTCTGCCACCAACTAACGGAGAGTAACGATGGCCGGCGCAAAAGAGATACGTAATAAAATCGGTAGTGTTAAAAGCACTCAGAAAATTACGAAAGCGATGGAAATGGTAGCAGCTTCAAAAATGCGTCGTTCTCAAGATGCAATGGAAGCTTCTCGTCCATACGCTGAAACAATGCGTAAAGTGATCGGTCATGTGGCTAACGCAAACCTAGAGTACCGTCATCCGTACCTAGAAGAGCGTGAAGCTAAACGTGTTGGTTACATCATCGTTTCGACAGACCGTGGTCTGTGTGGTGGTTTGAACATTAACGTGTTCAAAAAAGCCGTTACAGACATGCAAGCATGGAGAGAGAAAGGTGCTGAGATTGAGCTAGCCGTTGTTGGCTCAAAAGCAACAGCTTTCTTTAAACATGGTGGCGCAAAAGTTGCGGCACAGGTTTCTGGTCTTGGAGATAATCCAAGCCTACAAGACCTAATCGGCTCTGTTGGCGTAATGCTGAAGAAATACGATGAAGGTGAACTGGACCGTCTATATGTAGTATTCAACAAGTTTGTTAATACTATGGTTCAGCAACCAACGATCGATCAATTGCTACCTTTGCCTAAATCGGACAGCGAAGAGATGCAGCGTGAGCATTCATGGGACTACATCTATGAGCCTGAACCAAAACCTCTACTGGATACGCTATTAGTGCGTTACGTAGAGTCTCAGGTATACCAAGGTGTGGTTGAGAACCTTGCTTGTGAGCAAGCGGCTCGAATGATTGCGATGAAGGCTGCAACGGATAACGCAACCAGTTTGATTGACGATTTGGAACTTGTGTACAACAAAGCCCGTCAGGCTGCGATTACACAAGAACTATCAGAAATCGTTGGTGGTGCAGCTGCGGTTTAAGCTTAGGTAAAACGAAATAGTTTAGAGGATTAACGATGGCTACAGGTAAGATCGTACAGATCATCGGTGCGGTAGTCGACGTAGAGTTCCCACAGAGCAATGTACCTAGTGTATATGACGCTCTAAACGTAACGGACTCAAAAGAGCGTCTAGTTCTTGAAGTTCAACAACAGCTAGGCGGTGGCGTAGTTCGTTGTATCGTAATGGGTAGCTCTGATGGTTTACGTCGTGGAGTTGAAGTGGTTAACACTGGCGCTCCAATTTCAGTACCAGTAGGTACTAAAACTCTAGGTCGTATCATGAACGTCCTAGGTGACGCGATTGACGAGCGTGGTGAAGTGGGTGCGGAAGAGGTTTACTCTATCCACCGTAGTGCACCAAGCTACGAAGAGCAATCAAACGAAATTGCACTTCTAGAAACGGGCGTTAAAGTAATCGACCTAATTTGTCCATTCGCTAAGGGTGGTAAAATCGGTCTATTCGGTGGTGCAGGTGTAGGTAAGACCGTTAACATGATGGAACTTATCAACAACATCGCACTACAGCACTCAGGTCTATCAGTATTTGCTGGTGTTGGTGAGCGTACTCGTGAAGGTAACGATTTCTACTACGAGATGCAGGAAGCGGGCGTTGTAAACGTTGAGAAGCCTGAAGAATCAAAAGTAGCGATGGTTTACGGTCAGATGAACGAGCCACCAGGTAACCGTCTACGTGTTGCACTGACTGGTCTAACAATGGCAGAGCGTTTCCGTGACGAAGGTCGTGACGTACTACTGTTCATTGATAACATCTACCGTTACACACTTGCAGGTACAGAGGTATCAGCACTACTAGGTCGTATGCCTTCTGCGGTAGGTTACCAGCCAACTCTTGCAGAAGAGATGGGTGTACTTCAGGAGCGTATCACGTCAACGAAATCAGGTTCTATCACGTCTGTACAGGCGGTATACGTACCAGCGGATGACTTGACTGACCCGTCTCCAGCAACAACGTTCGCGCACTTGGATGCAACGGTTGTACTTAACCGTAACATCGCTGCAATGGGTCTATACCCTGCGATCGACCCGCTAGATTCAACATCTCGTATGCTTGATCCACTAGTAGTTGGTCAAGATCACTACGAAGTTGCTCGTGGTGTTCAGCAGACTCTTCAGCGCTACAAAGAGCTGAAAGATATCATTGCTATCCTAGGTATGGACGAGCTATCTGAAGAAGATAAGCAAGTTGTATCTCGTGCACGTAAGATTGAGCGTTTCCTAACTCAGCCTTACCACGTAGCAGAAGTATTTACAGGTGACCCTGGTATTTACGTACCTCTAAAAGAGACTCTACGTGGCTTTAAAGGTCTACTAGCTGGTGAATACGACGACATTCCTGAGCAGGCATTTATGTACTGCGGTAGCATCGACGATGCTATTGAGAATGCGAAGAAGCTATAAGGCTAACTAGGAGGCGATATGGCAGCAATAACCTTTCACCTAGACGTAGTAAGCGCTGAGAAGAAAATCTTCTCTGGTCGTGTTGAAACGTTTCAGGTGACCGGTAGCGAAGGTGAACTTGGTATTTTCCATGGTCACACACCGCTGCTGACCGCTATCAAGCCTGGTATGGTGCGTATTGTGAAACAGCACGGCCACGAAGAAATTATTTATGTTTCTGGTGGTATGGTAGAGATTCAGCCTGGTACAGCGACTGTACTAGCTGATACAGCTATCCGTGGTGAAGAGCTAGACGCAGCGAAGGCAGAAGAAGCCAAACGCCGCGCTGAGGAGCAAATCCAGAATCAGCATGGTGACATGGACTTCGCACAAGCGGCCAGTGAACTGGCTAAAGCCATTGCTCAGCTACGAGTTATCGAGCTGACAAAAAAACGTCGCTAAGCTCAATTAGCAACGTTGCATGAAAAAAGGCGGCCAATTGGTCGCCTTTTTGATTAATTTTAGTTGGAAATTTACCTTACTCCATTAACTATTTTAAAAGAGCTGTTTAAAATAACGGCCAATTAACATAAAACGTCAATAGGTTATCAATGAAATTCAGTGCTGTGATTCTTGCAGCGGGTAAAGGTACCCGTATGCATTCGAACATGCCTAAGGTGCTACACACTTTGGCAGGTAAGCCAATGGCAAAACATGTGATTGATACATGTACAGGTCTAGGTGCACAAAATATCCACTTGGTCTTTGGCCACGGTGGTGATCAAATGCAAACCACTCTTGCAGAAGAGCCTGTAAATTGGGTGCTTCAAGCGGAGCAGTTAGGGACAGGTCATGCGGTTGATCAAGCGTCTCCGAAGTTTGAAGACGATGAAAAAGTACTGGTGCTTTACGGTGATGTTCCACTGATTTCAGCTGAAACGATTGAAAACCTATTAGATGCACAGCCAACAGGCGGTATTGCACTACTAACAGTGATTCTAGATAACCCGACAGGCTACGGTCGTATTATCCGTAAGAATGGTCCTGTTGTGGCGATCGTTGAGCAAAAAGATGCAACAGAAGAACAAAAACAAATTAAAGAGATCAATACTGGCGTGATGGTTGCGACTGGTGGGGATCTTAAGCGTTGGTTGTCTGGCTTAAACAACAACAACGCACAAGGCGAATACTACCTAACTGACGTTATTGCAGCTGCACACGATGAAGGTCGTGCCGTTGAGGCAGTACACCCAGTCAATGCCATTGAGGTGGAAGGGGTCAATGACCGCGCACAGCTTGCTCGTCTAGAGCGTGCTTTCCAGTCAATGCAAGCTCAGAAGCTACTAGAGCAAGGTGTCATGCTACGCGATCCAGCACGCTTTGATTTGCGTGGTGAGTTACAGTGCGGTATGGACTGTGAAATCGACGTGAATGTTATCGTCGAAGGTAAAGTTTCACTGGGTGATAACGTGGTTATCGGTGCGGGTTGTGTACTGAAAGATTGTGAAATCGACGACAACACCATCGTTCGCCCTTACAGTGTGATTGAAGGTGCAACGGTTGGTGAAGAATGTACGGTTGGTCCATTTACTCGCCTTCGTCCTGGTGCTGAAATGCGTAACGATTCCCATGTGGGTAACTTCGTTGAAGTGAAAAATGCGCGCATCGGAGAAGGTTCAAAAGCGAACCACCTAACTTACTTAGGTGATGCAGAGATCGGTCAACGTACTAACATCGGCGCAGGTACTATCACTTGTAACTACGATGGTGCGAACAAGTTTAAAACCATCATCGGTAATGATGTATTTGTTGGTTCTGATAGCCAGCTGGTGGCGCCTGTCACTATCGCTGATGGCGCAACCATCGGTGCAGGCACGACACTAACAAAAGATGTTGAAGAAGGTGAGTTAGTAATTACTCGCGTCAAAGAGCGCAAAATTACTGGCTGGCAGCGTCCCGTAAAACAGAAATAAGCATTACCTGCACTCTGTCGCTATATTGTCAAAGCCGCTCAACAAGAGCGGCTTTGTTGTTTCTAGCTCAGGCTTCATCGTTAGTAGCTAGGAATAGCAATACGTTTTTCGAGCCAACGAACGGCTTGAGATACAAATAGGATGAGCAACAAGTACTCCAAAACGAGGAAGGTATAAATCTCTAAGGGTAAGTACTCATTCACCACCAGCTCATTAGCACGGCGAGTGAGATCGCTTAAACCAATCACGCTGACTAAAGAACTCATCTTGAGAATGTAGACAAATTGATTGCCCAGTGGAGGGAGGATTTGTCGAAATGCTTGGGGAAGAATTACCAAGCGCATCTTTTGCCAATAGCTTAAGCCCAAAGATTCAGCCGCTTCATGCTGGCCACGGCTGATAGCTTGTATTCCACCGCGAAATACTTCCGCCATAAACGCGCTCTCAGCGATAGTCAGTGCAATAACACCCGCCCAAAAGTGATTGAGTGAGACATCCAATAGCGTAGGCATGCCGTAATACACCCAAAGTAGTAAGACTAAAACTGGCACTGAACGGATCACCTCGACATAAATACGGTTTATCCACTTCAGAGAGGCTGAGTCCGACAGAGCGGGTAACGCAACGATCAGACCCAAGCTCATCGCAAATAACATACTGAGGAGTGATACCTGAATGGTGTCATTAAACCCAGCGATTAAAAACTTTAGATTGGTGAGCCCTTGATCCGTCGAAGGGTCAAGTACATACCAGCCCCATTGATAATCTGAACAACCAGTGAGTAATAGCAGTGAAAACAGCCATAGAGTTCGAAACGTCACATTTACTCCCTGAATTAACTAAAAAACTTCCTTTGTTGCTGCTATGTTATCAGTAGAGCTCTAATAAAGGTTAATTATTAAACCGTATAAGGTCATTATTTTTAAGGGAATAAAAATGAGAAAGATTTTACTAGTGCTAGGAATGTGTTTGCTTGCTGCGACTCAAGTCGCTCACGCTGAAAGCCGTCTTCAATCCATTTTAGACAATGGCGTACTCCGAGTTGGAACGACGGGAGATTGGAATCCGATGACGATGAAAGACCCCGCGACAAACAGTTATCGTGGCTTCGATATCGATGTAACAACAGAACTTGCTAAAGATCTCGGTGTAAAAGTGGAGTATGTGCCCACGGATTGGAAGACGCTAGTTAATGGCATTACCGCCAACAAATACGATATTACTGGCAGCGCATCTCTGAACATGTCTCGCGCGAAAGTAGCTGGATATAGCCAGCCATATTTCTACCTTTCCTTTGTACCTGTGGTACAAAAGAAAGATCTCGCCAAATTCTCTGATTGGGCGGATTTTAATAAACCAGAAGTAAAAGTCGCGGCGACGTTAGGTACGGTACAAGAAAAAATGGTGAAAGAGTTCTTCCCGTCTGCTCAGCATATTGTTATTGAAGCGCCAGCGCGCGACTTCCAAGAACTACTAGCTCGCAGGGCCGATGTATCGGTGACGTCCAATGTGGAAGCAGCGACGTTGGTGGATAAGTTTAAACAGTTGGCGATAGTGCCAGTGACCGCACCGCGTAAACCAACCCCAATTGCTATGTTGTTGCCGCAAGACGATCAAGTATGGATTAATTACATCAATCACTGGGTAGAGTTGAAAAAGACTCAAGGCTTTTTTAAGCAGACTGCCAAGAAATGGGGGTTGAAAAGCTTATAAACAGAAAGAGCCGCATTGCGCGGCTCTTTTTATTATCTGAACGATTAAAGTTCGTCTTCACTCACGACTCGGGCGTTGTCAGGAGTCGTAAAGTGCTTGGATAATTCGCGATTCGACAGAATGTATCCCATCCACAGCCCACCCATACAGATGATGATTGCGATGCCAGTAACCATCTGAGCTTGGCTTGCCATTGCGGCTACCAATGCACTTGAGAAGCTACTTACACAGATTTGCAGGCTGTTTTGCAGACCTGCTGCTGTTGCAGGGCTCTGTTGTGCGCTGGCCAGTGCACGGTTTACCACGATTGGGTACAGCGCGCCGTTAGCAACGGCAATCAAACAGAATGGCGCAAGAATAGGCCAAATCGATGACAGATCCCACTGTGAAGCAATGAAAATCATTAATGCCGCGACACTAAATAGGCCAATCAGTTGGCGCAGAACCTTTTCATCACCAAATTTTCGAACGCCTACTTTACCTAAGTAGCCACCAGCCATAAACGCGATGGTTTGTGGGATAAAGCTCAAACCAATATCTTTTGCTTCGTAGCCCAGTTGCGCCATGATTTCTGGCATCCCAGTTAGGTAAGCAAAGAATGCAGCTGAAGCCGTCGCAAACATAAACACGTTGCCAAGGTATTTTTTAGAACTCAGCAGCGCTTTGATGTCGGCAGACATACTGGTTTGTTTGATTTCTGCTTTCTCGTCTTTTTGTGCCATGGTCGCAAAGACCAAAAAGACACCAACCAGTGTTAGCGTAATAAAGATACTGTGCCAGCCGAAGTTATCTGCCAACACAACCCCTAATTGAGGTGCTAGTGCTGGTGATAGCGCGACGAGTGGCATGATTGTCGCAAAAATTTGTTGGCTACTGCTTGAGTAGCGTTTAATGACCATAGCCTGCCAGATCACGGCTGGTGCACACACACCGATAGCTTGGATAAAGCGCAGTGTGAGTAGTTGCCATACTTGATCACAGAAAGCCAAACCGAATGACGCGATAGTAAATAGCACCAACCCGGCTGCGAGTGTATTACGATGGCCAAATTTATCGGATGCCAATCCCCACATTAGTTGGCCAATCGCCATACCAACGAGGAATACCGTTAAAGAGAGAGCAATTTGCTCAGGGCCTGTTGCAAAGTCGATTTCCATCGCTTTGAATGCTGGCAGATACATATCCGTAGCAACGAAGCCAAGCATCGATAATGCTGCCAGGTAAATGAGCTGTAGTTTTGAGATTTTCATGATTCAACCAGTCAAATTATTTAATCATTTTTTTATCAACATCAGTTGGCGCCAACCCTGATTTATTTACCTTATTATTCTATTTTTCGATTTTGAGAAAATAAAACGCTAAAATTGTTGGTTATCAATCAAATTTTTTGAAAGGTTAAATCATGTTCTCTAAAGCGTCTTTGGAAATGCTGGATACGGTTGCCCGTTTAGGCAGTTTCACCGCTGCGGCTGAGGTATTGCATAAAGTCCCCTCAGCCATCAGCTATGGAGTAAGGCAGGTCGAGCAAGATTTAGATGTGGTGCTGTTTCGACGTTTACCAAGGAAAGTCGAGCTAACTCCAGCGGGTGAACTTTTTATGGCCGAGGCGCGCTCTTTGCTGCGTCAAATGGAAGAGGTGAAAGCACAAACGCGGCGAGCGGCTCAAGGATGGAAAAGCACGTTAAAGCTGACCTTAGATAACGTGGTGAAGTTAGAAAAACTCAAACCTTTGGTGGAAGATTTCTATCGCGAGTTTGAATTTGCTGAATTGCAGATCAATATGGAGGTCTTCAATGGTTCTTGGGAAGCCATAGCACAAGGTCGAGCCGACATTGTCGTTGGCGCGACATCTGCGGTTCCCGTTGGGGGAGATTTTGAAGTCAAAGATATGGGCGTATTAGATTGGGCATTTGTAATGTCACCCGCTCATCCTTGCGTTCGACAACAAGTGCTTACTGAAGCGTTTGTGAGTCAATTTCCGGCGATCTGTCTTGATGATACTTCGAATGTGCTGCCAAAACGCCATACTGGCCATTATCCGCAACAGCGCCGATTATTATTGCCCAATTGGTATAGTGCGATTGAATGTTTAAAAAATGGGGTGGGCGTGGGTTACATGCCACGTCATATTGCAACACCCTTAATCAATGATGGTGTGCTGGTGGAGAAGGTCATGCCGGATGATAAACCGCTCAGTCACTGCTGCTTAGTATGGCGCAAAGATGATAATCATAAATTGATCCAGTGGATGGTGGACTATCTTGGGTCGCCTAATCAGCTACATAAAGATTGGTTACAGTCATAAAAAACACCTCGCATTAGCGAGGTGTTTTCATTGATATGTTTAAAATGTGGCGTTTTATGACAAGAAAAACTTATACGATGGGTTGTCTGTCTCGTCTTTGCATTGATAGCCAAGTTCACGTAAATGTGCAGAAAACTGAGCTAAATCGCTTTCATCTAACTCGAAACCACATAAAACGCGTCCGTAGTCAGCGCCGTGGTTACGGTAGTTGAACAAGCTGATATTCCAATGAGTACCGAGTGTGCTTAAGAACTTAAGTAGCGCCCCAGGATACTCTGGGAATTCAAAGCTGTAGAGGCGCTCTTTAAGCGGCTTAGACGGCTTACCACCAATCATGTAGCGCACGTGCAGCTTCGCCATTTCATCATCAGACAAATCAACCACTGGGTAGCCACCATCACGTAAGTCGCGAATGATATGTTCTAGCTCTTCCTGACCGCCTTGCAAACGCACACCGACAAAGATATTTGCCAATGAGTCATCGTTGTAGCGGTAGTTAAACTCTGTCACGGCACGGCCGCCAATGAGATTACAGAACTCAAAGAAAGCACCTTGACGCTCAGGGATGGTGACGGCAAGCAGACCTTCACGTTTTTCACCAAGCTCGCAGCGTTCAGAAACATAACGCAGACCGTGGAAGTTGGTGTTTGCGCCAGACAATACCGTACCTAGGTTTTTGTCTTTCAGCTTGTTCTGTTCAGCAAACTTCTTCAAGCCCGCCAGAGCAAGCGCGCCAGAAGGCTCTGCAATCGCACGGGTGTCTTCAAAGATGTCTTTTACTGCTGCGCAGATTTCATCGCTAGAGACTGCAATATGGCCATCAATGTACTTTTGGCATAGACGAAACGTCTCTTCACCAATGCGTTTTACTGCAACGCCATCGGCAAACATGCTGACCTGGTCTAATACTACTGGTTCACCTGCATCCAATGCCGCTTTGAGGCATGAAGAATCTTCTGGCTCGACCGCAATCACTTTGATTTCTGGCATGAGCTGCTTCACGAGTACTGCAACACCCGCAGCCAAACCGCCACCACCGACAGGAACGAAGATGTAGTCAAGGTGACCATTTTGTTGCAGCATTTCCATGCCGATGGTGCCTTGACCAGCAATCACCAGTGGATGATCGAACGGTGGGACAAAGGTGTACCCGTTTAACTCGGATAGACGCTCTGCCTCGGCTTTGGCCTCATCAAAGTTACTGCCGTGCAGCACCACATTGCCACCAAAGCTGCGTACCGCATCGACTTTGATGTCTGGTGTGGTTTTTGGCATCACGATAGTGGTCTTAATGCCAAGCTTAGTACCAGAAAGCGCCATGCCTTGTGCGTGGTTACCTGCCGATGCTGCAATGACACCAGCGGCTTTTTGTGCTTCAGATAAACTCGCCACCATGTTGTATGCACCGCGCAATTTGAACGAGTGTACGGGTTGGCGATCTTCACGCTTGATTTGCACATTGTTGCCAATACGAGCAGCAAGGCGAGGCATCTCTTGCAAAGGTGTGACAGTCGCGACTTCATACACAGGAGCACGCAAGATCTGGCGCAGATAATCTGCGCCAGTTTGGTTCACTTGTTTTTCGGGTTGAGCTTCCATCATTGCTAGCCCTCTAGCTTCGACTTGTCTCGTACTGCACCCTTGTCAGCACTGGTTGCCATACTCGCGTACGCTTTGAGTGCAAATGAAACTTCACGTTGGCGGTCAACTGGTTTCCAGCCTAGTTCGTCTTGTTTTGCACGGCGCTCAGCAAGTTCTTGTTCAGACACTTGGAGTGAAATTGAACGGTTTGGAATATCAATTGCGATCATATCGCCTTCTTTTACCAGACCAATTGCACCGCCGTTTGCTGCTTCAGGAGAGGCGTGACCGATTGACAGACCTGATGTGCCGCCAGAGAAACGGCCGTCAGTCAGAAGTGCACACTCTTTGCCAAGGCCCATCGATTTTAGATAAGTGGTTGGGTAAAGCATTTCTTGCATGCCCGGACCACCTTTAGGGCCTTCGTAACGGATAATTACCACGTCGCCAGCTTTTACTTTGCCACCCAAGATGCCTTCTACGGCGTCTTCTTGGCTTTCAAATACTACGGCTGGGCCAGTGAATTTATGAATGCTCTCATCCACACCAGCAGTCTTAACGATACAACCATCTAATGCGATATTGCCTGATAGAACGGCTAGGCCACCTTCTTGGCTGAAAGCATTGTCTTTGGCACGAATACAACCTTCAGCGCGATCATCATCAAGTCGATCCCAGCGACAATCTTGTGAGAATGCTTGTGTAGTACGAATACCTGCAGGACCTGCGCGGTAGAACTTGAGTACTTCTTCGTCTTCAGTTTGGATGATGTCGTATTTCGCCAGCTGCTCTTTCATCGAAAGGCCAAGCACGGTGCGCGCATCATTGTGTAGAAGACCTGCACGGTCAAGCTCACCAAGGATAGCCATTACACCACCAGCGCGGTGCACGTCTTCCATGTGATATTTCTGGGTAGATGGTGCCACTTTACATAGGTGTGGTACTTGGCGTGATAGGCGATCGATATCTTCCATATCGAAATCCACTTCACCTTCTTGCGCCGCGGCAAGTAGGTGCAAAATGGTGTTGGTTGAGCCACCCATTGCAATATCCAGTGCCATTGCGTTTTCGAAGGCATCAAACGTAGCGATGTTGCGAGGCAGTGCTGATTCGTCATCTTGCTCGTAGTAACGACGAGTCAGTTCAACGATGCGACGACCTGCATTAAGGAACAGCTGTTCACGGTCTGCGTGCGTCGCCAGCATAGAACCGTTGCCCGGCTGAGAAAGACCCAGGGCTTCTGTTAGACAGTTCATCGAGTTTGCGGTGAACATGCCTGAACACGATCCACACGTTGGACATGCGCTACGTTCGATCTGCTCACTTTGCTCATCAGACACTTTTGGATCCGCGCCTTGGATCATCGCATCTACAAGGTCTAGTTTGATGATCTGATCAGAAAGCTTGGTTTTACCCGCTTCCATTGGACCACCAGAAACAAAGATAACCGGGATGTTGAGACGCATAGATGCCATCAACATTCCCGGAGTGATTTTGTCACAGTTAGAGATACATACCATGGCATCGGCACAGTGCGCGTTGACCATGTACTCCACAGAGTCTGCGATCAGTTCGCGTGAAGGCAGTGAGTACAGCATGCCGCCGTGACCCATTGCGATACCATCATCAACCGCGATGGTGTTGAATTCTTTCGCAATACCGCCAGCTTTTTCGATTTCGCGTGCTACAAGCTGACCCATGTCTTTCAGGTGTACGTGACCCGGAACAAATTGAGTAAACGAGTTTACAACGGCGATGATTGGTTTACCGAAGTCTTCTTCTTTCACACCCGTTGCACGCCACAGTGCTCGTGCACCCGCCATGTTACGACCATGTGTGGTGGTAGCTGATCTATATTTTGGCATTTCCTAATCCTTCTTACTTCTGTTCTGGGTACACATAGTCTAACCAGCCCCACTTATCTTCCGTGGTGCCGTCAAATAGGCCAAAGTAGGCTGCTTGTAGTTCTTTAGTGATAGGGCCGCGCTTACCAGTGCCCACTTCAATCTTGTCGATGGTTGCCACTGGTACAATCTCAGCCGCAGTACCTGTCATGAAGACTTCATCGGCAAGGTAAAGGGCTTCACGAGCAATGTTCGCTTCACGGACTTCGTGGCCTTTATCGCGTGCAATTGTCATGATCGAGTCGCGAGTGATGCCCGGTAGAATCGCGCTAGTTGCTGGTGGTGTGGTGATTACGCCATCTTTGATAACGAAGATGTTTTCACCAGCCCCTTCCGATAGGTAACCATCTACGCTTAGCGCAATACCTTCGTCGTAACCGTGACGACGCGCTTCACCACCAACCAGTAGTGAAGATAGGTAGTTACCGCCTGCTTTAGCTGCAGTTGGGATGGTGTTTGGCGCAGCGCGGTTCCAGCTTGAAATCATCGCATCGACACCTTTTTCTAGCGCTTCTTCGCCTAAGTAAGAGCCCCAAGGAAATGCTGCAATGATTAGATCCATCTCAGTGCCAACTGGTGGACATACGCCTAAGCCAACATTACCGACAAAACCCAATGGACGAATGTAAGCGCTGTCGAGTTTGTTTTGGCGCAGTGTTTCGCGGGTCGCTTCCATGATTTCTTCTACAGAAAAAGGGATCGGAAAGCGGTAAATCTTGGCAGAATCTTTTAGACGTTGTGCATGCTCACGGTGACGGAAGACAATTGGGCCTTTTGGTGTGTTGTAACAGCGCACGCCTTCAAACACGGATGTACCATAGTGCATTGCGTGAGTCAGAACGTGAACGTTCGCCTCTGCCCATGGAACCATCTCACCATTAAACCAAATGAAATCTGCAGTTTTCGTTGCCATTTGTTGCCTTCCTTATGCACTTACGTGTTGTTGTAAGTTGTGATTTGGCAGTTCATCGTTGCGGATTTTTAGCACCTCAACCTTACGAACGTCCCACAACTTCTCTATTTGATTGATCAAAAACGAGATTGGTCGATCGCTGTCGACGATGATCTCGACGCTGGCTACTTTGCTTTCGTGGTTTTGCGTAGCAGCGACTTGTTTGATCACGAAACCTCGGTGACGAATCACACGTAGAACGCGCTCCAACAGTACCGGTTTGTCATCGGCTTTGATGTCGAGTAAATATCTGTCCATGCGATTGTCTCCTATGTATTTTCCAACATATCACTGTTTGATGCGCCAGGTGGCACCAATGGCCACACGTTTTCTTCTTCATCAATCAAAACGTGAAGCATGTAAGAAGTTTCACTCGCTAGCATCTCTTTGAGAGCAGGTTCGACTTCTTCTTTCTTGGTGATGGTTTTGCCCGGGATATCGAATGCTTTTGCTAACATCACGAAATCTGGGTTGTCATCAAGAATGGTTTCACTGTGGCGACCGTCAAAGAACAATGACTGCCATTGGCGAACCATGCCAAGACGTTGGTTATTAAGAAGGACAATCTTCACTGGAATCTGACGACGCTTCAGCGTGCCCAATTCCTGAACGTTCATCATAAATGAACCGTCACCTGTAATAAGGATAGACTGATCATCAGGACGTGCGACTGCAGCGCCCATCGCTGCTGGCAAGCCAAAGCCCATGGTGCCAAGGCCAGCAGAAGTGATAAAATTTTGTGGTTCGCGTGGCTGGATATGTTGCGCTGCCCACATCTGATGCTGACCGACGTCGGTCGAGACAATTGAGCTATCTGGCATCATGTCAGACAGTTGTTTAAGCAATAGCGGTGCGTAGATTAACTCGCCTGGGTGGTCGTAACGCCACTTAAAGCCGCTGCGCAGACTTTCACTGTGATGAACCCACGGTGAGATATCTTGAGTCAGCTCTAGCTGAGGAAGAATGGTGTTGATGTCGCCACGTAATGGTGCGTTGGCGTGGCGCAGTTTATGAATCTCCGCAGCATCAATGTCGATGTGAATCACTTTCGCATTTGGTGCAAACGTATCGAGCTTACCCGTCACACGGTCATCAAAACGCGCGCCAACCACGATCAATAGATCGGCTTCTTGAACCACTAGGTTGGCGGCTTTGGTGCCATGCATACCCAACATACCAAGATAGTGAGGATCATGGCGTTCAATGGTACCGAGGCCTTTTAATGTGCTAACTGCAGGCATTGGGTTTAAGCGAAGAAATTCGCGTACTGCATCGGTTGCTTTCGCAAGTTGCACGCCACCACCAACATACAACACTGGGCGAGTAGATGCTGCCAGCACATCTTGCGCACGTTTGATATCTTCAGCGCTGACATCTTCGATTGCTGGTGCTATGTATGGAGGAAGAAGGTCTGTAGGTGCTTGAGCGAGTTGAACGTCTTTGGCGATATCGACAATGACAGGACCCGGACGACCGGTTTTTGCGACCTCAAAGGCTTCGGCAAGTGTCGGAGCTAGATCTTCAATTTCGGTCACGAGATAGCTGTGCTTAGTACAGGCTAGGGACATTCCGATCACATCCATTTCTTGGAATGCATCGGTACCGATATGAGAGCTAGCAACCTGGCCTGTGATGGCAACTAGAGGTACGGAGTCAAGGAAAGCGTCGGCAAGGCCGGTAACAAGGTTAGTGGCTCCTGGGCCAGAAGTTGCCATGCACACAGCAACGTCTTGAGTGGAGCGAGCCATCCCGATAGCTGCCATAGCGGCCCCTTGCTCGTGACGGCATAGGATGTGTTCCACCCCACCGTCATACAAAGCATCATAGATTGGCATGATGGCCCCGCCGGGGTAGCCAAAAACGGTTTCGATGCCTTGCTGTCTTAAAGCGGCTACGACAAGTTGTGCACCAGTCATCGTAAACCTCCTTTGCTACGTTGTGGCTCGTAGCGATTGCCATATTTATTGCACTTCATGTGCACTCCCATTCTTCCCGTTAAACTGTCCGAGGGTTAGACAGATGACAACTTGTAGTTGTAAAAAAACCCCCGGACTTTTCAGTGCGGGGGTTTTTTGTAATTTGTGGTTACCTTTCGCCCACAATACCCCGCGCGGTGCCAATAATGACCACGATAATCAGGGCTAGCAGTGCGTTGATATGAGCGAAAAGGTTCATCTGTCTGTCGTTCTTTTTTCGTTAAAAAATGTTGTGTAATGTTCTACGAAATTGTTTGCGTCATTAGTGGTATCACACAATTCCGCTGCATGACAAGCAAAAAGTCATTCTTTTTTCACATTAACTCTCAATTGGGACGCGGTATATAACATAACCAACTAGATAAAACATTTGTTTACAGAGTGTTCAAAAAAATTGAGGAACGTATGGGGCTGGCAATCATTCATAGTCGAGCAAGCGTCGGGGTGCAAGCGCCATCGGTTAGTGTAGAAGTTCATATCAGCAACGGCATGCCAGGGTTTACCTTAGTAGGCTTGCCAGAGACAACGGTAAAAGAGTCCAAAGATCGCGTACGCAGTGCGATCATTAATTCTAACTTTCAATTTCCTGCTAAGCGGATCACCGTGAACTTGGCTCCGGCAGATCTACCCAAGGAGGGAGGGCGTTTTGATCTTCCTATTGCATTGGGAATTTTGGCCGCTTCGGAGCAAATCGCGACAGATAAGCTCAAAAACTACGAATTTGTTGGTGAGTTAGCGTTATCTGGTGGTCTGAGACCTGTAAAAGGTGTGCTGCCTGCTGCGCTGGAAGCCAGTAAGATTCAACGTCATTTGGTCGTCCCACATGTGAATGGCGATCAGGCGGCGCTGGTGGGGAAGGAACAACATAAATCGGCCCAATCATTACTGGAAGTATGTGCCGAGCTTTGTGGTCAACATCGACTGAATCTTTTTCAAACGCCTAAGCGAAAAACGATCGAAAAACATGGTCGAGACTTACAAGATATTATTGGCCAACAACAAGGTAAGCGAGCACTGGAGATTGCTGCCGCTGGAAACCACAACTTACTACTTTTGGAACCTAAAAGACCTATTAATAAATTCTTCAATATTGAACACTAATCTTAATGAGTTCTTGTTACTACGGAGAGTTAATCATGGTAATGAAACTAGTTGATATACAAGTCAAAGATCTACGCCAACCCATCACTCTAGACTATCTAACAAAGCGATATCCTGACTGCTTTGATGAAGAGCAGAGATGGAAGTTGAACTATGACGAGCCTCTGGCACTCCACGCAGATGTAGAATTTGACGCTGAATACAACAGGAAAAGTTCAATGCCAGCAAACGGTGACTGGAGAGGTGCGGACGTACCTAATGTTATGCGTTGGTTTTTAAATCAACTGGAGAAAACAGGATACCCAGTAGATAACCTTGTGGTCATTAGTTATACACGATACATACGGCTAAACTCAAAGTACAAGCTGAGCATCGATATGAAGACTTTTCACACGAGAGAACCATAAGTCCAAAAGAACACATAGGCTCAAAAACATTCGTTTTTAGACCATCTAAGATGAACTAAACTTGATCTGTTTTAAAAGTAGGGTGTTGATTGATTTAAGCCTAGCCTATAAAATAACCCTACTTTTAAGTCTTAAGGAGTAAGGTAAGGTGAGTTGCAGAACGTACTTCTACTGCCGTGTATCCAAAACTGAACAGACCACAGAAAACCAAGTGCAAGCTTTTAAAGACAGAGGCTATGAAGTCGATGAAGCATTTGTAGTGGAAGAGACTGTTTCAGGAGCCGTATGCGCAATGGAGCGTAAAGGCTTTAAGACGATGGTAGAGCATAAGCTAATGAAAGGAGACACATTAGTTGTCTTAAAGCTTGACCGTTTAGGGCGTGACAACATTGATGTGCAGCAGACAATAAAACTTCTGTGTGAGAAAGGTGTTAATGTTCATAGCCTAGACTTACCAACAAAAGACCTAACGACTTCTGAAGGTAAGCTTATGTTGAGAATGTTCACGGCTTTTGCTGAGTTTGAGCGAGACCGAATCAGAGAAAGAACAATTGAAGGGCAGGCTAGAGCTAGATCCCAAGGAAAAACGATAGGACGTCCCGTTAAGGCTACACCTCAAAGAGTAGCTGAAATGCGCTCTCAAGGACTTTCTATTTCGAAAACAGCAGAAAAGCTTAATGTTTCTATTTCGACAGTTAAGAGGCTAACAGCAGAAGCTAAGAAGCTTTAGACCTCTCTGAGATTGCTTTGCTATTAAAAAATGAAACAACAAGCACACATAAAAAATTCAATTAATTTTTTTTACCGTTATTTGGTTATTTTCCACTCACAATTTCAGCCAAAAATAAAACACACTTTGTGTGTACGTAATTAGGCGGTGCAATCGCAGGAAAAACCATATCGTCCAACCCCTCCCCGCCTACCCATGATTATCAGAAGGTAGAGTGTTTGTGAGGTTCAATCATACTAACCAACCACAGATAGAGTTATACCAGTAGTAAACGATGATGAAACAGTGCACTTTAGAGCAAATTGACCCTAGACAGCTTGTTCTCGATGAAAGGTTTCAAAGCAGACAAACACAGTTGATAGCTAAAAGAGCAGACAGAGCAGCCTCAGAAAACAGTAGACAAAGGCAACTCAGAAACATTCTTACCAGTTTAGAGAATGGTAATGGCATTAGGGAACCAATAGAAGCCTATGATATTTACGGTGAGTTGTATGTAGTGAGTGGTTTCCACCGCACGGAGGCATGCCACAAGTTCCTTAAAGACAACCCAAGCCAAAACCTTTTAGTCCCCGTAAAAATTTATCGAGGCTATACAGAAGCAGAGGCTTATTTGGATTCTCTTACTAAGAACGTAGAACACGGTACAGCCTTAGATCAGTCTGAGATATGGCAAAATAAGTTTAAGCAGTCTTTGATGCAGGGGGAAAACCTAGAGCCACTTTCAAAGCGCAAAACCGCCAAGTTATTTGATTGCAGTGAATCCCAAGGGTTACATATTTTGAACGCTCAGAAAGCCTGTATCGAGGTTGGTTTACCTAATGTGAAAGAGTGGTCGAGTGATTATCAAAAGGCGGCAGAAAAGCTTAGAAAAAAGCTATTAAAGAGGTTTGAGGTAACACCTGACGATTTCGATAAGGACGGGTTCCCAATTATCAGTAGGTTATCAAAAGCCTATAAAGGTGAAAGGTTTGATGCTGATTTATCTGAAGAAGAGTTAGAGCTACAAGAAATCATTTATCAAGAAAGTGCCCTCAAAGAGTTAATCCAAAGAAACCCTATGGCCTTTAGAAAGGCATTAAATACTTTAGATAAAAGAGCATTAGGGATTGTCGTAAAGCGTAGTTGGGACGAAAACGAAGTCATTCTAAAGTATGGTGAGGGTGACGTTAATGAATACGAGAAATTCGAAAAAGCCACGGTGAAAACCTAGCATTTACAGCAGAAAACCCACAGAGAGGTCTTAGCGGTAGCCGCAAGCTAGTGTAAATCTTTGGGAAGACGCTAGGGTGGTCACTTGTGACCGCTAAGATCTCTAGGTGGTCACCAAAGGGTTAGATATATATGTTATTTAAACAAAAAATATTAAAAATCATATAGTTAGTAATATTTTGTTTTTTGGTCAATCGATGAGTCTAGATTAGAGTTTGTGTCAACAGTACTCAAACACCCTTTCAGATAATGCTTATTATTCTTTGCTACCTAAGAATAGATTTTAACTCAACACAAACAACTGCTAACTGGTAGAGGTTATGAGTACTTTTGTTAAATAGATTATGTCAAGTATAGATGTTTTTAATAGAAAAATTAGACATTAATCAATCAATTTTAATTATTATTGTTAGATTATTTCATTTTTACGTAAATATTTGACTTGCTAATCACAAAAAAAGAATAAAATCATTATCTTAGTTATATTTTTAGGTATCATGTAGGCGGTTTATGGGCAGATTTTGGATCGCGCTTCGCGATCAGTGAAAAAAATGTCCGATAGGATTGCCTTTTAAGGTTTCATATTTTCTGATGCCTTTTTAACGTAATGTCAAGTTTGCGTAGGAGTGCCCATAAACCACTTTTCGAGGTACTCATAATGACCCAACTACAAGCTTTAAAAAGTGCTAAAACCAAGCCAGAACTCGCTAAACTATTAAACATTAGACCT
The DNA here is from genome assembly GCF_033339295.1 of Vibrio sp. 704. Lineage (NCBI taxonomy): Bacteria > Pseudomonadati > Pseudomonadota > Gammaproteobacteria > Vibrionales > Vibrionaceae > Vibrio > Vibrio sp. 704. The sequence continues at coordinate 27,515 of NZ_JAWOUH010000018.1, read as the reverse complement.
TCTATATTTACACACTGTATATATATTGTAGGCACTGACAACCAATATACTCAGTTTAAAATACCAAAGAAGAATGGCGGTGAAAGAATAATTAATTCACCTAGCGATAAGCTAAAAACAATCCAAAAATCACTTTCCAACTTGTTGTTAGATTGTTTAGACGAAATTAATAAGATAAACTTTCCTAACTCTGAATTTTCTCGCCCTAGAGCTAATAATTCAAAACATCTTAAAGTAAAATGCTCTAATTCAAAAATAAAACAACCTTCTCTTTCGCATGGGTTTGAAAGAAATCGATCTATCATAACAAACGCAATGATGCATGTGGGTAGAAAGCATGTATTCAATATTGACCTAGAGAACTTTTTTAGTAGTTTTAATTTTGGTAGAGTTAGAGGTTTTTTTATCAAGAATAAACACTTTCTTCTTGAACCTGAAATAGCAACAGCAATTGCAAAAATAGCGTGCTACAATAATGAACTACCTCAAGGTAGCCCTTGTTCTCCAGTAATCACTAACCTAATAACTCATTCACTTGATATAAGATTATCGAAACTTGCATTTGATAACTCATGTATATATTCAAGGTACGCTGATGATATAACATTCTCTACGAATGAATCTAAGATATCAAAAAATATAGCTAGAACTGTTGAAGGTGAATTAGTTGTTGGTAAAAAACTTCAATCTGAAATAAGAAGATCAGGTTTTAGCATAAATAAAGATAAAACCAGAGATCAATATAAAGATTCTAGGCAAGATGTAACAGGTTTGGTAGTAAACAAGAAACCGAACACAAAAAAAGAGTATTGGCGTACTGTTAGAGCTCAATGTAACTCACTGTTTAAAACAGGCTCTTTTGATGAGATTTCAAATGATGAAGTAATCAAAGGCAATATAAATAGATTAGAAGGCCGCTTAAACTTTATAGACCAAGTCGAACATTATAATAGATTAAGACAGCATCCTGCACTTGAAGCTAAGTATCAACCCAAAAAAGAAGCTTTGCACCAGCGTAACATGGCAAAGTTAAGACGTCATTTACATAATGGTAAAGAGAAGACGTTTAGTCGATTCATTTTTTATCGATTATTTTATGCTAATGAATTACCTACAGTGCTTACAGAGGGCAAAACAGATAATGTTTATATGAAAGCTGCTATTCATATGCTTGCAAATTCATATCCTCAGTTAGCGCAAGAGAGTATTAATAACAATCCATATAAGTTATTGATGAAGTTTGTAGAGTATAGTGAACGTACTAGGTATTTATTGGAGCTGTTTGGTGGGGCTGATTACCTTAAAACCTTTGTAATGCACTATAGGCAGCACTATAAATACTACAAAGCGCCCAAATCTGATAAACCAGTGATTATTCTTGTTGATAATGATAAAGGACCTAAAGATCTAATTAATTATGTTAATGGAATTAAAGATAAGTATGTATCTCCAACATCTTCAAAAGATATAAGAAGTGCTGATTTTGTACATATTTTTCATAATTTATATTTAGTGATGACACCAAAAGGGAGCGGTGGGCAAGATACAGATATAGAATATTTCTTTAAGGATGCTGACCGACTAAGGCAATATCAAGGAAAGTGTTTTAATACTATAAACAAACGTGATCCAGATAATGACCTAAGTAAAGATGCATTTGCAAATCATGTAGTTCATGCGCACAAAAAAAGTATTGATTTTTCTGGGTTTGATGAGATTTTAAATAGAATTGTATCGGTGATAGATCACTATAAATCAATTAAATAGTCATTTAAAAAGCTATTAACTTTACTTTTTGTAATTTTGATAGCTTTGGCTAATATGTGATCCTACTTGTTTAAAGCCTTACTTTAACACCATAAGTCACCAAGTTGTAATTGAGTTAAGTAATCAGGCTTTACCCTTTAATCAATTGAAGTTTTAAATTCAGCCTGCGCTGTTCATATTGAATAATCGGCAGGCTGTTTTATTATGGTTTTTATTCAGAACTGTGCTAAAAATTATCCCCAGCGAGTATCAAAAGTAACGCTGAAAGAGACTCCTGTATTACTCTGCCACAAGTTATCTGACGGGATAAAAGTTAAGATGATATCTTCCCCTGTCTTTAGGTTTATCTCCAACCGTTCTTTATTTTTGTAGACCACTATGTTGGCAATATGTCTCTTCAAGTATTGATGTAAACGCAGGCGTTCGAAGTTTTCATTAAGGCGTAGCGTTATCTCTTGTAAGTCAACCTCATCATTTTCTACTGCCTTAGAACTTTGAAGCATCAACAGCTCGTTCTTAACTATATCCACACGCTGCTCAGTTTTACGTATCGCTGAGCTAATGTACTTACTAGCCCCATTTTCTTCTAAATCATTGATAAGGTTGTTTAGCTTCCTATCTAGCTCGACAAGCTCACCTTCTAGCAGCATTTCTTTTTCGTGGTTATCTGCTTTGTTTGCAAATGTATGGAGAAGCTTTTGAAGAGCGATGAGAACAACCCACTGAATAGAGTAATAACGGTGACCTATGTATTGACATCCAGCACCATGTCTCGCTGTGCTACAAACAAGGTAATAACCTCCTTTGTCTGAAGAGCCTTTGTTGACAAACTGCATCGAAGAACCACATTCGCAAGAAACCATCCCTGATAGAATATTGCGTGTGTGACCTCTACGAATTGCTCCAGTCCCTCTAATTTTTCTACTTTGAGCCGCTGCCTTCGCTCTTAGCCATAAGTCTTTTTCTATAATAGGAGGATAGTAGTTTTCTATGACTTCCCCTGTAGGAACTCTTTGACCAAGCTTGTCTGTAACATGTGGGATATATTCACCTAGAACCGCAGTATTATTAAGTAGCTTAGTCACATAAGATACGTGCCAGCGTTTAGCTCTTGAGCCTATAGGAGCAATCCCCTGCGAATTTAGCTTTCTTATTAAAGCAGACCGTCCATACCCATTTGCTGAAAGCTCAAAGATATAACGAACAATCACTGCTTTCTCATAGTTAATCTGTATTTTAGTTTTGTCTTCGTTGTATTCGAGCCATGCAGGTAGATGAGTTCCCAATGGTTTTAGATGAGCAACGGCTTGTTTTGCATGCCATACATCAGCTAGGCGTTTACTTTTCGCAGCCGATTCCTCATGTGCTCTGCTCATGATTACAAGCGAGATAATCAACTTTGTCATATCAAGCTGACCTCTTCTATATACCTGTTTATCCATGAGAGTTACGACGGTGATACCAAGCTCGACAAGCTCCATGAGAAGACGCATGGACTTTTCGACTGGTTGACGGCTCATACGGTCAAAGCTTTCTAGGAGTAACCAACTTCCTTCAGGAATAGTCCCTTCTTTAACCGCTTCTATAAACTGGGAAAGAGCCCCTTGTTCACTATTACGTCCTTTAAACCCACTAACACCTAAGTCTTGAAAAGAAAGGCTCTGTAATTCTAGCCCGTTTTCCTCTGCGTACTCCCGAGCAGTTTCTAACTGTCTCTGCAAGCTACGACCTTCTATTTGCCCTTTAGTACTGAAACGAATGTAACTGTATGCTTTTGTCATTACTAAAAAACTAACTTATGTACTCCTAAAAATAACGTGGGTCTATTATATCTAAGATTCCTTTTCCTTGGCCCGCCAGGTACTGGAAAAACGATGTTGGCTTCGCGTTTGTGTGACTTATTACCGGAAATGAGTGACGAAGAAGCAATGGAAACCGCTTCGGTGGCATCGTTGACTCAGAGTGAAATTAATGAGCATAACTGGAAGTCGCGTCCGTTTCGTTCTCCGCATCATTCAAGTTCAATGGCGGCATTAGTCGGCGGTGGTTCGGTACCCAGACCAGGGGAGATCTCTTTAGCCCACAACGGGTTATTGTTTCTCGATGAAATGCCCGAATTTGATCGTAAAGTTCTGGACTCGTTACGCGAACCGCTCGAATCTGGAGAGATCATTATCTCTCGAGCGCAAGGTAAAACACGCTTTCCGGCTCGTTTCCAATTAGTCGGAGCCTTGAACCCAAGCCCGACAGGATATTACGAAGGCAATCAAGCGCGCACCAATCCACAAGCTATTTTGCGCTACCTTGGTCGATTATCTGGACCACTGTTAGATCGCTTTGATATGTCTTTAGAAATCCCAGCTTTGCCCAAAGGGACATTAGCAGAAGGTGGTGATCGCGGTGAGCCGACTGCTATCGTAAAAGCGCGTGTGAGCCATGCGCGTAACAATATGCTAAACCGCAGTGGTAAGGTCAATGCACTGCTAGGTAGTCGAGAAATTGAGGCGTTTTGTCCCTTGCATAAGAGTGATGCTGAGTTTCTTGAAACCGCTTTGCATCGTTTAGGGCTCTCGATTCGTGCATATCATCGTATTATCAAAGTGGCGCGAACAATCGCCGATCTGGATGGGGCGGAGCAAATTGAACGAACGCACTTGGCCGAGGCGCTTGGGTATCGAGCGATGGACCGTTTGCTGAAACAGCTTACGGCGCAAGCGGTATAGACAGCAAAGTGTCATCGCAACAAGTGTTGTAAGCACCTTGTTGCGATGAAGGACGTTAGAAGGTGTAGTTGAGACCAAGCGACAATAGGTACTCTTTCTCCTCATAAAACGTGATATTCGAGTCAGTTTGGCTATAGCCGGCTAAAGAAATGAACGACCAGTCTTGCCAGTCAAATACGTTTTGATATTCGTAGGCCGCAAATAGGCTGATGGTGTCGTCATTTCGTGTTTTAGCAAAAGTTTGGCTAGCTGCTTGATAGTCTTTCCATGCATAACCCGCGGTGAGGGCCAATCGATGACGGTTGATAAATTTAAACCAGCTAATGTCAAATCCGTACGAATCAAATGACTCCGCCTTACCGTCGGCATCTTGATTGATGTAGGTGAAAGCGGGTTGCAACATAGATGTTTGGTTGAGTGGAATGCGATAGTCGCCTTTGACATAGTAAAGGTTAGCATCGCGAGCAAGTGAGCGGTCTGTCACTTCCTCCTGCTCGATGTCTTTATCAGCATAAGCAAGATCAAGGTTGAAGTTCTTATCAATCAACCCTTTGATCTGAAAGCGATACGCATTGCCGTCAACATCCGTCTCTTTACGTGCGGTTCCTACTTGATAAGGGTTGCGCCAAGTTTCGCCTTTGAGTACCGTCGGCAGATAGGAAACATCGAGCACGGTGCCAGATTGTAGCTCGTGTTGATAGCCCAACTGAAAAGCGAGTGTACCTACCGCGACATCTGAGCGTGTGGTACCGGCGTAAACTTGGTGGTTGAGTCGGCTACCAAAGGTGTATGTCACACTCCCTAGCGGTGCAGCGATAACGGAACTGTCACTATCGGCACGCTTATCGAGAGAATCGATGGTGTTACTATTTTCTGTATTGAAATTGGATTCTGATGATATGAATCCGGCATTCAGCGAAATTTCACCGCCAAAACCTGCGGTTTCAGCGAGTTGAGCCTGAGCAGAACTGACGACAAAGGCCAAAGGCAAGAGAAGTAGCCTTGGTTTCATTCGTTATCTCCTTGTTGTCGAATGAGTGGTGCACATATTGGTTGCGGTAACAAATCTGACCATTCCCACGCATGTTCCAATGTGGCAAAGGCGCAGTATAATTACACGCTGTTTTATTCTTCACACATTATCACTGTTGTTTGACTATCATGTTGGCATATTTGTTATTTTTTTTTAACGCTTCTTTTGTGATTCTCAATTCTGCGGTTTGTTCACTCGCAATTTGTGTTATCGCTGTATTTAAAATATTGCTTCCTGGCGTAAAGCTAAAAGCGATAGCGACCGCTTGTGCCAATAAGGTGATGTGGTTATGGGCTACCGTTAATGCGTGCATTCTGGCGGTATCTAACCGTGTTGAGTGGGATGTTCAGGGCGGTGAAGCGCTTAAAAAAGACGGGTGGTATCTGCTGATCAGTAATCATCTCAGTTGGACAGATATTGTTGTGCTTTGCTGCGTGTTTAAAGACCGTATTCCCATGCCGAAGTTTTTCCTCAAGCAACAACTGCTGTATGTGCCTTTCATCGGGATGGCGTGTTGGGCGCTCGATATGCCATTTATGCGTCGCTATTCGCGAGAGTATCTGATCCGCAATCCTCATAAGCGAGGTCAAGATTTAGAGACGACACGTCGCTCGTGCGCTAAATTCAAACACACTCCAACCACAGTGGTTAACTATGTCGAAGGAACCCGATTTACCGAAGAAAAGCAGCGTAAGAGTAAAGCAAACTATCAATATTTGCTGCAACCAAAGTCGGGCGGGATTGCGTACACGTTAGCGGCGATGGGGGAGCAGTTCGAGAGCATTATCGACGTTACGTTGGCGTACCCAGAAAATACGCATAAACCGTTCAAGGATTTATTGATGGGCCGCATGAGCAAGGTGGTTGTGCGTGTAAATGTGTTACCCGTTGATGAAAGAGTGCTTGGTGATTACTTCAACGATAAGCCCTATAAGCGACAATTTCAGCAATGGTTGGGGGATGTGTGGCAAGAAAAAGATCGGTTGCTACAAGAGATTTACAAATAAACAAAAGGGGAGCGACGTGTTCCCCTTTTGATTGATATCGATGTGCTTATTTTAGTGTCAGCAAGTAGTTCACCAGAGAGAAGTACTCATCCATCGTTTTGATGCTTTGTGCTTGAACTAGGTATTTGTTGTTAACGATAACCGCAGGAACGCCGGTTAGACCGCTGTTTTCAAATTGCTTGTCCATACGGCGAACCATTGAATCAACCGCGAAGCCTTTGAATGCAGAATCGAATTTTTTCGCGTCTACACCTTCATCAAGGAAGATTTGACGAAGTTCTTCATCATTACGTGGCGCCTTCTTTAGATTGTGGATGCGGTTAAACATCACTGGCACCATTTTGTCTTCCACTTTTAATGCAACCATCGTTGCGTAGGCTTTGCTCATTGATGGGCCCATGTTGCCACCCATGAAAGAAACGTGGTTTTTTAATAGCTTAGCACCTTCTGGCAACTGCTTTTTCAGTTGCTGGATAACCGGTTCAAAGCTATTACAGTGCGGGCAGTAGAAAGAGAAAAACTCCGTCACAAGAGGTTTTTTTGATGCCTCAAGATCCAATACTTTGTAATGTTCACCTTCTTTGAATTGCGCTGCATGTGCCGACAGGCTTAACATCAGCATAGAAAACAGTGCGAACAGTTTTTTCATCGAAATATCTCCATTTTTGAATTTTTGGCCTGACTTACCATTGAGGCATTAAAGACAGCGGTGCTTCTTCTAAAGCGGCGATCTGCTCTTTAAATGCAAGGACCTGACCTTCCCAGTATTTTGGCTCATTAAACCATGGAAAAGCGAGAGGAAATGCAGGGTCATGCCAACGTTTTGCTAGCCATGCCATATAGTGCACCATTCGCAGACCGCGAAGTGGCTCGATTAGTTTCAATTCTGCAGGATTAAAATCGCAAAACTCTTGGTAAGCCTCTAAAACAATATCCAACTGCATCAGTTTGTCTTGGCGTTCACCGTTCAGTAGCATCCATAAGTCTTGTACTGCAGGGCCGTTACGAGCGTCATCCAAATCAACAAACATAGGGCCATCTCGCCACAAAATATTGCCTGGGTGGCAATCGCCATGCAAACGAATCATATTGAAGCCTTCTTGCCAGTGGCTTTCAATTGATTTGATCAGCATATCCAAGTCATTGAAGAAGCTGTTCTCCAAGTGCATTGGAATCATATTGGCGTTTTGCAGAATCTCTCTTGGTTGATACAGGTATTCTTGTAAGCCGATCGTAGGGCGATGTTGGAAGGCTTGGCGGCTGCCGACTTTATGGATTCGGCCAAGGAAACGCCCTACACCTTCGAGCTGATCTAAATTGTCAACCTCGTATTGGCGACCACCCACGCTATCAAACAGCGCAAAAGCATAGCCTTGATAGTGATGCAGGGTTTCACCGTTGATGCGCACAGGTGGTGCGACGGGGATCTCATTGCCAATCAGCTCTAAAGTAAAGTCGTGCTCCTCTTGGATCTGTTCATTGCTCCAACGTTCAGGACGGTAAAACTTGACGACATAACGACGACGCTCTTCGTCAGTAAATTGATAAACACGGTTTTCGTAGCTATTGAGGGGAAGAAAGCCTGATTCTGCGCGAACGCCGATGCTTTCTAACGCGTACCACATAAAGTCTGGGGTAAGGGCGTCAAAGTTAAACATACTTTGGGACATATAAACAAAAAGGCTCATTACTGAGCCTTTTTCCATTAGTCATCGAAGTTATAGCTTCTTGATAAATCGGCTTTCCACTTCAATGGTGAATTCGTTGCTCTTATCGGTGAGTATAAACTGAATTGTCGTAATCGCAGAGTTTAGCTTGTCAGGATCGGCACCAAGACTCATTGGCAGGTTCAATACCTCACCTGGCTGGACCTGAATTGTCTGCTTACCATACCAGCTTACATCGGATAGCCCTTCAACATCCAACGAGTACTCTTGCACTTGCTGAGTTTTGTTGATCACCTTGAGGGTGTAGGTGTTTTCTACTTCTCCCGAGCTATTAACGCGGAACAGTTGGTTACGGTCGCGAATAACACTCATGCCGGCTGGGTCTACCGCTGCAATTTGGGCAAAGAAAAGACCGACCATGACGAGTAGTACGGCACCATAGCCTAGCAGCTTCGGACGCATGACTTTGGTACTCTTACCCGATAAGCGATGCTCGGTGGTGTAACTAATTAGGCCTTTCTCGTAGCCCATGCGATCCATGGTGTTGTCACACGCATCAATACAGGCGCCACAGTTGATACATTCATACTGCAAGCCGTCACGAATATCGATACCTGTTGGGCACACCTGCACACACAAATCACAATCAATACAATCACCCAAACCAAGCTGCTTTGGATCGGCTTTACGCGGACGTGGGCCACGTTTTTCCCCACGTTTTGCATCGTAGCCAACGATGAAGGTGTCTTTATCAAACATGGCAGACTGGAAGCGCGCGTAAGGACACATGTGAATACACATGATGGAACGCATCCAACCAGCATTACCATAAGTACAAATGGCAAAGAACATTACCCAAAAGACGGGCCAGAAGTTGGCGTTAAAGGTGAAAAAGTCGATAACCAATTGCTTCATTGGTACGAAGTAGCCAACAAAAGTAAAACCAGTGGCGAGTGCAATGGCAAACCAAGCTATATGTTTGACGGCTTTACGCATCGCTAAATTCGCCGTCAGCTTATTGGAGTCTTGTTTACGGCGTTTATTGGCACTACCTTCGAGCTTCTCTTCAAACCAGATATACATGAAGGTCCAGACGGTTTGTGGGCAGAGATAGCCACACCAAACCCGACCTAAGAAGGTGGTAATAAAGAACAACCCAAACGCCGCGATCACAAACAGCAAGGCGAGTAGGGTAAGATCTTGTGGGTACAGGGTGGTACCGAAAAAGTTGAACTGCTGGTTGCCAATATCAAGCAAGATCGCTTGACGTTCACCGTAAGGGATCCACGGTATCAAAGCGAAGAGAAGCAGTAAGAACCAACCACCGTAACGACGCAGTTTCTGGTAAGTCCCTTTGCTTTCGCGTACATAGATGCGATTACTTGGGTTGAACCGATCCCCGTTTCCTTTATGGGTTTTGGGATTATAGGTTTTAGGAGTCACATCTTTGATATCGATCTTGTCCTGACTCATGCACTCATCCTTCTTAGGCTTTTATAATGTACGGCGTCATTTCTATTGATGTCGCTCGATGACATTGCTGCTCGTTCCGTCATAAAGATGACCGAACATAATTATTTTAGTAAATACTGATGAACGGCGATTATACAATCAATAACAATTCCGTTTCTTTAACGCAGTCAATGTTTAACAACAAAAATCAGTACAGTTAACCTGATAATTGGCTGAACAGTTATAACCAATTGTGGGACTAAAAACTTTGGTTATAAAAAAGCGACTCACAGAGAGAGTCGCTTAAAGAATACTGGCTGTTGAGCTGGTTATTTGATGATGCCACGAGCGCGTAGGATCGCCGTTTTAAAATCGTCCTCTTGGTCTTTTTTGAGTCCAGGGATCATTTCATCTTTGCTGCTATTACGCATTTTAAGGTGGTAGATCAGTACATCGTCGGTCAGATCTTCTAGCTTTCCTTTATAGCCTGCTTCTTTTGCCAGCTTAACGATGAACTGCAAGAGGTTCAGCTCTTGATCTTTATGCCATTCAGGCTCTAGTAGCTCAAGCAGCTCTTCAATGCGATGACACTTCATTTCTTTCTCCACAGAATTTATAGGTGTAATTAGCAGTAAAGGTACCAAATTGCTTTGCGAAGACCAAATAGGAAAAACTATCTCTTTCTCTGTAGTTTGTTTTATGTCTTTGAAGTTTTATGAATAGCGCGCAAAGAAAAAAGCGCAGCTGGCGCCGCGCTTTTGATTAAGCTGCTTTGATAACTTTGGCCGGAACACTCGACATCATTGCTGTCTTCTCAACCAATGTCATTGCTGGCGCAACTTGCTTTGCCTTTGGTGCAGTAGTAAAGCCACTGCGGCGGCGCATTGCACTAGTATTAGTGTGTGCGAACCTGACTGTTGTTGGGCGCATTAATTTACCTAACTGTCAGGCATATCCATTGCCGATGTAATGGCCTGAATCATTATGAGCTAGGCTCCAACAAGATTGAAGAATCACTCTTCTGGCTCTCGCCAATCCAGTTAATGAGTCAGGAATACCGATATGCATGCATATCAAGTGTAAGATTAGCATCCTTGTAATAATTGGTCGATAGTTGAGCAATTGAATTGTTTAGATTTTGTCATTTTGTCGCGATGTTCGAGGCAATTTTTGTTTGATCCCACGATCAGCAGTAGTAGTATGAGATCTCGATGAAGGAGGTGCCTATGTCATTTTTGAAGAAGACACTTGCCAGTTTTGGGATTGGGAGCGCGAAGGTCGACTCAATCTTAAACCAAGACGTGCTATACCCAGGTCAAAGTGTGGATGTGTCGATCCATGTATATGGTGGTGCGACTGAACAAGCGATCGACAACATTGATTTAAAACTCTGTTGCCGCTACATCGCAGAAGCCCCTGATGACCGTGGTGCGCGAGAAGGACACAGCATGCGCCGAGTACCTCAAACTCATGTGCTTGCTAAGTGGAGTCTCCCTTACGCATTTACCATCCATTCCGGCGAAGAGCGTACCTTCGATGTTAAGCTCGATGTGCCTTGGAACACGCCTGTCACCATTGGTGATGCCAAAGTATGGTTAGAAACTGGCTTAGACGTTGCTGCTGCTTTGGATCCGACTGATAAAGACATCCTCACCGTCCGACCTGATCCACTGATGGATGCGGTACTATCTGCATTTGAAGCGCAAGGTTTACGAATTCGCCAGGTGGAATGCGAGGAAGTGAAAGGATTCGATCTACCATTTGTGCAAGAGTTTGAACTGGTGCCAACCGACGGACCTTACCACGGCGTGTGGCGCGAATTAGAATTTGTTGCCCACCGCAGTGAGCAAGAGCTCAAGTTGTGGTTTGAAGTTGACCGCACACGCAAGGGGCAAGGTGGCATGCTCGCGAGCTTACTGGGTAGTGGCAAACTCAAGCGAGAGCTGACCATTCCTGCCACGACTAAGCCAGATCAAGTTGGCGAACTGGTACTCAATTATCTCGATCAAACTACTGCCGTTCATGAGTCTTAATTTAAGCTTACACGTGTAAGCCTAATGTGCCATACTAGAGCAAATTTCAAACTCTAGTATAGGCGCATTGATGTCCGAGCTGCAGAAACCTCAATACAGTCAACGTGAAGAACTGGCCAATACCATCACCCACGGTATAGGGATGATTTTTGGTATTGTTGGCTTGATACTGCTGTTAGTTAAAGCCATAGACCATCAAGCTGACACTTTAACGCTTACCAGTATGGCGATTTATGGTGCGAGTATTATCGTGCTATTTTTGGCCTCGACGCTCTATCATGCGATCCCTCATCCCAAAGCGAAACGTTGGCTAAAAACCTTCGACCATTGTGCTATTTATCTTTTGATAGCAGGCAGCTATACCCCTTTCTTGTTAGTCAGCTTAAGAACACCTCTAGCATTTGGGTTGATGATCGTTATTTGGAGCATTGCGTTGATCGGCATCATCATGAAAGTTGCGTTCGTCTATCGATTTAAAAAGCTTTCTTTGATGACGTATTTGGTGATGGGATGGTTATCGTTGATTGTGATTTATCAATTAGCTATTAACTTGGATGTCGGCGGACTTACACTGCTTGCCGCTGGTGGAATTGTGTATTCACTGGGGGTGATTTTCTACGTTGCGAAGCGTATTCCCTTTAACCATGCGATTTGGCACGGCTTTGTTTTGGCTGGCTGCGTGTGCCATTTCTTTGCGATTTATTACTTTGTTGAGCCTATCTAGCCGATAGGCTCAACAAAGAATATTAAACACGTATTAGCGAGTTTTTACCTCTAGCACTTTGGCAGAAAACTGGTATTGCTGTGATTGCGGTACAGCCAATTTAATGCTCTTACCTTGTTCCGCTTGCTGTGGTCGCAGGTAGGTATCCGCCATGCGCTTGATGGATTGCCAAACAGTCACGTTTTCTTTTGCCAGTTGCTGACCAGACATATCAAACACTTGCACCTCAACTTCCACTTGAATGACAGATTGAGAGCTTTGGTTAGTGATTGATGTAGGCAAAATAAGCTCACCGCTTTGATAGCTTGCTGAACCAATCAATACATCCACACCTGAATCTGATAGCTGCATGGTTGGCTTTTTGGCGTTTACCACCACGGTCGTGCCAACGGTTTTCGTTACCACTGGAATTGTCGCAATCGCAGGAGCTGCGATTGTTTCAACTACGCTTGCTGTTGTTTGTGTCTCCGTCGCTTGCTGCGCCGGTTTTTTCATGACGTATTCCCAGGTAAAGTCATCGTTCAACTTCACTTCTCGACCATCGGCTAAAGTGATGACCTCGGCGGCGTATGTGGATGAGGCGGCAAGTAGGGTCGCCAGAGTAATCCATGTTTTCATTGTTATACCTTTTAATTAGAGTCTGCTTAGCGGCGCCAAAACGCAGGAAAGAACAGTACAAGAATAGTCAGAATTTCCAAGCGGCCCATTAACATCCCAAAGCTTAAGAGCCATTTGGCAGTATCGGGCAGAGGCGCGAAGTTGCCTGTCGGGCCAATCACACTGCCCATACCAGGGCCAACATTGGCAACGGCGGTGATTGAGCCAGAAATACTGGTCACAGGGTCGAGGCCTAGTGCACTTAAACAACCCGCGATAAAGATAATAGTGATAAAAAACATCAAGCCAAATGCCACCACTGAGCGAACAATATCATCATTCACCGGTCGCTGGTTATAACGCTGTACAAACACTCCTGAAGGGTGAATCAACTTCATCATTTGTTTGTTTAGCAGCGTCATTGCAATTTGGAAGCGGAAGATTTTGATCCCGCCAGACGTTGAGCCTGAGCATGCCCCCGCCATCATTAAGAATGCGAAAAGAGTGGTGGGTAATGCGCCCCATGCGGTGAAGTCTTCTAAGCCAAAGCCAGTTGTGGTGACGACAGAGACAATATTAAACATCGACACTCGCAGGGCATCCAAAATGGTGTACCCATCTCGAATCACTAACCAAGCTGAAATCACTAAGCTTGAGAATACGAATAGGTACGCAAATCCTCTAACTTGAGCGTCGTTAACCAACACATCAATACGGCGTTTACGTAACGCGGCGATAAAGAGCAAAAACGGCAAACCACCTAAGAACATAAAGGTAGTGGCCACCCAATGTGCGCCATTAGAGAAGTGGTTCATTGACCCATCAGATGTAGAGTATCCACCCGTCGATAGCGTAGTAAAGGCATGGTTGATTGCTTCGAACAGGTTCATGCCGGTGATCAAGTAGCCCAAAATACATAGGCCCGTTAGCATCAAATAAACCGCTACGATGTTTTTGGCGACCGTTTTCGCTCTTGGACTACTTTTATCCGACCAATCTGATGATTCGGTTTGGAATAGCTTCATACCACCGACATTCAGCATAGGTAACACTGCTACCGCCATCACGATAAAACCAATGCCACCAAGCCATTGTAAAATAGAGCGCCACAGCAATATGCTCGGCGCCATGTTGTCTAGGCCACTGAGCACCGTTGAGCCCGTCGTGGTGATACCCGACATCGTTTCGAAGTAGGCGTCGGTGAAGCTGATGTGGTTGATAAACACAAATGGCAAGGCGGCAAACGCACTCGCGATGGTCCAAACCAAACTGGTGATGAGGAACATATCGCGTACGCTGAGTTTGAACTTGGCGGTTCGACCTATCGTTAGGCAGATGAAGGCGGCAAGGTGCGTGATCACAACGGCTTGGGCGAAATCGAGGAATCCCCCCGTACCGGTAAAGAAAGCGACCAAAGTCGGCACGTACATAAACAGGGCCAGTTTGGATAAAACCAGCCCGATAACAAACAGTACGGGACGTAAGTTGACCATAGGAAAATCCTAGAGGAAGAATGGACTCGGCTGGAATAGCGCTTCGACGTCTGATACGTATTTTTTGTTGACCAGGAACATCACCACATGGTCATCCTGCTCGATGACCGTACGGTCGTGGGCAATAAGAACTTCTTCGCCACGAACGATAGCACCAATGGTGGTCCCAGGTGGAAGCTTTATATCTCCAATCGCACGTCCAACCACTTTAGATGTACTTTCATCACCGTGAGCGACGGCTTCAATCGCTTCCGCAGCACCGCGGCGAAGTGAGGACACGTTTACGATATCAGCGCGACGAACGTGCGTTAGCAAGGCTGAAATAGTGGCTTGCTGAGGTGAGATTGCTACATCAATTACGCCGCCTTGTACCAGGTCTACATAAGCGCCACGTTGGATCAGCACCATCACTTTTTTGGCGCCCATGCGTTTTGCCAACATTGCAGACATGATGTTGGTTTCATCTTCGTTGGTCAGCGCGATGAAGACGTCGACTTGGTCGATGTTCTCTTCCGAGAGAAGCTCTTGGTCTGCCGCATCACCGCAGAACACGATGGTGTTTTCTAGTTGCTCAGAGAGCTTTTCTGCACGCTGGTAGTTACGCTCAATCAGCTTCACGCTGTAAGTTTGCTCTAGGCGTTTAGCCAAGCTTGCGCCGATGTTACCCCCGCCAACAATCATGATGCGGCGGTACGGTTTTTCTAGACGCTGAAGCTCACTCATCACTGAGCGAATATGATTACTTGCTGCAACGAAGAACACTTCATCGTCGGCTTCAATAATCGTGGTGCCTTGTGGGCGAATCGGGCGACCCTGGCGGAAAATAGCCGCCACACGGGTATCGATGTGCGGCATGTGCTCACGCAAAGCAGACAGCGCATTACCCACCAGCGGGCCACCATAGTAGGCTTTCACCGCCACTAGGCTGACTTTCTGTTCAGCAAAGCTCACCACTTGCAGCGCGCCTGGGTATTGGATCAGACGTTCGATGTAGCTCGTGACGAGTTCTTCTGGTGCGATAAGGTGATCAACAGGAATAGCGCCAGATTTAAACAGGGCTTCTTTTTCTGCCAAGTATTCTGGAGAGCGAATACGTGCAACGCGGTTTGGGGTATTGAATAGAGTGAACGCGACCTGACAGGCAGCCATGTTGGTTTCATCAGTGTTGGTTACTGCGACGAGCATATCGGCGTCTTGCGCGCCAGCTTCATGCAGCACGTCTGGGTGGCTCGCATGGCCATTGACCACACGCAGGTCGTATTTGTCCTGCAATTCACGCAGTCGGTCGGCATTATTGTCGACGATGGTGATGTCGTTGTTTTCACCCACTAGGTTTTCTGCCAGTGTGCCGCCAACCTGACCTGCACCAAGAATAATGATCTTCATACTCTTTTCTCGTATCTGAAAAAGGCGATTGAAATCACTTCAATCGCCCTATTTAGCATGCTGTTACGCGTGTGTTTTAGTTAGCACTGCGTAGTAGAAACCATCCATATCTTCTTCGCCTGGTAGAATTTGACGACCAGGCTGGTCGGGATCAGAATCCAGCAGTTGCGCATCCGCGGTACGTGCTAAAAACGCTTTTACTTGCTCCACGTTTTCTTGCGGTGTGATTGAACAAGTCGCGTAAACCATGGTGCCGCCGGGCTTCAGTTGCGTCCACATGGCATCAAAAATTTCACTTTGCAGCTCTGCTAATGCGGCGATGTCGTCTGCACGACGTAGCCATTTGATGTCTGGGTGACGACGAATCACGCCAGTCGCAGAACATGGGGCATCCAGCAAAATGCGATCAAATTGCTCGCCTTGCCACCATTCTTGTGGATTACGCGCATCACCGCAAACCACTTTTGCCTGAAGGTTGAGACGCTTCAGGTTTTCATGCACACGTTTCAAGCGTGTGTCGTCGCAGTCAATCGCGACCACTTCACTGCCCGACGTGCGCTCTAGAATGTGCGCAGTCTTGCCACCTGGCGCAGCACAGCAATCTAAAATCAGTTCGCCGTCTTGTGGTTTTAGGTAGTTGATCGAAAGCTGCGCCGCCGCATCTTGTACCGAAACCCAACCTTTATCAAAACCAGGTAGCTTCATCACGTCACATGGTGCGGCCAATTTTATGGCGTCCATTGCTTCTGTGTGTGGTGTGCTATCAATGTTTTCATTTTTGAGCAGCGCAAGGTATTCATTTCGAGTGTGGTGTTGGTGATTTACACGGAGCCACATTGGTGCTTTTTGGTTGTTCGCTTCAACTATGCTTTCCCATTGCTGTGGGTAGGCCTCTTGCAGCAGTTTTAGTAACCAGCTTGGGTGACCGTACTTGCCAGCGTTGTTGCTGACGGCCATTTGGTCGAGTTCTTCTTGGTTGCGCTGGTAGTTACGCAATACAGCGTTAATCAAACCACGCAGACGAGGACCTTTCAGCTCTTTAGTGCCTTCAACCGTTTCACCGACAGCTGCGTGCGCAGGAATGCGCATGAAGCTCAGTTGGTAAATACCAACCAGAATTAGGTGATGGAATACACGTTGTTTGCCTTTTAGCGGCTTATCCATCAATTGGTTTGCGATCATTTCTAGGCGAGGTAGGTAACGTAGCGCACCGTAACAGATCTCTTGTAACAGAGCGTGGTCACGAGGTCGTACCGTTTGTTGAGCCGCTGGAAGAGCGCTTGAAAGTGAGTGGCCCTTGTCGACGACAAGATACAGGACGTTAGCAGCCGCAGCGCGAACATTCATGATGAGTACCTTAAAGTAAAGGAGGGCATCTCTGCCCTCTAAAAGTTCGTATAATTGGGGATAATAACCCCTAGTATGGCTTAAACCAGCAGAGTGCCAACTTCAAACCAAGCCGCACGCGAATTCAGAATATCCTGAACTGACATGGCTTTTTTGCCAGGAACTTGCAGTTGCTCTAGCACCAGTACGCCGTTGCCTGTCGCAACATAAATACCGGTTTTATCTGCTTGTACGATGGTGCCGGCTGGCTTGTCACTGGTTTGCTCTGCCACACGGCTTTGCCATACTTTGATGCTGTTTTCTGCCGCCTCAAAGTGGCTCATTGGCCATGGGTTAAATGCACGAACGCAGCGCTCAATGTGCGCCGCATCGTCGTTCCAGTTGATGCGTGCTTCTTCTTTGCTGAGCTTTTTCGCGTAGTTCGCGAGCTCATCGTCTTGCTTCACTGGCACTGCTTTACCCGCAGCAATGTCTGCTAGGCAGTCAATCAGGGCTTCTGGGCCAAGCTCAGCCAATTTTTCGTACATTGAAGCGCTGGTATCTGTCGCTTCGATTGGCAGAGTTGCAATCTTCAGCATATCACCAGTGTCGAGACCGATGTCCATCTGCATGATGGTCACGCCAGTTTCTGCATCGCCCGCCCAAATAGAGCGTTGGATTGGAGCCGCACCACGCCAACGAGGTAGGATAGAACCATGTACGTTGATACAACCCAGTTTAGGGGTATCAAGAACCGCTTGTGGCAGCAGCATACCGTACGCCACGACAACCATGAGGTCGGCGTTCAGATCGGCAAGTTCTTGTTTCGCTTCGTCGGACTTAAAGCTTTCAGGTTGGTAAACCGGGATATTGTGTTCTAGCGCCAGTTGTTTTACCGGTGGCGCAGCCATTTTTTTGCCACGACCCGCTGGACGATCTGGGTTTGTGTAAACCGCGATGACTTCATGCTCCGAAGACAACAACGCCGCCAAGTGACGGGCGGCGAAATCCGGAGTACCTGCAAAGACAATTCGTAAAGACTGACTCAAGGTAGACTTCCTTCTAATTGGTATGGTTCGAGATTAAGCGTTTTGCTGCTTCTCGTTAAAGCGTTTGATTTTTGCTAGCTTGTCCTGAATGCGTTTGCGTTTCAGTGGCGATAGGTAATCCACGAACAGCTTACCTTGTAGGTGATCAAGCTCGTGTTGAACACAAATCGCTAGCAGGTCGTCGGCTTCAAAGGTGAACTCTTTGCCATCACGATCCAGTGCTTTAACGGTAACTTCTGCAGCGCGAGGCACAAGTGCGCGTGCACCTGGTACCGACAGACAGCCTTCTTCGATGCCATCTTCGCCACGCTTTTCCAGAATCTCAGGGTTGATTAGCACCATCGGCTCATCGCGAGTTTCTGAAATATCAATCACTACGATACGTTTGTGGATATCAACCTGCGTTGCAGCAAGGCCAATACCTTCTTCGTCGTACATGGTTTCAATCATGTCATCGACGATTTTTTGAATCTCAGGTGTCACCGCTTCAACAGGCTTTGCGACTGTGCGCAGGCGATCATCCGGGAATGTTAATACTTGTAATACAGACATATTCACTCGAAATATTGAACTGTGCCGAAACAGCACAAACCTTGTTGGCTCAATTCTAGACATTTTATAGCCTAAATGACAGCATCCTTGCACCAATTTCCATTCTGGTTCCTGCTTAATAGACCAAGGACGAGGGTCATGAATCGAATTTTCCGCAACGTTGCCAGTGTTACGTTGCCGTTACTTTTCTCTTTCAACGCTGTAGCAAATGTGGATGCGAACCCACTGACAGTTAAAGATGATGCGCCACAAACGTATGTAGTCGTGAAGGGCGATACGCTATGGGATATTTCGGCCATGTACTTGGATAGCCCGTGGTTGTGGCCTCGTTTATGGCAAGTAAACCCGGAAATCGACAACCCTCATTTAATTTATCCTGGAGACAAGCTGTCTTTGGTGTGGATTAACGGTCAGCCCGTGTTGAGCCTAAAACCGGTTAAGAAGCTGAGCCCGAAAGCTCGCATCACAGAAAAGAAAGCCGTACCAACGGTCGCGGAAGGTTTGGTGATGCCTTACCTCAAATCGGATCGGTTGCTAGATAAAGATTCGTTGAACAGAGCAGCAAAAGTGATGGGTAGCAGCAAAGGCAGTAAGTATCTGACTGCAGAAGATGTGCTGTATATCAATGGCAATCAGACCGCGACAGGTTGGGCTATTTACCGACCAGTAGCTACCTTTTCGCGTGACGATGTGTCCGAAGAGATTACCGCGCTGCGTTTGATTGCCAAAGGCGAGCTCGTTGAAGCTTCGAGTGATTATTCAGGTTTGAAGCTTACATCGCAAATGCAAGAAATCCTACGTAACGATATCGCGTTGCCAAATCAATCGGTTGAGAATACTGACTTCACGACTACGTTCTATCCGCTGCCGTCGCCACAAGGCAGTTCTGCAAAGTTGCTAGGTAATATCGAAGGTATTCGCTTTAGTTCAACTAACCAAGTCGTGGTGATTGATAAAGGCACGTCAGACAATCTGAAGCAAGGCAGTGTGTTTGATTTAAAAGAAGACGCGCACCCAGTTTACAAAGACGGCGATGAGTTCAAGAAAGAGTTTGGTGTGCTTGATAAGAAAATCACTTTGCCTCAAAGCAAAGTTGGTGAGTTGCTGGTCATTCGTCCTTATGAGTACTTTAGCTTGGCACTGATCACTAACAGTACGAAACCCATTAACCAAGATATTTCGGTGGTGTCACCGTTGGCGGACGAATTAACCATCGATGAATCGACGAAATAACGATGATCTCGCTGCCTGGTTAAAACTGAGTTGTTTACCAGGCATTGGCGGCGTCAAAATGAATAAGCTACTGGCAAGAGACACGCCATGTAACATCGTAAACTTCTCTCCTGAACAGCTACAACAACTTGGGTTAACAACTAAGCAAATTCAAGCTTGGGCTTCAACAGATAAAGAAGTCGATGCTTGTTTAAGCTGGCTTGAGGCTTCTACAAACCATCATATCCTGACACTGACTGACCCGCGTTATCCACCTCAACTCAAACAAATCGTTGCACCGCCACCTCTACTTTTTGTTCAAGGAAACCCTACTTGTCTTTCTCAGCCACAAATCGCGATGGTTGGCAGTCGAAATGCGAGTATTGATGGATTACAGCATGCACGTCAGTTTGCTGCAGAGTTTGTTCAGCACGATTTTATTGTCACCAGTGGTCTCGCTTTAGGCATTGATGGTCATGCGCATGATGGTGCGTTGCAAGCGGGTGGTAAGACGATTGCGGTGCTAGGATCTGGCTTAGAAAATATTTATCCGGCACGTCATCGTGGTTTAGCGCAACGTGTTATTGAACATGGGGCTTTGGTGTCTGAGTTTCGGCCTAATGCCAAGCCGCGCCCAGAAAACTTCCCGCGTCGTAATCGTATTATTAGTGGATTATCGCTTGGTGTACTGGTCGTCGAGGCGGCGAAAAAGAGCGGCTCGTTAATTACAGCTCGTTACGCGCTTGAGCAAGGTCGAGAAGTATTTGCGCTGCCAGCGTCAATCAATGCCCCCAATGCCTGCGGTGGAAACCAGTTGATACGTCATGGCGCTTGCCTCGTAGAAAAGACGAAAGATGTCTTAGATGAAATACAGTCCTTGCTTGATTGGTCTATTAATCAGAGTACCGATTTATTTTCTACGTTAAATGATGAAGAAGAATTGCCATTTCCTCAGCTGTTAGCTAACGTAGGAAGTGAAGCTACACCGGTTGATATTCTTGCAAACAGGACCAATATACCTGTCCAAGAAGTCATGATGCAGCTCTTAGAGTTAGAACTCTCTGGGCATGTCGTTGCGGTTTCAGGTGGCTATATTCGAAAGGGGAGGGGCTAGCTATGATGATGGATATACTGATGTATCTATTCGAAACCTACATCCATAGCGATGCAGAGTTACAGGTCGAACAAGACGAGTTGGAAGAAGAATTGCTTCGTGCAGGCTTCCAACAAAAAGATATCTACAAAGCCCTTGTCTGGTTAGAAGAGCTTGCCGCATTGCAGCAAAGTGACACCTCTTCTGCAATCTCGACTTGCATGGCTTCGTCATCAACTCGTATCTACACAGCGAAAGAGATGCAGCGTTTAGATTTGGAATGCCGAGGGTTTTTATTGTTTCTCGAGCAAATCAATGTGTTAACCACAGAAACTCGCGAAATGGTGATTGACCGAGTGATGGGTCTAGAAACGAGCGAGTTTGAGCTTGAAGACCTCAAATGGATCATTTTGATGGTGCTGTTTAATGTGCCTGGTAATGAAAATGCTTATACGCTAATGGAAGAGCTGTTGTACACCAAGGAACAAGGGATTCTTCACTAACCATCTGGGCAAGTTCGAGTTTAGCTAGAATAAACGCGAGCTTGTCTTTTTGTGTGTTTTCACGAAACGGTAAGTATGAGTAGTAAAATCGACAACACCCTTTTCTCTGCCCATGAACACGCTTTGGAACACGAGCCGTGTCCAAAATGTGGTGGTGAGCTGACTCTCAAGCACGGAAAACATGGCCCATTTCTCGGCTGTAACCATTATCCAAGCTGTGATTACATTAAACCGCTACACAGCAATGATGGGCACATCGTGAAAGAGTTGGGTGTGCCTTGTCCTGAGTGTGGCAATGAGTTGGTACTCCGCCAAGGGCGCTACGGTATGTTCGTTGGTTGTAGCCATTACCCGGCTTGTCATCATATTGAGTCGATTAATCAACCAGAGCCAGAAAAACAGTCGCAAGAGCACCAAGCGTGTCCTGAATGCGGTAAAGGTCATTTAGTTGAACGTAAGACGCGTTTTGGTAAAACCTTCTACGCATGTGACAACTACCCTAAATGCAAATTTGCTGTGAACCTTGCTCCGGTCAAGGGGCGATGCGAAGAGTGTGGTTTTACTCTGTTGGTGGAGAAGAAACTTGCCAGTGGTGTGAAATTGCAATGTGCCAACCGTAAGTGCCAGCACACCCAGCAAGGGTAAATACATCAAAGGAATTAAAAAGGGTCGCATCGTGCGACCCTTTTTTGTTTTTTTGCTGCCAAACGTTAGTGTTGAGGCTGTTTAGCGAATGCTTGCACAGCAGGGAAAGCTATTGGGTCTAAGATGTCTGCCAGAGCGCACAGCCTACGGTGCAATTCTCCTGGGTAGTCGCCACACACGTTGATGTGTCCCATCTTGCGACCTGCACGTTTCTCTTTGCCATACCAATGAAGGTGGCAACCATCCATTAATAACAATGCTTCTGGTAGTGTGTCTTCACCAAGAATATTGATCATTGAGGTTTCACGAACTAATTTCGTACTGCCTAATGGTAAGCCGCACACTGCGCGCAGATGATTTTCAAACTGACACGTTTCTGCACCTTGCTGTGTCCAGTGACCAGAGTTGTGCACGCGTGGAGCAATCTCATTCACTAAAAGTGCCCCATCGACATCAAAGAACTCAAGCGCTAATACGCCAACGTAATCTAGGCTATCTGCGACTGCCGTGAACATTTGCTTTGCTTGTTCCTGTAACCCTGGCGCATCAATCGCAGTAGAAAGACTCAATACACCGTTGGTGTGGACGTTCTCTGCCAGAGGATACACTTCCACACTGCCATCTTTGCTTCGAGCACCAACCAGTGATACTTCGCGGTTAAAAGGAACAAACTCTTCAGCAACAATCGCTTGAGTTGGTGTTGCCGCGATGCACTCTGCCATCTCAGTCCAAATGTCGTCGACTTGAGAAGCTTCTTTTAAGCGCCATTGGCCTTTACCATCGTAACCACCTAATGCACTTTTCAGAACCATTGGCATACCAACGTGTTCAATTGCGCGCTCAAAGTCTTCACGAGTTTCAATGACGTAGTATTTCGCGTTGCGCACGCCGGCATCATCAAGCAGTGCTTTTTCAATACGGCGATCACCACCTGCTTTGATGGCTTGCGTACTTGGTAGGAACTTGCCGCTCGCTTCGCAAACTTTGAGCACGTCATGTGGAATATGCTCGAACTCGGCAGTAATCACATCAACTTGCGTAATCGCATTTTCCAAGCCATGGCCAAGTACCTGTTGAGTTAAAGGGTGAACGACATCACCGCTGCTGACATCGTAAGCTGAAATTTGAATATTCAGTGGCGCACCAGCCAGAGACATCATACGAGCCAACTGACCCGCACCAAGAACCAGTACATGCATCTGATTAATCCTCTGCAGGGTTTGGATTTGCGAGAACTGTTTCCGTTTGCTCATTACGGAATGCTTCTACCTTCGCCATGATGTTTTCATCATGAGTGCCTAGGATTTGCGCTGCTAGGATACCGGCGTTTGCTGCGCCCGCTTCGCCAATCGCCAATGTACCAACCGCAATTCCCTTTGGCATCTGTACAATAGAAAGCAGTGAATCCATACCTTTCAGTGCACGAGACTGAACGGGAACCCCAAGCACAGGCAAACTAGTAAACGCCGCCGCCATACCTGGTAGGTGGGCTGCACCACCTGCGCCTGCGATGATAACTTTGATGCCGCGTTCTTTTGCGCCACTGGCGTAGTCAGCCAGTAATTGAGGAGTTCGGTGTGCTGACACTACTTTTGTTTCGTAAGGCACGCCAAATTGATCTAGCATGTCCGCTGCTAGTTTCATGGTTGGCCAATCGGATTTAGAACCCATGATGATACCGACTTTCATCTCAAACTCCTTTAAGCTGCAAAAATTAGGTGAGCTATAAATTTGTGCGCATTATACGGGGATTTTTATCTCAAGCAAACGTTTGCGTCTTGTTGTTGGCGCTATTGATACATTTTATAAAAAAATTGCTTTAGTGTCTGAGAATGAATATTTGTACACTTAGTGAAAACAACACAGTCAAACAAATAGGAAGTAATCGGTGGATAACTTTGAACAAGTGCTCAACGCACTCAAGCAAGGCGAAGTGATTGCCTATCCAACAGAAGGGGTTTTTGGTGTCGGATGTGATCCAGATAACCCAGAAGCAATTCAAAAGCTATTAGAGCTCAAGCAGCGTCCGGTAGAAAAAGGGCTGATTCTAATCGCGGCAAGTTATGATCAGCTTTTGCCTTATATTGATGAATCTCAGTTGACTGAAGAACAATTACAGACTGTTCATGCCACTTGGCCAGGCCCATACACTTGGATCATGCCAGCGAGCGATAAAGTATCCAACTGGGTTTCAGGGCAGTTTGATTCAATTGCGGTTCGTGTGACTGATCATCCTTTGGTGCAAAAAATGTGTAATGCATTCGGAAAGCCGTTAACCTCTACCAGCGCGAATCTCTCCAGCTTACCACCGTGTATGACCACGGAAGAAGTCGAAGAGCAGTTGGGTGATAAGCTGGTCGCCATTCTTCGTGGCGAGACCAGCGGTCGTGATAAACCCAGCGAGATTCGTGACGCCAAAACTTCACAAATATTAAGACAGGGTTAACCCTGCTAGCCAGCCATCATTAGGTTTCACGTAATAGGTAATAACGTATGTCAGCGATCGATAAGCACGCCGTAAAGCAGTTCTTGATGTCACTTCAGGACTCCATTTGTCAGCAGTTAGAACAAGAAGATGGAAAGGCCGTCTTTGTCGAAGATGCATGGCAACGTGAAAAAGGAGAGCGTCTGGGTGGCGGTGGTCGCTCACGTGTTTTGCGTGATGGCCTTGTTTTCGAGCAGGGAGGCGTGAACTTCTCGCATGTGGAAGGGAAAGAAATGCCAGCATCTGCGACAGCGCATCGCCCAGAGCTAGCGGGTCGTCGTTTTGAAGCGATGGGTGTTTCTTTGGTTATTCACCCTAAAAACCCTTACGTACCGACTTCACACGCCAATGTCCGCTTCTTTATTGCAGAAAAAGATGGCGAAGACCCAATTTGGTGGTTTGGTGGTGGTTTTGACCTAACGCCGTTCTATCCATTTGAAGAAGATTGCCAATCATGGCACGACACTGCAAAACTGCTTTGTGCGCCATTTGGTGACGATGTTTACCAAGAGCATAAAGCATGGTGTGACAAATACTTCTTCCTACCACATCGTAATGAAACTCGCGGTGTTGGCGGTTTGTTCTTTGATGATCTAAACCAGTGGGAATTTGATAAGTGTTTTGCTTACATCAAAGCAGTGGGTGAAGGCTATTGCCAGGCTTACTTGCCGATCGTTTCTCGTCGTAAAGAGATCAAGTATGGTGAGCGTGAGCGTGAATTCCAACTATATCGTCGCGGCCGTTACGTAGAGTTCAACTTAGTGTATGACCGTGGCACCTTATTTGGTTTACAAAGTGGTGGGCGTACTGAGTCGATTCTGATGTCAATGCCGCCGCTCGCTCGCTGGGAGTACTGCTACGAGCCAGAAGCGGGATCGCCAGAAGCTGAACTTTACGAGCGATACCTAACGGCCCGAGAGTGGTAAGCACGGAATCTCCTTTTCTATATAGATAGATAGTGATAGGGTCATCTGTAATCAGGTGGCCCTGTTTTCTCTATATCTAAGTAAGGAACAAAGGTAAGGAAATGACCCAGCAAATCGATCGCTATGCCGTGTTTGGTAATCCTATCGGACACAGTAAGTCGCCATTCATTCACACCTTGTTTGCTCGTCAAACTAATCAATCTTTGGTGTATACCGCAGAAAGTGCACCTGTTGATGGTTTTATTGACGCGGCGAAGGTGTTTTTTGCTGAAGGTGGCAAGGGGTGCAACATCACTATGCCATTTAAAGAAGATGCTTATCAATTTGCTAGTCGATTGACAGAACGGGCTCAGTTAGCAGGCGCGGTAAATACCCTCAAGAAGTTAGACGATGGTGAAATCATCGGTGACAACACTGATGGTGCAGGTTTAGTGCAAGATCTGCTTCAGCATCAGGTTGTATTGGAAGGTGCGCGAATCCTAATTATTGGTGCTGGTGGTGCAGCTCGTGGTGTTATTAAGCCACTACTCGATCAAAAGCCGACCTCTTTAACCATTACCAACCGTACCTTTAGTAAAGCACAAGAGCTCGCAGAGCTGTTTGTCTCTCACGGTCCTATCCTCGCCAAAGAGATGGCAAGTATTGATGAAGAGTATGATGTCATCATTAACTCCACATCCGCTTCTCTTAGTGGTGAACTGCCGACTATTTCATCCTCCATCTTTGCCGCTAACAGTACAAGCTATGACATGATTTATGGCAAAGGGGTGACGAGCTTTAACTTATGGGCAAAAGAGAATGGTGCCGCTCATGCGTATGACGGTCTTGGAATGTTAGTTGGGCAGGCTGCGGAAAGCTTTACGCTCTGGCGTGGCTTACGTCCTGGTGCCAAACAAATTCTCAGAGAACTAAGAAAGAATCTTGAAGGTCAATAAGCGATGAATCAATCCATCTTATTCCCAGATATTCAATCATGGGATGAAGTATCACAATCGGTAAACTTTTCGGCGCAACAATCAGGCGCACTAATAGAGTGCTTTGTGACGAAACAAAAGTTAGAAAAGCTCAGTGGTTCACTGATTGAAACTGAGCAAGCGGCAATTAAAGTGTTTACTGATTACAGATTCGACCTAGAAGAAATGGCTGAAGAGCTAATAGAAGATGAAGCCTTCAACGAAGAAGGCCATATCATCATCGGTTAACAGGGTTTTAGTTCAAGTCTTTTACTTCATTTAAGTAGTCGTTTTTGTTCTGCACATAGTTATTGGCAGACTTTTGCAAGAAAGCTCGTTCTTTTTCTGATAGAGGGCGAGCTTGTTTTACTGGGCTTCCAACATATAAGTAGCCACTTTCTAATACTTTCCCAGGTGGCACTAAACTGCCTGCTCCGATCATCACCTCTGACTCAATTACAACAGCATCTAAAACAATAGCTCCCATACCAACCAAAACACGATCGTGGATCTCACAACCGTGCAGCATCACTTTGTGGCCAATCGTAACGTCATTACCAATAATCAATGGGTAGCCGTTTGGGTTTTCGGCGTTCTTATGGGTGACATGCAAAACACTGCCATCTTGAATATTCGTTCGATCACCAATGTGAATGTGGTTTACATCACCTCGCGCTGCTACCAGTGGCCAAATGCTAGAATCATCGCCAATTCGGATATCACCGACTAAAACAGAGGTTGGGTCAACGTAAACACGCTCACCAAGTTCAGGCTTTATACCTTTGTAGCTTCTCATTGAGCTCATCTTTTTTCCTTATTCAGGGCGATTACAGGGTGTATGGAGGTAGAATAGTAGTGAAAACTCGCTTTTTAGAATAAAAAACACCCA